>JBAXRT010000053.1:0-17893 GCA_037131065.1 bacterium | reverse complement strand
GAGGCTGAACGAAAACCCCAAAGTCACTGCCAGTAACTTTGCAATCCTTCAAAAGGAGATCCCGATGCTGACCGGCGAGGCGGGGTTCGGTGACTGTCAGCAACTGGGATCATTAACCCCCGGTGCCTTTACCGACCAGGTCGCAGAAGATACCAAAATGTTTCTCGATTCGCTCAGCCGTTACTATTCTCAGAAACTCGGAAATGTTTCAGGGAGGCGCGACAGGGCTTATGAATCCATGGTAGCCCGGATGGGTGAAGAGGGGGTCTTCCGCTTCAGGCAGGATTATTATAACGACAACCTGGCCGACCTGGTGCTGAACAAAAGCGCTGAGAACAAGATCATCGAGGGAAAGGGGCTTCTCATCCGGAAGAAGGATCCGATCTTTATGATGCCTGAATCAAACACGGGGAACACTCATTTTTATGCCCCGGTGAAGGTCCTCTTCGGATGGCAGATCGACACCTTCTGGTTCAATTTCTGCGTGATCTGGTTCATGTCGGTCATCCTCTATTTCACCCTTCTCTACGATGTGATCCGCAGGATCATTGGTTATTTTGAACGGATGAAATTCAGGAAAGTGTGATCTTATTTGATCAGTTTCCCGCTTAAGAGCAGCAGGGCAGTCTCCGTGAGCTTGGCGGTGTACTCTGCAGTGACAAGCCTTGTATTGGCATTCAGGAGATCTTTCTGGATCTCCCTGAGCTGAAGGGAGGAGATGGACCCGACGGCATAGCTCTCCTTGGCAATATCCATGTTTTTCATGGCAAGCTGCAGGTTCTCCCTTTCAAAACCGATCATCCGGAGTTCATTCCGGTAATCGTTGTAGATCTTCGCCAGGTAGGTCTCCAGCCGGCTCTCGAGCTGTTTCATCTCGAGCCCGCTGGTCTCGAGCGATATCTTTGCATTCTTGTACTCCCGGTTAAGATTTCTCCCGTCGTAGATGGGCATTGTGGCAGTAATTCCAAGGGTGGGACCAAAGTTGCGGCTGTACTTTGTGAAGCTGGCCCCCGACTGGCTCAGATAGTAACCATAGCCAGCCATAAAGTCCAGGTTGGGCCACTGCTTCGCACGTGCCGATTTCATATCGAGGTAATTCACCTCCTTATTTTTACCGGCCATCAGGATGTTCCGGTTTGCCGCGCGCATGCTGTTCCGGAGGGAGTCGTACTGAAGCACATAATCCACCAGGATGGTGTCTTTCACTTCGTAAGGGGTATTGACATCCCTCGAGAGCAGATCATTCAGCGAGGTCTTTGAGTTGAGATAAACTGTCTGCTGCTTATACAATGCAGCTGAGTCGGCATTCAGCTCAACCTTCGCCTTGAGAAATTCCATCTCGGACCCACTGCCAGTTTCAAACCGGAGCCGTGCCAGCTCCAGCCTGAAGCATGAAATATCCACCTGGTCCCGGATGATGTCGGTTTCCTGCTTCTGCCGCACGATGTCATAGTATGCGGCGATGATTGCGGCCAGGGTATTCTCCACCTCTACCTTGAAACTAAGCTCCCCGATCTCCTCCATCCTCTTCAGTTTATCGTAATTTATAAACATACCAAGTCCGTCAAACAGGGTCCAGTTCAGGTATACCCCGGTAGTAAACAGGTCCGACTGGGCCCAGGGATTGTCCAGGCCGGCCCCGTTTTGCATTTCCACCTTGGCATTAAGCCATGCCTTCGTGTATCCCGCATTGGCGTTGATCTGCGGAAGCATTCCTGCGTTGCCGGGGCTTGCATTGTTCCCGGAGATCCGGTAACTGTTCTTCGCCATGTTGATCCCATAATTGTTGGCCAGGCCGATCTCCAATGCCTGCGACAGGGTCATCAGTTCCTGCGACGAAAGCGTCAGGATAAGGGAGAGAAACAACGCGGTGATCAGGTTCCTTTTCATCAGCTGATATCGTCGGTCATGATTTTTCTTGCTTCAACGGTCAGTTCGGTGCCATCGAGTTTATCAGCCCCGGTGTTCCTTGAGAGATAGGAATAAAGGGCAGGGATCATATAGAGGGTGAGGAAGGTGGAAAAGATCAGTCCGCCTACCACGGCGATCCCAAGCGACTGCCGGCTTTCGGCCGAGGCGCCGATCTTGAGGGCGATCGGAAGGATCCCGAGAACCATGGCGGAGGAGGTCATCAGGATCGGCCGGAAACGGGAAACCGCCGCCCGCTGTACCGCTTCGATCTTTTCGATCCCGGCATTCTTCCTCTGGTTGGCGAACTCCACGATCAGTATCCCGTTCTTTGTGACAAGCCCGATGAGCATGATCATCCCGATCTCACTGAAGATATTCAGCGTCTGGTCAAAGTACCAGAGCGAAAGCAGGGCTCCGGCAAGAGCCAGAGGGATGGTGAAGAGGATGATGAGCGGATCGATGAAACTTTCGAACTGGGCGGCAAGGATCAGGAAGATCAGGACGATGGCCAGGACGAATACGAAGAGGAGGCTCGAGGAGCTCTCCCGGAAGTCGCGCGACTGCCCGGCCAGGGCGGTGTTGAAATGGGAAGGAAGTACCCGCTTCGAGAGGGCGTCGAGGGCATGGATCCCGTCGCCCATCGTGGCCCCGGGGGACAACCCGGCGGAAATGGTCGCCGAGATATAACGGTTGAAGGAGAAGATCGAGGCAGGATTTATGTTCTCCTCCATCCCCACAAGATTGTCGAGAAGGATCAGCTCTCCGTGGTTGTTCCTCACATAAAGTGTTTTCAGTGCATCGGGGCGATCCCTGAAGTCGGGAGTCACCTGCCCGATGATCTCGTACTGTTGTCCATCCATGATGAAATAGCCGTACCGCTGGCCGCTCAGCGTCAACTGCATCGTGCGGGCGATCTCCTCAGCCGAAACACCGAGCTGGGAAGACTTTTCCCGGTTGATGGTCACCCGGATCTCCGGCTTGTTTACTTTGAAGTTGGCATCAACGAACTGCAGCGAAGGGATCTTCTTTGCCTCCTCCAGGAATTTCGGAAGGATCTGGATCAGGTCGGGTAGTGAAGGAGCCAGCAGCACATATTGTATCGGCTGACCCGAGAAGCGGTCGCCGATCGTGGGGGGCTCGAACGGAAAGGCCCGGAGTCCGGTGATACCCTGAAGGTCTTTTGAGATCTTCCGGAAGATCTCGTGCTGGCTGCGCTTGCGCTTGCCGGGTTCAGTCAGGTAAACAATCTCCTGGGCTTTGTTGGGATTCTCCATGGTACCGAGGCTGGGGGTGATCCAGGAGAAAAAAACCTCCGCCTCCGGGATCGAATCGCCGATGTACTTGTCCACCTGGTCCATATAATACTCGGTGAATTCATAGGTCGATCCCTCGGGAGCAAGGGTTGGGATGCGGATATTCGACCGGTCCTCAAAAGGCGCAAGTTCGGAATGGAGCGACCGGTAAAAGAGGACGATCAGCACCAGCACAACGATGAAGATGGGGAATACAAGCCAGCGTCGGTTCATGAATCCCTTGAGAGAGTAACGGTAACCACGGTTGAGCCATAGGAAGAAGGGCTCGGTCTTCTCCATCAGCCAGTTCTTGTTGAGGGTCCGCTGCGCGTTGAGGATCCTCGAGCACATCATGGGCGAGAGGGTAAGCGCCACGAAGGCCGAGATCAGCACCGACCCGGCAACGACGATGGCAAACTCCTTGAAGAGCCTGCCGATCAGCCCCTGGAGGAACATAAGCGGAAGGAATACCGCTGCCAGGGTGATGGTTGTGGAGATAACGGCAAAGTAGATCTCCTTCATCCCACGGAGGGCCGCTTCGGTGGGATGGATCCCGAGGTCGATCTTAGTATATATATTTTCGAGCACCACGATGGCATCGTCGCACACCAGCCCGATCGACAGGACGATCGCCAGGAGAGTGAGCACGTTTATTGAAAGTCCCATCAGGGCCATGATGATGAATGCGCCGATGATCGACACGGGGATGGCTACCACGGGGATGATGGTCGACCGCCAGTCGCGCAGGAAGAAGAAGATGATCAGGATCACAAGGATCAGGGAGATGACGATGGTTTGCTGCACCTCCTTTACCGCCTCCCGCTCAAATGTGGTAAAGTCGTACCCGATCCGGATCTCGAAGTCGGATGGGATCTCCTGGCGAAGCTTCTCCATCCGTTTGTAAAATTCATTGGCGATGGCCACGTTGTTGGCCCCAGTCTGGGGAACCACCCCGATAATAATCACCGGAAGCTGGTCCATCTTCACGGTCGAGCGGTCGTCTTCGGGGTAGAGCTCTGCATTCCCGATGTCGGAAACCCGTATGATGTTCCCGTTCGCCTCTTTTAAAATAATGTTGTTGAACTGTGTCGGCGTCTCCAGCAACCCGAGCGTTCGGATGGTCAGCTCCGTGAGGTTCCCCTCCACCCTTCCGGCAGGCAGCTCCACATTCTCCCGGGTCACGGCATTCTGGATGTCGAGCGAGGTGATGCCGTTAGAGGCCATCTTCAGCGGGTCGAGCCAGATGCGCATTGAGTATTTTTTCTCACCGAACACCCGGATGTCGCCCACACCGGGGATGGTCTGCACCCGGTCCTTGATGGTATTTTCCACTACGTCGTTCACCTCCATGATGTTCCTCGTGTAACTGCGAACGATCATGAAGATTATGGGATTGGCGTTGGCGCTGAGCTTCTCCACGATCGGGGGATCAACATCCTTGGGCAGCAGGCGGATGGTCTTCGATACCCGGTCGCGGACATCATTGGCGGCCGACTCCATCTCCTTCCCGAGATTGAACTCCACCGTGATCTGGCTGGTGTTGTCGTTCGAAACAGAGGAGAGCACCCTGATCCCTTCGATCCCGTTGATGGCATCCTCAAGCGGCTCGGTGATCTGTGCCTGGATGATCCCGGCGTTGGCTCCTGTATAGTTTGTGGTGACCGTCACGACCGGCGGATCCATCTCCGGGTATTCACGGATGCCGAGATAGGTGAATCCGACGAACCCGAAGATGAGGATCAGGAGGGTGAAGACAATGGCCAGGACAGGCCTTTTAATGCTGACAGATGATAAACTCATCTTATTTCAACTTTACGATTTTCAGGGGCGAGTCCTTTCTGACCCTGAGCAGGTTGGTGACTACCAGGGTATCGCCCGGAAGGATCCCGTCAAGCACCTGCACCGACTCGCGGTTCCTGAGCCCGGTCTTCACCGGTACGCGTACTGCCCTCCCAGATTTGCTGAGAAAAATACTGTACCCCTTCACCGACGGGATCAGGGCGGATGTCGGCACGAAGAGGCTCTTCTCTGCCGAACGGAGCTTCAGGTCAACCTTTACCGAAGCTCCCGGGACGAGCCTCCCTCCGCGGTTTTCGCAAATGGCACGCATACGGATCGTTCGGGTCGACAGGTCTATCGAGGGTTCCAGAGCCTCCACCGTCGCGGTGAATGGCTCGGGCGCATAGTCGGTAGTGAAGATAACCTTCTCTCCTGCCCTCAGGTCGCCTGCATAACGTTCGGGTATGGCAAAATCGATCTTTACCCGGCTGATATCCTGCAGGCTTGCGAGGATGATACCTGGATTCACGAGCGCCCCTTCGCTCACGCTGCGAAGACCGATCTTCCCTGCGAAAGGAGCGCGGATCTCAGTCTTTGATAGATCAACCCTGAGTACGGCGATCTCGGCGCGCAGGGTATTGAGACGGTTCGAAACCATATCATACCGCTCCTGGCTGATGCCCCCCTTGGCCAGCAGCGCCTTTTCGCGGACCTCATTCTCCGAAGCCAGTTTCTCTTCCACAGTGAGCTTGTTGATCCGTGCCACGATATCGGCATCGTCGAGCTTGAACAGCAGCTGGTCTTTCTCTACCAGCGAGCCCTCCTTCATGTGGATGGTTACAACCTTCCGGTTGATCTCGCTCACGATCGCGACACTCTCATTGGCCAGGATCGTGCCCACGGTAACAAAGCGGAATTCGACCGTCGTGTCGCGGACTATCACTGCCTCCACGGGGACCAGGGGGTTGGCATTAACCCCGGCTGCCGACTGTTTCTCCCTGGCCTTGTCGGAAAAGATCTTGAAGAGCACAAGCAGCAGGATCACAAGAAAGATGGAGATAAAGATGATTGCTCTTTTCATTTGGATAGAGTTGAATAGCTATTTCGGAGGCCAACCAGTTGGAATGGTCCCGTTCATGATCCCTGTCTTGATGTCGGCAACGGCCTGTTTGATCGTATCGGGGATCAGGCTCCCGTAATCATGGTAAGGGGCGATATCCACTCCGTTGTTCTTCAGGTTATAGTGAATGACCACTCCCCCCTGGAATGTGCCGTTGTAGATCTTCATGATCTCGCTCTGCACAACCACGTCGAGCCGTTTCATGCAGGAGGTAAGAAGTACTGAGCTTACCTGCGGAATGGAGTAAAACTGGTCAACATCCACCCCGATTCCGAACTTGTTAAGGGATTTGACCTTGTGCAATGCCCCTGTCCCGGTGAGCCCTGCAAAGGCGAAGATCACCTCTGCTCCCTGCTGGATCAGGCTGTCGGCCAAGTGCGCTCCCTGCACGGTATCTGCGAAACTGTTGCTGTTGACTCCGGAAACGAGTACCGTCTTCCCGTATTTGTTGTTGAAGTATTCACCTCCTTTTATATAGCTCGCGGCAAACTGCTGGATGGTGGGGACATTTGGACCGGCCACATATCCTGTTTTCGGATTAAGCGGGTTGCGGTGGAAAGCCCAATAGGCGGCCAGGAACCCGCATGGGAAGGAGGCCTGGTCGACATCGAACACGTTGCATACAACATTTGCAGGAACCTGCGAGTAGAAATAATCAACCAATATGAAAGTCACCGAAGGATTGGCATTGGCAGCTGCCAGGGTATAGTCGGCTGCATCGAATCCCAGTGTAATGATCACATTAAAATTATTCCTGATGAAGTACTGAATATTGGAGTCGATCGCTTCAGTTGAATAGCTGTTGCGTGCCTCCCACTCGAATGGCGCAAAGGAGGAGGCCGCCATCAGGCCTTTCAGGGCATCCTGGTTGTAGCCATGGTCTTCAAAGGTGCCGGTTCCTGATACCAGCCCCACCTTCAGATAGACGGGATCATTTTTCTTTGTACAGGAGACGAAACCGCAAATGACCAGAAACAATACAGTCAGCGTGAGAAGAAATCGGTTCATTTTCATCGTAGGGATTGAATTTATCTTGTTTATTATATGGTAAAGTTATAAAATCAGCCGGATAATCCGCTATTCCGGATCAGGTCAAGTTCCCCGGCTGTAAAAAGACCCGATGTATAGAGTCTTTTAAACTGCTCCGACACCCCGGCCCCGAAGGCCACCACATCATCGGTGTTGATCGTGACCCTGATGCCATGATCAAAGAGGATCCTCACCGGATGGGTTTTATAGGACCGCACCCGTTTTAACCTGATGTTGCTGGCCGGGCATACATTCAGCTGGATATTGTTCCTTGCGAGCCATTGCATCACCTCCGGTGATGTGGCAGCGGAAATTCCATGCTGAACCACATCCAGTTCAAGCTCCTCCACAGCCTCCCTCACCGAATCGGCATCGCCGAACTCCCCGGCATGGGCCTTGCATTTCAGCCCCATCTTCCTGGCAAATCTGAATATCTCCCGGAAATTGCGGATGGGCTGGGCAAACTCATCATCATAGAGATCGATGGATTTAAAGTAGCCAAAATCGAGATAGGGTTCCAGGTTGGCGAGGAGTTTTCTCATCGACTGTCCACGGATAAACCCGAGTTCCGGCCTGTAGTCGATCTCAGGGGCAACGGTTCGGTGTAAATTTTGAAGTGTAGCGACAATTACACCAGGTTCAATCCCGAAAGCAGGACCATACCCGATATCGATGCTCATCTCCAGGTGTTTTACCCCATCCCTTTTTGCCTGGACAAAAGCCGCTTCAACAGCCATGGTAAAAGCCCCGGGATGCTGAAGAAAAAGTGGCCGGTAGACCCTGGCGATCCACCGGTTCAGATCATGTATGGTGCCGGTATCAGATTTAAACCGCTCAAGCCGCCTGCCGCAGAACTTTTCAATGTCCCCGATCCTGCCGCCCATGAGGCAATGGTTATGCAGGTCGGACTTTGGGATACGCCGGATCTCTCCTGTATTTCCGGATTCAAGGGCCTTCTGAAAGGTCTGTGACAAAGGAAAATAATTTAGAATTTTGCGGAAACACCGAAGTTAAAGATGCCTCTGAATCCATATCCCCACTCCATATATCCGCCGATATCCTTGCCAATACGGATACCAAATGCATTGATATGGAAGGCAGGGGAGACTCCATAATCATAGTATGTCGTGTTTCCTGTTTTATCCGTCCAGAAGATGAAGGAAGCTCCCACCTGGACTCCGGAGTAGAGTGATACAGGCCCCTTATTCAGGTAATAAAAATCAACTCGGGGCATGACCGAAAGGACATAATATGTCCAGGTATATTCATAGCCCCTGATGCTCTTGATATAGGTGCTAATCGGGTTAATTGTGGCAGAAACACCGACGCTGATCCAGGGTTTCAGATGGCGGGAATACTCCAATCCTCCTGCACCGTAAAAGGAGGGGGAATAATCTGCAATGGTGTCTTTGGAAATCACGGTAACACCGATGGCCGGCCAGATGTTGAAGATGGTATTCGCCATCTCGACGCCCGTGAGCATTCCGTAACCGACCCTGAATTCGTTTTTCCCGGTAGGTTTATCCTGGGTAAAGGCGGAATTGACAAACATCATTCCGGCGAGCAGCAGACAAAAAAGTAAATGTTTTTTCATGGCGTGTGATTTAATGGATGAGATGATCAAAGTTATTAAAATAATATTTACGAAATCACTTCTTTACCAGCCTCCTCCCTTTTTAGTCAACATGTCCTCTCCCATCCCTCATCAGCCCCCATCCCTGACCCTTCCCCCACACGGGGGAAGGGAGGTCAAGACGTTGTATTCAGGTTTATTTGTTTTTCAGAAAATCAATTATTTTTTTGACAACATCATTTATGTTGCTTTCCACATCTCTATTGCTAAATCTTATTACCATGATACCCAATTGGTTCAAGATTCTGGTTCTTTCGATGTCATACTCTATCTGGGTAAGGTCATTATGTACCTCGCCATCCACTTCTACTGCTATCATCGCTTCATAACAAAAAAAATCGATGATGAATTCATTAACGGGATGTTGCCTGCGAAAACGGCATCCGGCTAATTGACGGTTTCTTAAATGCTTCCAGAGTATCTTCTCCGCTTCTGTCATGGTATTTCTCAATTCTGCCGCCAGTCGAAGCGTTTCCGGCTTGGCCCCGAAATAAAACGGATAATCCTCAGGGCCTTTTAAAACTGTCATAATCAAAATTGTGCAAATAAGGATATCGATTTTTCACACCCACACTATCTCCATACCCAAACCCACAACCGCCTCCACCCTTCCCCCGTGTGGGGGAAGGGTTGGGGATGGGGGCTGTGTTACTCAAACCCAATTTTCCCGCCCCGGCTACAACTTCAGCGAGAGCATGAACTGGTCTTTCGGCCCCATTCCGTCACGGTAGGCGCGGGCGTAACCGACCGAAAGGGTCGTTTTCAGCAGAGAGAAGAGCACCAGCTCGAGATCGGCCTGGACGCCCGAGGAGAACCAGTTGTAGTTCACCTGGTCGTTGAAGAAGTTGGTGAACAACCCCTGGCCGAAAACCGTGAACCTGAGGTAAGTGGAATAAAAGCCCAGAAGTCCAAACTTTTTGAAACGGATAGGCTTGAAATTCACCTCAGTGCTTAACTTTCCGTAGTTCAGTGCCGAGATCTCATCGATCTGCATGCCCGGAAAGCTCTGGAACTCCCGGTACTGCTGGGCAGTCCGGTAATCGATCCAGTTATTCCCGAACCCGCCGAAATAGAAATAGGAGTTGGTTTTGTCCGATTCACCGAAAGACTGTCCCACGGAGGTCCGGAACCAGAGCGAGCTGTTGCGCAGTGGCAGCAGAAAGCCGAAGTCGAAATTGTTAATCAGCTGCGGGTAAAAAGTGTTCTTTGCTAAACTTGTAAAGGCATATACGCTCCAGTCGTACCCCTGTTCGGGTTCGATCGACCCGAGTGATTTGCGCAAGTAACTCTTGTGAAAGTTGATGGTGGCTATGTACATCTCCGTATAGTCGGAGGCCACGTTCTGGTAAAACGGCAGGGTCTCCATGTCGCCGTAAGCTGCGAGCTTGACATAAAAATCGGTTTTACCCGGCGACATCCGGTTGAAAAGTTTATAGTACTTCACCGAAAAGGCATACCCCGCCCTGCTAAACTTGGTCGGGCCGAAGAGGTCATAGAAATCGGCATAGTTGTACTGGGCCCCGAAGGTCCAGCCCCAGAGGTTATACTCCAGAGAAAAGTGGATCGTCTGCTTGAACTCGAGCTGAGGATAGGGCGAGAAGGAGAGTTTCAGGGTAAGGTTGTTCAGCCCCATCGGGTCCATGAAGTTTAGGCGGTAACCGGCGGCAATGTAATCCTTGTACCCCTGGATGATCGGGTAGGCGCCTGCAAGACGCAACTCCCTGATCGGGGAATATTTTTTTTCCTTAACATGCAGAGAATCGATATTGACCTTCGATGGCGGCGGTAACATCCACTCTTCCACCGCCGGGTATTTCTGGTAGATCTTCTGCCCCAGGAACTCAATGGCATTGACATTGGGAACAGTATCGATCTTCATCAGTCCCGGGATCATTCCTTCACGGGAATATTCGAACACAAACATCGAATCCTGGGATATGGGCAGCGGCCGGAAAAAGCCGGTCTCAGCGTTGGTCATGATCTCCGGTTTCAGCGTTTCGATAGAAATCCGGAAGACATTGGAAGCGCCCGTGTAGTAAGAGGTCCCGTAAAGGTACTTCCCGTCGGGGGAGAATACGAAGTTGGCTGCGGGATTATCCTCGAACTCAAAGATCTCCTTAAAATCGGTGATCCCGGATTTCAGGTCAGCAATGTTAAAGATCACCAGCTTCTGCCTCCCCTGCACATCGGAGAGGGTAGCCGAGATCGAGAGTCCGTCGGGTGAAATATCCAAATCCGACAGGTCTTTCCCAAAGGGCAGTGTATAAAGGTCTTCCCATTTTTTATAAGGAGGAAAAATGCGGATAAGGATCGAACGCCCGCTCATCGACTGAACACCATAAATACACTTGTCCTTCCGGTTAAAGACCAGGTTTCCTGCCCGGTCGTATTTGATCAGGTCCCTGGTCCTTCCCGTGAGCACATTTACCGAACGTAATCCCCGCCAGTCGTTGTTGTGAGTCGACATATAGAGGATCTTTGCCGAATCGTCATAAGCCACGCTGGTCACGTAGTAGAGAGCCGGGCTTGGCACCGGGTCGATCTTTTTCATCTCGCCGGTGGCCAGGTCGATAGAGGCAATGTGGGCCAGCTTCCCGGGGAAATTAACTGCCATATACATTTTCCCCGATTGCTGGTCGTAACATGGTCTTGATACCGATCCGAGGGGGTGGTCAACAAGTTTCCGGTACACCGAAACCGGGTTCTGGCGAACCGTTGCCAGGTTCTTCCCCTGGAACTCCCTCTCCCACTTCACCCAGTTGTTCCACTCGTCCTGGATCCGGACGCCATAAACATGTTTGAACTGCGAGGCATAGAATCGGCGGCTGGTATCGTTGCGCGAATAGAAATCCTTCAGCTTCGTGATCCCGTATTTGTAGGCCAGGTAGGAAACGAACCTGGTGCCATAGAGGTATGAGTTCACACCAACCTGGAAATCGATTGCAGTTCCTTCCGTCTCAAGACCGATCACATTGTAGAAATAAGCGCTGTCGCGGACCATCGCCCGGAAGACCATCTCGTCGTAACCACCCATCACCCGGCCGACGCCGCCCGACATCCAGGTCTCCATAAAGACAGCGATCCCCTCGTGGTACCAGCGTGGCGAGTACCATCTCGGAGTGGTGAAATAGGAGTAAACGAGCGAAAGCGGGTCGCGGT
The DNA here is from genome assembly GCA_037131065.1 of bacterium. Taxonomy (GTDB): domain Bacteria; phylum Bacteroidota; class Bacteroidia; order Bacteroidales; family FEN-979; genus JBAXRT01. The sequence goes on along the minus strand of JBAXRT010000053.1, from coordinate 5,970 downwards.
TGTCGGGTATTACCTTTCCTCCGAAAATTCCCTGGAGGATCTTGTCGCCCTTCGAGGTCTTGTCGCACATTACCTGGTGCGTAAGCTCGTGGTTCATCAGCCACTGCATCCGTTCATTGGATGGGACTACCGAAAAGGTATAGTCGAAGGGTGAGACGCCGATGTTGAGGAAGTTCCAGGGGATGACCATCGTGCCGCCATTCCCCACATCGCCGAAATCGTTGAAGAGGATGTTGGTCTCGCTGGTTGGGTCATAGTCCCAGAACTCCTTGTGAAACGCCAGGGCATTCTCGAACGACCGCACGGTATGAGGCACGAGGTACGAGGTGTTCTTGTCAATAAAAACGAGCCTCACGTTGGAGGTCTCGTATTTTTTGATGTTAAGCTTCTGGGCGAGGGTGGGGAGGCTCACCGCCATGAAAAGAAAAATGGCAGTGAAAAGTGACCTGTTTTTCATAACAGCGGCTTTTTCACTGCCAATTTACAATATTTAATCCGATTCCTATCTATCGGACGTCACACCTAAACTCATATATCCCATTGATCCAAGTTCATAATACATCCCTACGAATTTATCCCCGACAGAGAAAGAACCCAGATTTTGTGCTGAAATGATCCGATCCAGCTCCCCTGATTTAAGGACCGATCCCAGTCCCATGGAGGAATAGACATTCTTAAGATCAAAAGCGGACTGCACAAGCTTGAGGCCATCCTGTGCCATGTAGGCAACAGTCCCGATCTGCCCGGCGCCGGTGTAATTGCTGCTGATTTCACCCCCTTTAAGAGAGGAGGATACGATCTTCCCATACTGCTCTCCGCTATACAGGAAGAAGCAGAGTGTAGGTTTATCGTAAACCAAGGCGCTGCCGATCAGTTTTGATGAAAGATCCTGTCTGCCTATGACAGCATTCTTTAACTGGGATTCAAGTCCCAATGCAGAAATCGGCAACATTGAAACTGAATGACTTCCAACATAGCTGGTTAGTTCTGAAGAATTTTTAATCATTTGGAGTTCCTGGGCAGCAACGTATACCAGTCCGGTCAATTCGGCAAATTGCAGCTGTGAAGTCAGCGCATAGGATATGAGGCTGGAGCAGAGGGGTTTGTCCTGGAGCAATCCGGCAAGCTGTACCCCTTTCATCAGCAGCTGGTCACGGATCGATTTCAGCTCGGAAAGTTCCGTTTTTTTGATCTCTCTCATCTTGGGGCTCAGTAAGTAACCATCCATAGCGTAGAGGGCATTCTCCACCACCGAGTCACGATCGTTCAGCTGGGTCACAAAGTTCCCGAAGTCGCGCAGGTTCTTCTCAACATCCACTGCCTGGTCGGTGGTATCCTTGAGGTAGAAATCGGTGAGCATGCGCACGGTCGAATTCAGGGTCTTGGTGTTGTTCTTGATGAACGTGCTATAATCCTCCAGGATGCTTATGTTCTCGCAGGCATTGTTCTTTTCATTACAGATGCCGCTTATATGGAATGACTTCACACAGGTATCGATCGTATAGCTCATATTCTGTGAGAAGAGCGAAAAATAGATCAGTCCCTGGATCATACTCCGCAGCTGGGCAGTGTCCTGCACGAATTCCGAGCGCAGCTGGATGTCCTTTTCGGTCATCTGTACCTTATGGTATTTATCTGCTTTCCCAAAGGTTCCTGAGGTCAGTCCTTTAAAGACCGGGGGGTATATCAGGGATACCACAAGAATAATGACGGCGATGGCAAGGACGATCCCGATGATGATTTTGGTTTGCTTTTTCATGGCTGATGAAATTTATTTTGGTTTATTCTTTGTTTACGGCTATGGAATTCTGATAGATCGGCATATCATTCTGCAGGATGGTGAAATCGATGTTGTGCTGCAGGTTGTTCTTGTTGTACAACTGGATGATGAATTTGTTATCACCCACATTGTTGATCTGCACGAAATTAAAGGATGAGCTGCAGGAAGTCTGGTCATTCACAGTGACATTCTGCACATTCAGGCATTCGAAGTTGTTGTAATCAAATTGTACGACTGTCTTCACCGGGTACAGTGAGGAAAGGTCGATGCGGATCTCCACGATCCTGGTGGAATACCTCACGGCAAAAACTGCTTTAGCCAGTGGTGTGTCGAAAAGGATATTGTCGGCAACCTTCATGTTGTCGAATGAGCGCGTATCATATAGGGTTCCCTTCATTTCCGGGGTTGGTACTTTCGATCCGGAGAGATCTACCTTAAGAAAGGTAAAGAGCAGGAACCCGGCAAAAACGCCCAGGATAAAGACCAGTGATATCCTGAAGGCAGGCTTGCGCCATAACGGGGTGGAGAGCTTCATCTCTTTCCCTGTCTCTTTTTGTTTGTACTTTTCCATATTGATTTTCTCCAGTATTAATTTTTTTAAATCTACTTTTATTTCCTGCTCCTTCTCCTTGTCGAACTGCCTCCTCACTTTTTGCCAGCCGGCTTGGAAGGCTGCCGTTTCCGGGTCGTTCTCCAGAATCCCCCGGAGCTTTGCCTGTTCTTCGGAATTCAGCTCTCCGTCAAGGTCGCGGTAGATCAGGTCTATTATTTTTTTATCGTTCTTCATCAAAAAAATCGTTCTTCAGTAATTCATCCTTTAACTTTTCGCGGGCTGTGAACAACCTCGCTTTTATCTTTTTTTCCGGCAGGCCGAGCGTTTCAGCCATCTCTTCGTAGGAAAGGCCGAAGTAGTATTTCAGCAGGATCAGCAGTCGCTGGTCGGCACGGAGCAGTTTCAGCCCAAGATGAAGTTTCTTGCTTCGGGCCTCCCTGCCGGTATCCGCCTCCTCTGCGATCCCTGCTCTTTCAACTTTCGACAGGCTTTCGAAACGTCGCTGCGATTTGAGATAGTTGATCGTCTCATTGGCAGCAATCCTGTATATCCAGCTGAAAAAGCGGTATTTGAAATTGAAACTGCCCATCTTCTCAAAGGCCTTGATAAAAACATCCTGTGTAAGATCAAGAGCCGTTTCCCTTTCATTCACCATCCGGAGCACCATGTTAAAGACCGTATTCTGATATCGTTCGATCAGGATTTCAAAGGATGAAATGCTTCCATGGATCACTTCATACACGAGCTCATTGTCATCCTTTTCAATCATAATTACAAGGAAGTTATAAAAAGTTGGTGAAAGTTATAAAATATTTATTTCGCCTCCAATAAAGATATTTTCCAGAGATCCTTCCTGCTCATCCTCAGAATGGGCGCAATGGCAAGGAAACCGGCCTTTCCGATGTTCTTCCTGAGATTTTTCAGCTCCTTCAATTTTGCCGGGATCCCCGGATCGGGATGGATGGGCAGATCGTTCTCCTTTAACATCAGTACACTTTTAGCTTTGATCGAAAGCTCCATGTAAAGACTTATAAAGCAGTAAATGTCGAGAACCACCTCCGGGGGGAAATGCTTTTTAATGGAGACAAGGAAACTTCCCGCTTTCGTCTCAGAGAATTTACCCTTCCGGATCATGCCGAGCAGTTTTACTTCGGAATCGAATTCCATCTCAAGCCATTTCCGGATCGATTTTTCGTTCCCCTGGAAGATAATGCTGATGGTCACAGGGATGATGACAACGATCAGCAGGGTTGAGATAAGGGGGGAGACCAGGAACTGGTTGTAGAGCCCGTGGATAAAGACCGCGAGTATCATCCCGAGCGAAATGGCCAGGGTGGTGTTCTCATGGCGATTCAGGGCGCTCATGGTCATAATCCCGAAGATGGCCACCGTGCCGCCGTGCATCAGGGATGTCCCGAAACCGCGGGTGATCCATACCATGAGGTTGCCCTCCTGCCCGGCAAAATGGAAGAGATAGAAGAGGTTCTCACACATGGCAAAGGCCGAACCAATGGCAAAACCATAGATGGCCGCATCGATCATGAAACCGATCCTGTTCTTCCGGATCAGGACGAGGAGGATAAACATCTTCAGGAACTCCTCCACGAAAGGTGCGATCCAGCCTGAATAAAGATCAAAACTGATTTCGAACGTCCGGATAAGGAAGGTGTTCACCACGAAGCTCAGGATGGCACTGGCGATGCCCCAGGCCAGGCAGAACAGGAGCAGGGTCTTGTTCACAAGCCGGAGGCTGTCGAGGTAGAGCAGCAGCATCAGGAAGAGGAAGACCGGGATAAGTGAAACGAGGATTTTAACGATCATAATTCCTTGATATATAGGTGACTTCTTTTAAAACACGCATCAGGTTAGCCCCCCAGATCTTGCGGATATCCTCTTTTGAATAACCCCGCTTTACCAGCTCCAGGGTAATATTTCCCATCTCGCTCACATCGAAACAACCGTCGACTCCTCCCCCGCCATCGAAATCAGTGCCGATCCCTACATGATCGATACCTGCAACTTTTATGATGTGATCGATATGATCGGCCACATCACCGACGGTGGCCAGTTTTGCAGGATACTTTGCATCAATCTCCCTCATCTCCTTCCTGTAGCTGCGGATCTGCTCCTCAGTAAGGTTGTCCCAGTCGTGATACCTCTCCCGGACCGCTTTGCGCAGGGAATCCCGCGGCGGGTTGGGTTCAGGTGATTTCACGTAATCGCTCAGAATACACATCTGGATCACACCGCCGTTCTTTGCGAGGGCTTTTAGCATCTCATCGTCAAGGTTCCTCCGGTTGCTGCACAAGGCCCGGGCACAGGAGTGGGAGGCAATCACCGGGGCTTTTGTCGTGGCCAGCACATCATAAAAAGCTTTATCGGATGCATGGGAGATGTCGATCATCATACCCGTACGATTCATCTCTGCCACGACCGACTTTCCAAATCTGCTCAGCCCGTTGAACTCAACCGTGTCGTTGGAGGAATCGCAGATGTCGTTGTTCTTCGTATGACAGAGTGTGATATACCGTGCCCCGCGGCGATAGTAGTCGCCGACAAGACTTAGATCCCTGCCGATGGCATAGCCATTTTCGATGCCGATGAACACGGAACGCTTCCCTTCCGCCTTCAGGCGACAGGCCTCATCGGGCGAGACTGCCAGCCCTGCTGCTTCGGGATAACGGTTCGCAGCATTGTGTATGGTATCGAACAGGATCAGGATCTTTCTGTGTATCGTTTCGTATGACTCCTGGTCCCTTGATCCCTGGGAGACGAAGGCCCCGAAGAAGGCCCCGTCGAGCCCGCCCTCCTTCATCCTGGGGTAATCGACCTTGGTATACTCCTTCCGCGGATCGTGCCTGGCATTGATGTCGAATCCCTTCACCATCATCCGCAGCGGCGTATCGTTATGTGAATCGATTGTCAGCACCACGTTGTGTATCCGGGCAGCTTTTTTTTCGATATTCCCGGCAGGCAGATTACCTGAACAAAGCGTCAGAATTATTAGAAAGAGTGGGGAGATGGTTCTGGTCATTAGGTCATTAAGTCATTAAACCTCAACCCCCGTCCCCTTCTCCTTGAGGAGAAGGGGTGCAGGGGATGAGGTCATTGATTACATTGTCTGCATTGATTGCATTGTCTAGTGACTGCCGACTTATTTCACCAGTTGGGAAAGTCATAAATTCCGTCTATGGTGAAGTTTTTGCAGGTATAGTTGTATTGTGTTTTCCAGTCCCAGGTACAGCGCATCACAGATCAGGGCATGGCCGATGGAGACCTCGAGCAGGCCGGGAACATTTTCATAAAAGTAGTTCAGGTTCTCCAGGTTCAGATCATGGCCGGCATTCAGACCCAATCCAACCTCCCGGGCAACAATGGCAGCGTCATGAAAGGGTTTAACGGCTGTCTCACGGTTCGACGGAAAATTCCTCGCATAGGATTCCGTGTAAAGTTCCACCCGGTCGGTGCCGGTCTCGGCGGCTTTGCGGATCATCACCGGATCGGTCTCAATGAAGATGGAGGTACGGATGCCTGCTTCCCTGAAGCTCTTTATTACATCGCGGAGGAAGTCCCGGTTTTTCATGGTATCCCACCCGGCACTGGAGGTGATCACTTCCGGGGGATCGGGCACCAGTGT
>JBAXRT010000052.1:0-17945 GCA_037131065.1 bacterium | reverse complement strand
GGCGGGCCAACATCCTGAATGCCGGTCCCACGCTGCTCACCCTGATCCTCACCGCCGGGTTCGTGTGGATCCTCGATCTCTCCGTCCTCGGCGCTTTCATCTCGATCTTCCTGGCCAACCTGCTGATGTTCTTCTTCGTCTACCGGATCATCATCATCGATTACCACTACTCCATCACCTGGAAATACCACGAGCCGATCATGAAGAGCATGGTGAAGCTCGGACTCGTGAACGCCATCGCCATCTTCGTGATGCAGCTCAACTACCGGCTCGACATCCTGATGCTGAAAAAACTCTCGACGCTCGAAGAGGTCGGCTTCTATTCGGTGGCCACCCAGATTGCCGAGCAGCTCTGGCACATTCCGATTGCCATCGAAGCGATCATCCTGAGCAGGAGCGCAAACACCGATGAGCATATTTTTGTGAACAAGACCGTGGCATCTATCTTCAGGGTCTCCCTGCTGATCGGCCTGCTGAGCGGGATCCTGATCTTCTTCCTTGCCCCGTACCTCATCCCGCTGCTCTTCGGGAAAGAGTACACCGGCAGCGTACCGATGATCCAGGTGATCCTTCCCGGGGTGCTGGTGCTGGTGGGTTTCCGTATCCTCAACAGCAGGCTGACGGGGATCGGCAAGCCGCAGATCGCGCTCTATACCTTTGTTCCGGCGCTGATCATCAACTTCCTGCTGAACCTCTACCTGATTCCGGCCTACGGCGGGATCGGCGCTGCCTGGGCGACCAATGTCAGCTATGCGGTGGGATCCATATTTTTCGTGATCATCTACTCCCGGTTTGTCAACATGCCACTAACGGATATCCTGAAACTCCGAAGGAGCGACTTCTACTTTATCCGCGATGTGAAGAGCCTGCTGAAACGAAAGACTCAGACAAAGGAAAACTAAAGGTTTTTTCAGTAACTATTTTTTGACCGCCTCCGCCATCCTGGCGTAGTAGGCGGCTTTCCGGTAATCGCCAAGGTAGAGGTAGGTCTTCCCGAGGTTGAGCAGGGCCTCCTCATTCAGCGGATCGAGTTCCGTGGCCTTGCCCAGGAAAATGAGCGATGAATCAGGCTGGCCGGCAACTTCGAGGTAAACCTTCGCAATTTCATTCAGGGCGTTGATGTTTTTGGGATAGATCCTTAGTGACCTTCTCAGCCGGCTGATGATCTCGTGCTTGCAGTTCTCATCCACCCGGCCCCTCTTTCTGTATTCCGGACTGGCATAGGCTTTCTGAAGAAGAAATCCCGCATAGCCCAGGTTGGCGTTGGCCGAATACGCCAGCTCGTCCATGTCGGCCTTGTAAAGCGTCTCCTGATTTTTCCAGTTCGTATTCCTGGAGATGGTCATGAGGGTACTTGGGATGGTAATGATGATCAGCAGGGAAAGGATCTCGATGCGGGCATCCGTCTCGATGGTGAGGGTCCGTGGATCAGTACGGAACAGGGTGAAGATGACATAGACCACGGCAATACAGAATCCTGCCGAGGCTGTAAAAACAAAGGACTCCGATACAATCCCCCGGACCGGGAAGAATAAATTTGAAAACGGGACGATGGCAAGGAGGTACCAGAGAATGGCGAGGGAGAGGATGTGCTTTTCCCGGAATTTCCGGATCGCATAAAAAAGAAGGATGGCATGGAGGAGCATTGAAAAGAGGACCCAGAGGTTCAGCATGGAGACGATCTGGATCATGTCGTAACCGTAGTAATAAACCAGGTGGACGGGATAGACCAGGATCTTGAGGTAAAAAAGAAGCGCCATGAAGGAGGTCCCGATCCGGATCCAGAAGTTGTGATCGATGAAGAGCGGGTTGTCGGCCCAGGTTCCGGCCACAGTCATCCCGGGAATAATGATCCTGGGCAGGAATGTCGCTGAAACGACCACGGCCAGGCTGAGGAGGAAAGCCGGGGCCGATTTCCTCAAAGGCATTCCCGAATGGAAATGGAGTATAAAGGGAAAGATAAGGATAAAAAAGAAGATGGAACCCTTGCAGAGCGCCCCTGTAAAGAACAGGAGAAGAGCGAAGAAAAGAAACCGGAAACTGCGTGTTTCGGCATAATCCGTCAGGTACCACAGGGCGCCACAGCCGCAGAGGAAGGCAAGCATCTCACCCCTGTTCTTCAGGCTGGCTACCACTTCGGTATGCACCGGGTGTACCATGAAAAGCATCGTGATCAGGAAGGGGAAAAGGATGTTGTAGCGGTTCAGGATCCTTTTCAGTAGAAAAAAAAGCAAGGCCGAAAGGAAAAAGTAGATGACCAGGTTAAATGCGTGGCTCATTCCGGGCCTGTCGCCGAAAAATTCATACTCCAGGGCAAAAGTCAGCTTGGTGACCGGCTCATAAACTGATCCGGGAACTCCCGTCTGACCGGAATCCCAGCTGCTGCGCGATGAAAAAATCAAGGGAATTGCTTTCATCCCCTGCTTTACAACAGCGTCGCGGGTGAAATACTGATCCCCGACGGAGAGGTCATTCAGGATCGTATTCCCGTAGAGGAGGCAACTGGCAATGAAGATAAAGAGGATGAAATAGCGGTTGGCCCGCTTAGGTGAAAAGGGTTTGACAACCCGCTTTCGCACTCCGGGACTGCTTCTCTTCTGCTTTGGTCTCCTGCCGGATCCTCCTACCGGCTTTATATCGGGATGGGGCATCTTTCGATGACTTTTTACAAATATAGAAATTTGCCGGGCTTTGTCAACCGTTGCGGTTACTCATGCTCACCCTGTAATGGCAGCCGTGATCCTCACAAAATCCTCCACGGGGAGCTGTTCCGGCCGGAGGGTGGCCAGCTGAAGTCCTTCCAGCAGCTCTTGGTCCGCAAGGGATCTCAGCGAATTTCTCAGGGTCTTTCTTCGCTGGTTGAAGGCGGTTTTCACTACCCGGAAAAAGAGCGCTTCATCGCACTCCAGCTTTGCGGTGTCGTTCCGCCTGAGCCGGATCACTGCCGATTTCACCTTCGGGGGAGGAAAAAAAACTGACTCATTGACGGTAAAAAGGTAATCGATGTGGTAGTAGGCCTGGAGCAGAACGCTCAGGATCCCGTACGTTTTTGAACCCGGCGGGGCAGCAATGCGCATCGCCACCTCTTTCTGGAACATACCGATGACTTCCGGGATCCGGTCGCGGAATTCAAGGACACGGAAGAGGATCTGCGTCGAAATGTTGTAGGGAAAGTTTCCGATGATGGTGAATTTGTCCGTTCCAGGCCTGAATGTTGAAAGGTCAAATTCAAGAAAGTCAGCTCGGATCAGCCTGCCTGCGATGGCAGGGTAGAACGACTGCAGGTGATCGACCGATTCGCCATCCACCTCCAGGAACACGGGGTCGAGGAGGAGATCCTCCAAAAGATATTTGGAGAGCACCCCGGTTCCGGGTCCGATCTCAAGAATGGCCGGGTAATCGTGGTTTATATACCCGATGATCTTCCGGGCTGTATTTTCATCCCGCAGGAAATGCTGGCCATATCTTTTCTTTGGGGTTACCATCATCGGTTGCTGTCGCCCCTCAGGGTACGGTATCTCTTCCTGGCATCCGGGACAAAGATGCTTGAAGGGTATTTCTCAAAAAGTTCCTGGTAGAGTTCCATCGCCCTGCTTTTGTTGTCGAGGAATTTTTCATTCAGCTCCGCCCGCTCAAACAGCGCCTCATCCGCGACGGTCCCGTCGGGGTAATCACTGACGGCAGTGGCGAGAAGGCTGTCGGCTTCAGCAAAGCGGCCCTGTTTCTTCCTGATCCCGGCCTTTTTCCGGATCACCTCATCGAAAATGGGATGGTATGAGAATTTCATCAGGATGGAATCGAGCGTCAGGATGGATGCCTCCTCCTCATTACAGTAATCAAGCAGTTCACTGCGTGCGAACATCCCGAGGGCGACGGTATTGCTGTCGGGGTCGTAGTTCTCGCTGATCAGCAGTGAGAGCTCCATGGCATCGTTGGCTATGAGCTTCGATGTAGCTGCCTTCAGGATGTCGAGCTGTGAACGGGCCCAGGCGAACTCGCCGATATAATAGGAAAGCCGTGCGCTCCTATACTTGGCCTCCTGGCCGAGGACATCATTCTTAAAATCCTTGTATACCTGCTGGTAAAGGAGTGAAGCTTCCCACACATCGCCGGTCAGAACGAGGATGTCGGCGAGTGTCATCTTGCACTTTGACCGCTCCGCCTCAGTGAGTCCCGGAAGTTCAACTGCCCGGCCAAGGATCGCGGCAGCCTCATTCTGCTTGCCAAGGTAGAAGGCATCGAGCCGGGCAAGATTTTCCATCAGGGGGACATTGGGGGCATTTTCACCGGACTCCTTAAGCTCTTTATGGAATTCTTCTTCGAGCGCTTCAAAGCTTTTTTTTGATGGGGCCGGGGAGGAAATAATCCTGAGGAAACGGGTATTCAGGATCCCTGCCCGGGCAAAATCGTAGTAGGGATGGCCGGGCCCCCTGGAGGCCACCTCGCTGAATGCTTCCAGAGCAATTTCATAATCCCCGTTGGAAATGGCAAGCGAGGCGACCTCCAGGATACGCTCCCCGTTCTCTTTCAGCCTCCGGTTGAGGGCTTTGGCCTGGATCAGGGCAAGACGGAAATCTTTCTGCTGCACGGAATACCACCAGAGCAGTTCCGAATATAATATCATCTCCGGATCTTCCTGGACCCGGGTGAGAAGAGCCTTGCGCAGCATTTCGCTTTTTTCATTGTCCTTATCTTCAGCAAGGATATTCTGAAGCCGGTCCTCCACCGTATTGAGATAGCTCTTGTTCACTTCCAGCAAGTTGAGGTACTCCCCGAAAGCACTTTTATAATCCTGTCCCCTTTCATAGATGGAGGCCATCTCAAATGAAAAGACAAACGGACTGTTCATCATCTCCCTGCCACGGGTGTATGTACGCAGGGCATAATCCATCTCTCCCTTGGTAGTAAAGGCATTGGCAAGGTCGCTGATCTGTACCGGATCGGGTTCCATTTTGCTGATCGCCTCATCATAATGTTTTTTCGCTTTCGCCCCGTTCCCTTCTCGGTAATAGATATAGCCAAGGTCGACAAGGTAGTGGAGCATCCGTTTCTCATACTTCTGTTGTTTCATCACAAGCCGTTCGGCCTGGTTGAAATCCCTGGTCTCGACGAGGCAAAAGAGGAGGTATGAATAGTAATAGTTGCTTGGAAGCTTGTCGTAGAGCCGCTGATACACTTCGGCAGCCTTCACGTAATCCCTTGCCTGGTAGAGCTGCATGGCAAGCTGCTCGTCGTTGACGGGCTGAGCTGCACCACCGGGGCGGAAGGGAGTAAGGACGGGGGTAGGGGTGGTTGGGCGATCCTGGGCAAAGGAATTGAGAATTGAGAATTGAGAATTGAGAATTAAGAAACCAATGACGAATGACGAATGACGAATGACCCGTTTCATTTTCCTTTCTGCAGCCATTTCGTATAAGATTCTAACGGGAGAGCAGCCTTACGGCGAACCAGGCCATCAGCCCGGCGCCTGTCTCCAGGCATCGCTCGTCCACATCGAAGGTGTCGGAATGGAGGTTGGAGTTGATCCCTTTGGAAGGATTGGCAACACCCAGGCGATAGAGGCAGGATGGTTTTTCTGCCGCAAAGTAGGCGAAATCCTCGGCGGTCATCCTTTTTTCTATTGGTTTTACCTTCTCTTTCCCGGCATATTCAACAGCCAGTTCATTCAGTCGCGCGGTAAGCTGCGGATCGTTATTCAGGAAAGGATAACCCCTCGAGACCCTGTATTCACATCTGCCGCCCATCCCTTCCGCGATGGAAGCCGCGAGCTTTTGTATCTGCTTATGCACCTCGGCACGCCAGGTTTCGTCGTATGTGCGGACTGTTCCCTCGAGCCTTACCTCTCCGGGAATGACGTTGGTCCTGCCTTCGCCAATGAATTTGCCGAAGGAGACTACGGTTGGCATGACCGGACTTGCCTTACGGCTGACGATCTGCTGAACGGCAACTACGATATGGGAGGCGATAAGGATGGGGTCGATCACCTGGTCGGGGGTAGCGGCGTGACCCCCTTTTCCCCTCACCGTGATGAAGATCTCGTCGGTGGAAGCCATGTAGGGACCGGGCGCCATCCCGACCTCCCCCGCTTCCAGCATGTTGATCACATGCTGGGCAATGATGAAGTCCGGTTCGGGATCTTTCAGAACCCCGGCCCTGATCATAGTGATCGCCCCGCCCGGGTAGGTCTCTTCTGAGGGCTGAAATATGAGCTTGACAGTGCCGGCGAACTTGTCCTTCAATTCATTCAGGATCCTGGCTGCACCAAGCAGGCAGGCCATGTGGACATCATGTCCGCAGGCATGCATCTTGCCGGGAACTGCCGATTTGTATTCAACATCGTTCATTTCAGTCACCGGAAGTGCATCCATATCAGCCCTGAGCGCTAGGCATCTCCCGCCTCTCCCGTTGCCATGGATGAGCGCAACGATCCCGGTCCCGGCGATATCCTTCGTGTAGGGAATCCCATACTCTTCCAGCTTTTTACATATGAAAGCCGCCGTCTGAAATTCTTCCAGGGAGAGCTCGGGATTCGTGTGAAAATGGCGACGAATCCTGGTAACCTCCCCTTGGTATTCTGAAGCAAGGTTTTTAATGATCTGCTGAACTTCCTGCATCTGGAATCGAATTGAAGTTCAAAGGTATGAATTAATCGGTAACGATCTTTACCGTTTGCCTGAATTCAGGGGCAGTTACCATCAGCATGTAGATCCCGCCGGGCAACCCGCGGAGGTCAAGTGAGTACCTTGGAGATCCCTCCCTGGAACGAATGGTGATATCCCTGCATTTCCTGCCGGTAAAATCAAAGAGCTCCAGTTTTACCGGGCCTTGCAGCGATCCCGGCAATACGATCCATGTGCTCTCTTTTGCCGGGTTTGGATAGATGCCGATCTTCATCATTTCAGCCTCTTCGTCCAGGCCGGTACAATCCATTACGGTAATATACTGCTCCTTAAACACGGAGCGGGTATTGACCCCGTCGGATATGGTAAGTTTCACGTCGTATTTCCCGGCGGTGCCATAGGTGACCACGGGATCCTTTTCGGTTGATGAAGCCGGGATGGCGCCGGGAAATTCCCATTGCCGGGAGATGATGTTGTCGTAGGAATCGTCGATGAAGGTTACCGGTTTCCCAATGCAGGCCTGGCTGGTTGCTGTATGAAAGAAGGGATGAAGCCCGGAGAGATCGATCCCGAAGAAACCTATGTAGCGTTTCATCAGGGACAACCTCCCGGAGGGATAGAGGCTGTCGGCCATCGATCCGAAACCAACGAAGGTCCCGATGGCTCTGAAGGTTCCTCCGTCATTGGTTATCTCCAGGTTCCGGGGTGGGGTACTGTTGCTGACCAGGGTAATGTATGCCGGTTCGACCGGCCGGAAGTTGTAAACACCGCCGCCCAAAGTACCATGGGTGGCGAGCACCAGGGAGTCGGTGAAGGTCCCCTGCACACCACTGATACTCCTGTATGAAAAGTAGGAGACCCTGTCCCAGATCTGACGGAACATGTAATGAAGGGGGGTGCTGTTCGAATTGTTCCACGTATTCAATCCCTCCATATAGATATTGCCTCCTGAATTGAGGTAGGCAGCCAGGTCGGACCCCTCCTGGTTGGTAAGGACATGGGACCCTGAGTTAGCAGTTCCGAGCATGAGAAATATCGCAGAGAAGTCGTTGTATCCGAAGGGGAGTGCGGTGAAAACCTCATAGGGCACCTGAAGCGAATCAAGCTCCTCTTCCATCGCCAGGAGAGAGGTGTTTGATGATGAAAGTAATGCAAGGGCCACTGCTTTCTTTCCCACCTGGAGCTGGAATTTATGAACGACCGGTACTTCATTTTTTCCAGAGATCACCATCTTCATGGCTGCCTTATGGCCCGGCGGGGTAACCCGGGAAGCGGATACCTGGTAAATGACCGGTCTGTCGCTCTGACTGTAAAATGTATCAATCACCTGCAGTGGATCCGACTGAATGGTCACAAGGGTGTCAAGACTTTCCAGGCTGACTTCGAGGTTGGTTGTCCCGAGGTCGCTTCTGTTCGTTACCCCTATCACCAGGTCAGCGTATTCTCCCGGATCGAGCAGGTTGTTATCTCCGTCGAAGACTGAGGCCTGACCGAATTCAAGATCCACGGCGGATACGTTCATCAGGACCGGTCTCTTCCACTGATCCCCGTCTGAAGCCACACGGATCTGCATATCGACCGGGGATCCGTTGTGAAGGTGGCTTGTGAGTGAGAAGGAGAAAGCATTTCCGATGACACCGGTTTCTCCCGGCTCAAGGATTCCAAGCGACTCAAGGCTGTCGATCATCTCCACACCGGGGGTGAAATTTCTCAGAAGGAGGGAGAGGTTCCGGATGGTATCCATCCCCGTGTTGGTAAGGAAAAGCTTGAAAGATGCGGGTTGACCGAACCGGAGGAGATTGTCGTTGCCCGATAGCAGGTCGTACCCGATATCGAGTCCGTCGGAAAGCTGAAAATATTTTACGTCTGAAAGGTTATTGGCATCAGCGACCCTCACTCCCACATCATAAATCATGGTGGAATCGGGCGGGGTAATTACCAGCAGCCCCTCCGGGCTGACCTGGATATTGCCGGGGATCTGTGGAGGACGGTAGGAGACACACTGGTAAGAGAGATCGGCATCGCCGGGAAACTCTTCCAGGTTATGATTGATCTCATCCCCTTTGGATACTCCTGTAAAGACACTAAAAGGGTAATTGGGATTGAACATTTTCCCGTAGAGAAAATCAAATCGTCCGTCGGGGAAAAGACGTAGCCCGAAGTTGATCTCCGACTGAGATTGTCCTCCAAACATGGCTGCTTTCCACTGGACCATAAGCTGCTGCGGCCCGGAGTCGCGAAGCCAGACGCCGTAAGGAGAGCCGGGGTAATAGTAAGACTGCGTAAAGGCAGGGCAGATAAGAGGAAATTTTCTGAGCATTGCCATCTCATCCGTAATGTAAGGATAGGGAACGGTCTGTGGATCGAAAGAGACGAATCCGTTGAAATTCACGAAAAGTGTGTCGTAATTTTTCCCATAGAACGGAAAAGGAAAGGGAAGCGCGATTTTCGTATAGGGATGGAAGTCGCTTTGCTGTGCAAGCTTTTCACCGGCCGCTTCCCCAAGAGAATCCTGTTTCTCCATTATCCTGTAGGATTCGGCCACCGACCAGTTGTAAGGCGGGCGGCCGTCTTCGGCCTCCAGGGCGACAGAATAGCTCTCCCCGGCCGTAAACGGCGGGAGGCTGGCCGTGGACACCCTTACCTTGCTGAAAACGGGAACGAGATTCGCCGAAAGAAGGGTCGTGCCGTCATTGGCAATTGGCACCATTACCTGGTCAGAAACATATTCGGCTGCCCCTGCACCATAGTTGATGAACGACACCCTGTGAATGGTCCCGTTCCCAAGCCCTGAAGGATCGCGCTCCTCTGCAACAAGGAAGAACCTCGCTGCGCTTCCTGGTTCAAGCCAGCTCAGCAGCGGAGTGACATCAAGGCCCACCTCAATAGTATCGGCCCCCGGCGGCCCGCCGGTATAACTTCCCTGCATGGGAAACTCCCCACCCTGGAAACTGAACATGGGAAATTCCATGGTATGTTCGGGTACGTTTGAGGAGGGATCCTGGCTCACACCGGCCATGATCTTTATCCTGTCGCGGAAATTATAATCCATCTTCAGCTTCATGGTAAGTTGCGGCTGGTAACCGGTATCAGCAACGACAATATAAACCCGGTCGTTCCATACCCCGCCCTCCTCGTAATTGTTTGCCATGGCGGAATACATCACATAGATGAACCCAACGTCGCTCCACCATGATCCATAGGAGTTTGCCACCCTGAATCCCCCGATCTCCCAGTCGCGTGCATTGACCACTCCGTCGTCATTGATGTCGGTATCGTTGGTATATTTCCCATCCTCGTTGATGTCATACCTGATAGAATCGTTATACCCAACAATGGTAAGTCCGTGGACCGGCTGCGGCTGCCAGCTGATGATCACCTGCTTCCCGGCTTCGGGTGTCCCCGGCGGAAGTGCCTGGGTAAAGATGAAGGTCCAGCTGTCGGTCGTAAAGCAGGCGACCCCTCCTGTCGGGGATCCGTCGAGATGGTCATACAGATAGTTTTTAAGAGTAAGAATACCCTCCGTGGAGTTGATGGGGATTGCGTAAACCTCGCGGATACGGTTGTGCATGCCCCGGTAATATTTGTCATAACCCGTGGGCCATCCGGAGCACTGGAAAGAGGTATCGATCCCGTAATCATTCTGGGCCATCTGCCCCTGCCAGCGGAGGATATCGAAGGCCTGCAGAAAGTTCACCCCGGTGAACTGCTGCCCGTTGTTCAGAAAATTCCAGGTATAGTGGGCCGGGTAGGTATCCTCCCAATGGGAACCGGGATGATCCTTCAACCGGTTGATCTCATATCCGAAGGTATAGGTAACGCCGCAATACTCCTGGCATGTATAGAACATGTACTGATCCTTGATCCCCGACCAGTATGGGTTTTTCGAGTTGTCGACCAGCGGGGGAAGGCTCCTGCCGCGGAGATGGTCAGGCAGGGCAAGCACAGGGATCCTGGAGGCACGGATCGAGTCGTAAGCCCTGGTGGCAGCAGAAATGACCGGACTGCCGGCTTTCAGATGACCATCCTGGGCGACCGATAAACTTGGAACCAGTGTCGCCGGAAAAAATAAAGGGATCAAAAACAGGAAAAAATGGCGCATAAACCCGGTGTTCTTCAACCGGTAGACAAAGTTAAACAAAAAGCGTTGCTTTTGTTACAACGGAATATTCCCGTGTTTCTTGGGCGGGTTTGTTTTGCTCTTGTTCTGGGTGAGCTCCAGTGCCTGGATCAGCTTCAGGCGGGTCTGTTTCGGATAGATGATCTCATCAACGTAACCCAGCTCGGCAGCCTTGTAAGGACTGGCAAAGGTCTTCCGGTAATGGTCGACGGCCTCAGCCCGCTGTTCCTCACCCAGCTTCCCTTTGTGGATGATATTCACCGCTCCTTCGGGACCCATCACGGCGATCTCGGCCGAGGGGAAGGCATAGTTGATATCCCCGCCGATGTGTTTGCTCGACATCACACAGTAAGCTCCGCCATAGGCCTTGCGGGTGATAACGGTGATCTTCGGGACTGAAGCTTCACAAAACGCATAGAGCAGTTTGGCGCCATGTTTGATGATCCCGCCGAACTCCTGGTTGGTGCCGGGAAGGAAGCCGGGAACATCTTCAAAAGTGATGAGGGGTATGTTGAAACAGTCACAGAAACGCACGAACCTGGCCCCTTTAACCGAGGAGTTTATATCGAGAACCCCGGCGAGGTATGCCGGCTGGTTTGCAACGATCCCCACCGGCTTGCCTCCGAGCCTTGCAAATCCGGTGATGATGTTCTGCGCATAGTGGGGCATCACCTCGAAAAAGTTGTGGTTGTCGGCTACCGTGGTGATCAGCTCCTTCATGTCGTAAGGCTTGTTCGGGTCGACAGGCACCAGCGACTGCAGCGATTCATCCTCCCGCCTGATATCATCGGTACAGGGTTTGGTCGGCGGGTCTTCCATGTTATTGGAAGGGAGGAAGCTTACCAGCTCACGGATCATCATGAGCAGCTGCTCATCGTTCTCGGCCGCAAAATGGGCAACGCCGCTCTTTGTATTGTGGGTCATGGCGCCTCCCAGTTCATCCATGGTCACCTCTTCGTGGGTAACCGTCCTGATCACCTCGGGCCCGGTCACGAACATATAGCTGCTCTCCTTTACCATGAAGATAAAGTCGGTCATCGCAGGCGAGTACACGGCTCCTCCCGCGCAGGGCCCGAGGATCGCGGAGATCTGCGGGATCACGCCGGAGGCCATCACATTGCGGTAGAAAATATCAGCATACCCGGCCAGACTTTCAACTCCCTCCTGGATCCTTGCTCCGCCCGAGTCGTTCAGGCCGATAAGCGGGGCGCCCATACGCATCGCCATATCCATGATCTTGATCACCTTGTCGGCATTGGCCCTGCTCATCGTGCCGCCGAAAACGGTAAAGTCCTGGGCAAAAACAAAGACCAGCCTGCCATCCACCTTGCCGTAACCCACCACCATCCCGTCGCCCAGGATCTTGTTCTTTTCCATACCGAAGTCATGGCAACGGTGGGTGACCAGTTTATCAGTCTCTACAAAGGTATCCGGATCCAGCAGCATGATGATCCGCTCCCTTGCCGTCAGGCGCCCGGATTTATGGATCTTTGCAATCTTATCGGGACCGCCTCCCTGCTCGGCTTTCCGGTTCTTATCTTCAAATTCGAGATAACTCTCTTCCAGTGTTTGCATGATAAAAAATAAATGGTAAAATGGTAAAAATTTTATTCCAGCTTCAGCATGACCTGGTGGGCATTCACGGTGTCACCCTCCTTTACGAGGATCTCCTTAACGATCTTTTCTCCCGATGATTTGAATTCGCTCTGCATTTTCATAGCCTCGACTACGATCAGGGTTTGCCCGGCAGACACCTTTTCACCCACGGCCACAGGGATCTTCACGATCTTGCCCGGCATGGGTGACGCGATGTTGTTGTCCACCTCCATCTCCATCCCCTTGCTCCTGCTCTGAATGTATTTCGTTTCGGCGTCGATTATCTCTGCATTGAAGGTTTTAGCGAAGGTATTGACGATATATTTCTTACTCGTCTCCCCTTCGATCAGTTCAATGTTAAAGGAGCGGCCCTTGTAGAGGATAGAGTAAACCCCCGGCTCCACCATGACGATATCGATGTCGTATTTGTGCCCGTCGACCGCGATCAGGGCCCTGGTCCCGGCCCTGTTGAGCAGTTCGATGGTTGCAGTCCGGTTCTCTATGCTGATTTCGTATGCCATCACTTTTGGTTAAAGACGTAAGATATTTCTTTTGCGGCCAAAATCTTTCCAGTTTGAGCCCAGCTCCTCGGTATATTTGGGTGGCTGGATCCTCTCCAGCTTATCCACATAATCGATAAATGCCGCTATCATGGCCATATCCTCACATGCGGTCCCGCAGTGTTTCGGGGTAAAGAGACGTTCGTGGTTCTCCTCAATAAAGTGGGTATTGTATCTCCCGCTGATGAAGGCGGGGGTCTCCATGATCTTTTCGAGGAATTTGATGGAGGTCTTCACGCCGGTGATCTTGTATTCGTAAAGGGCGCGGAGCATCCTGGCGATCGCCTCCTGGCGGGTGATTCCCCAGGTGATCAGTTTGGAGATCATCGGGTCGTAAAAGATCGGGATCTCATATCCTTCATAAACATACCCGTCGTACCTCACCCCCAGCCCGAGCGGCACGGTGATGTGCTTGATCATTCCGGGGTTCGGCATGAAGTTGTTGTCGGGATCCTCGGCATAGATCCTGCACTGGATGGCATGACCGTGCTGACGCAGCTCTTCCTGCCGGAACGAAAGGGGATTTCCGTTGGCGATGCTGATCTGCTCTTTTACCAGGTCGACGCCGACCACGCGCTCGGTGACCGGGTGCTCCACCTGGAGGCGGGTATTCATCTCGAGGAAATAGTAGTCGAGATTGTCATTGACAATAAATTCAATGGTACCGGCCCCTTCATAATTCACCGCCCTGGCGGCTGCAACGGCTTTCTCCCCCATCTCTTTGCGGAGCTCCGGGGTCATGAGGGGCGAAGGCGTCTCTTCGATCACCTTCTGGTGACGCCGCTGGATCGAACACTCCCTCTCAAAGAGGTGGATCACATTCCCGTGTTGGTCGGCCAGGATCTGGAATTCGATGTGATGTGGCGATTCGATGTATTTCTCAATATAAACGGAATCGTCGCCGAAGGCATTCATTGCTTCCGACCGGGCCATCCTGAACATAGGCAGGAGCTCATCCATTTTTTTCACGAGGCGCATTCCCTTCCCTCCGCCGCCGGCCGAAGCCTTGATCATGACCGGCAACCCGATCTCATTTACGACTTCTACCGCCTTCTCTTCGCTGGTGAGCTTCTCCGTTGTCCCCGGCACGACCGGCACTCCTGACCTGATCATGGTCTGCCGTGCGGTGATCTTGTCGCCCATCGTGGTGATGGCATAGGCATCGGGACCGATGAATTTCACTCCCTCCTTTTTGCAGCGTTCCGAGAAGATGGCATTCTCCGACAGGAAGCCGTAACCGGGATGGATGGCATCGGCTCCGGATTGCCTTGCTACTTCGAGGATTTTATCCATATTCAGGTAGCTCTCCCTCGATGGGGAAGGGCCGATGTAATAGGCTTCATCGGCATATCTCACGTGCATGGCTTTCCGGTCGGCATCGGAATAGACCCCCACCGTCACGAGTCCCAGTTCCCGGCAGGATCTCATGACCCTCATAGCAATCTCGCCACGGTTGGCAACCAGTACTTTTTTTATCATCGGCTACCTTCTTTCCGTCTTTTAAGAGGCCGAAAGTATAAAAAAAAGGTTTTCAGGAGTAAAAACATCTACATATTTAAGGATATTTAACACTTTGATATGTCGGAAGGGAGCATACGGAAGAAGCCCGTAAGGATTTTTTTCCGATCTTTGCCGCGCTCTCAACAAACCCTCATGAAGCAACTGGTATTACTTCTTTCCCTTTTCTTTGCAGCCTTTTCGTGTACGAACGATGGTTCACAAAACGAACACAACCGCTCTCAGGCCCCGGCAATCACTGACCAGGAAACCGTAGAGTACCTTCTCGATGAGCTCAACCTGCTGAAGAGCGACCGGTGCATGGAGGGAGCCTCCCTGGGTTATCTTTTCGTTGATTGTACTGAAAAAGAGCCGCGTGTCATTGCACAGCAGGATCCGGCACGACCTATGATCCCGGCTTCGACCCTGAAACTGTTCGTCACGGGGGCCGCCCTCGAGATCTTCGGAACGCCGATCGTTCCCGAAATTACCGTCACGAACCAGATGAGTATCAACTGGCGCTCATCGAGGATCATGAGGAAGATCGGCGGAACGGTTTACCAGAAGAGCACCAATACGGCGGGAGCAAGGGCGGTCATGGAGTTCTGGCAATCAAAGGGAGTGGATACCCGCGGTATGTACCTCGACGACGGGAACGGTCTTTCGCGCAATGATGCCATCTCGCCGCGTCAGCTCGTGGATGCCCTTTACATCATGCAAAGGTCGCCCTACTTTAAATATTTCTATGAATCCCTTCCGCTTTCGGGCCTTACCGGCACGCTGAAAAAGGCGATGAAAGGAACCACCGCACAGGGGCGGATCCGGGCCAAAACCGGTACCATTGCCTCTGTGAAGAGTTTTGCCGGCTATGCCCACACCATCTCCGGGCGCAAAGTGATCTTCGCCATCATCGTAAACGGCTTCTATTGCCGCCCGAAAGTGATGAAAAAGAAACTGGAAGCCGTGCTGGTGAAGATGGCTGAGATCTGATCACACGAACGACTGCAGATCATAAAGTTTCCTGTAAACCCCGTTCTTCGCCAGGAGGTCGAAGTGGGTGCCGCGTTCAACGAGCTCGCCGCTTTGCATCACGATGATCTCATTGGCAAACTGGATGGTGGAGAGGCGGTGGGCAATGACAATGCTGGTGCGGTTCCTCATGAGGTTCTCCAGCGCCTGCTGGACCAGCCTTTCCGATTCGGTATCGAGGGCCGAGGTGGCTTCATCAAGGATCAGGATCGGGGGATTTCTCAATACAGCCCTGGCGATACTGATGCGCTGACGCTGCCCACCCGAAAGCTTGATCCCGCGGTCGCCGATCGGGGTTTCATATCCCATCGGCATCCGTTCGATGAACTCATGGGCATTGGCCACTTTGGCGGCTGAGACAACCTCCTCCAGGGTAACCTGATCCATGCCGAAGGCGATGTTGTTCAATACCGTGTCGTTGAAGAGGATGGTCTCCTGCGAAACGATACCCATCAGCCCCCTGAGGTCGTTGATCTTCAGGTCGCGGAGATCGGTCCCGTCGATCAGGATCTGCCCCTCGTTGCAGTCGTAAAACCTCGGGAGAAGGTCGACCAGCGTCGATTTTCCTCCCCCGGAAGGTCCCACCAGGGCGATGCTCCTTCCTTTAGGGATCACCAGGTTGATCTTGTTCAGGACCGGCTCAAGAGAATAAGAGAAGCTTACATTCCGGTACTCGATCTCCGAAAGAAATTCCTTTTTCTCCATCGCTCCGGCCTTTTCGACGATCACCTCGGGTTCATTCAATACATGTTCGATCCGTTCGACCGAAGCGGCTCCTTTCTGAATATTGTAAAATGCCTGGGTGATCGACTTTGCCGGCGGGATGACCTGGGAAAAGGTCACAAGGTAAACCAGGAAGACAGAGGCGCTCAGCAGGTTTCCCGGGGTAAAAACAAGCTGGCCGCCATACCACAGCACGGCGGTGAGAACGACTGCGCCGAGGAATTCGCTGAGCGGAGAAGCCAGGTCACGCTTCCGGTAGAGGTTCACCATCAGCCGGGCATAATCCTGGTTCATATTCCGGAAACGCGCATCGGCAAAATCGATGGCATTGAACGATTTTATGATCCGCAAACCGGAGATCGTCTCCTCGATCATCGAGAGGATCAGGCCCATCTTCTTCTGCCCCTTCACAGAACTTTTTTTCAGGCTCTTCCCTATCCTTCCGATCAGGTATGTGCTGATGGGGAGAATAATGAGGACATAAAGGGTAAGGGTCGGACTAATAATGAAAAGGAATACGAGAAATGAGATGATCTGTATGGGGTCCCTGAAGATCATCTCCAGGGAGGTCATGATCGACCACTCGATCTCCTGCACATCGGTGGTTATCCTTGAAATGATATCTCCCTTCCTCCTTTCACTGAAGTATGACAAAGGGAGGATGAGGACCTTATAATACAGATGGTTGCGGATATCCCTTACCACATAATTCCTCACCTTGGCTAGAAAATACATGGAGAGATAACGGAAAAGATTCCGCAGGAAAAAGAGAACAATGACGGTCAGCCCGATGTAAAAGAGCATCTGGTTCTCCCCGTAATAATCGATCATCTGTCCGAAATAATAGTAAAAATTATCGCGGATGGTAGTGCCGCTGGTCAGTGAATGGAGATTGGTGAAATCAATCTCAGGGGGTTTGGGAAGCCGCTTTGTCCGCTGGAACAACATATCCACCACCGGGATAAAGAGTGTAAAGGAGACCAGGGAAAAGAGAACCGAAAGGATGTTAAAAAGAATGTTCAGGGCGGCATTCCCCCAGTAAGGGAGGACATAGCGCAATATTTTCATCAGGTTTTTCAACGGAGCAAAGATAAAAGTTTACCTTGAATTTATATTTTTTTACCAAATTAACATACCTGCATATGGTTTATGCCGTATCTTTGCACCCTAACAACCAAGGTTCATCATAACAAAGAAAATCATCATGAATAAAGCTCTTATTCCATTGTTTTTCTGCGTGTTGATTCTTTTTTCTGCCTGTTCAAAAAGCAACAATAATCCCTCCAACAATACACTTACCTTTTCCGGTCTCACCCCCCAGGATACCACGATGAAGGTCAACGGGATCATTTCCATTACCGCCAATGCCACCGGTGAAGAGCTAACCTATCACTGGACTGCAACCTACGGCACCTTCATCGGGAAAGGCCCCACGGTTCAATGGACCGTATGTCATTCCGACCGTTTCGAGATCACCTGTGAGGTCAGGGACAAGTATGACAACGTTGAATCCCGGCAGGTCTATATAAATGTTCATAATTAAACGGGGTTTTCTCTCCTTTCTTCTCTTCATTTCCTTAGGATCGTTATGTTCGGTTTACGCACAATGCTGCTCCAGGTGAGAGGCGAATGGAAGACCAACGACAAAGACAAGGGAAACAACGTCGTCAATTCCGGTTACTACCTCCTCACCCTCTTGCCACAGCTGAGCTATTCGATCGCCGGAAAATGGAATGTGACTTTCGTCTTCGACATTCCCATGTGCAAGAATTACAATGGCAAGCAGATGACCCGAAGTAC
>JBAXRT010000051.1:0-18411 GCA_037131065.1 bacterium | reverse complement strand
ATCTGAAACCTGGAGTGAATCGGGTCCAACCGTTTTACCCGGATTATTAACCGGTAAAGTAAAAAGGGTCTCGAAAATTGCGCGGCCCAGGCTGAACCTGAGGAGAGAATAATCAGGTTTTCCGGTTTCCTTATTTATAAATACCGTAAGGATCACATCCTGTTTCAAACGATTTAGAAACCTGCCCGGAGTAATGGTAAATTTTCCATTGTCCCTGTTCCAGTCGGCAACCACACTGCCTTCGGCAACTGAAGTGAATGAACCTCCAGATCCGGCTGACAGACGAATCATACGCCAGGAACCATCCGGTTTGCTGATCAAAAGTTCCGTGATCTGATCTCCATCAAAATCACCGGTGTGTAAACTTTTGACATCATTCTGAGGAAGAATCTTCAGATCCGGGATGGCTGATCGCCATAAAATCCTGAAATCTGCCACCGGATTGTCACTCTGATTGCAGGGATCTTTAGCCATTTCGAATTTCCCGAGGATCCACTCTTTTTCCCCTTCAATCAAAACCTGGTCACCTGTTTCCCGGATGAATCTTCCCTTCCAGAGGTTTCTTGCGTAAAGGAAAGGTGATACCTCTGATGAAATATTGATAGTGATTTTGATGAACCTCTTTTCATCCGGACAGAAGGCAAACAGTCCGGGTTTTCCATCTTTTCCAAGAACCAGGATCTCATCTGTGGCTCCGGTACGTCCCTGGAAATTCCCTGCAATGATCATTTCATCCGGTTTAATATTCCCCTCTTTAATGGACTGATTCAAAACCAGGAAGCGGGAATTCTGATTGTTGATCTGCTCTTTCTCTAACAAAGAGGTCCGGAATGGCGGGCGATTAAAAGCAGGTGTAAAGGGAATATTCCGGGTCATATCGACAAGTGTAGAATCTCCCCGGCGTTCAGAGGTGCCATTAAAAACGACATAGTAGTCATCCACCAGGATATCAGTGCTGCTATCGTTCCACAGATATATCTGGACTTTATAAGAAGGTTTGAATTTAATTCCCGACAGACTTGTATTGGTGCTTATTTTAAACCATTTCCCCTGCGGAATTCCCGGTCCGCTTAATCCGATTCCTTTCCAAAGGACATTTACACCTAACTCGTTGGCAACCGATAAGACAAATGTGGCTTTTACTTCTCTTTCTGTTGGAAAGACATAAATCCAGCTACTCCATCCCACGGATTCAGGATCAGGGATCCCAATTTCCGAAAATGTCCTTTCGATAGCAGCTGAATAGCTGTTTTTGCCAAAGGCTTTTGACGAGTAGATCCCTGAGTGAGCCATCCCCTTATATAGGCCGTCCGGCGGGGTTTTCCCAGGCGCCACCTCAAAATCGATTAAAAGAGAATGGGGCGCCTGTTGTCCGTTCTGGGGATTGACCGTAAATACGTTTTCCGGAGAGGATTGGACACTAAAGATCTTATGGATCGGAAGATATTTCAGTCCCAGCCCGAAAACGATAACGGAGGCCAGCAAAAGGATACTGAAAATGAAGAGTTTTTTTCTTTTCCTGACGAAAAAATTCATGTACAATATTAACGATTTTGTCCGGAATAATATACATATTCGGCATTCTGCCGTATCATTGTTTCGAGCGGAACCCTTTCAATTTCTGCTCTCCGCACCAGAAACCGGAACCAGCTTCGTTCGTTCCGGATCTCGTTCTCGATCCTGTAAACCGGATCCTCTTTTTCATCAGGGTGAAAAGCAAGCCAGGCTTCGTCGGCAAAATTCCAGAACCCGCAATGAAGATTTATTTCCGAGGTCATCAGGAGAATAACATCATATCCGGCTAATTTTTCCATCAGGTTTGTTTTATCAACATAAGTGGGGGGAACATCATCCTGGAAAGGATAAAGCCTGTTATTATAATACCAGTATTGTTGTTTCCTGAAAAGATTTTTTCCGTAATCATCCACTATATTCAGGTAGTAGCTGTCGGCAATGACAAGCACAGAGAGTCTCCTCATTATCCGGGAAGTGTCGAACCTGACCTCAGGGTAGGCGCATCTGGTGGCCGGCAGCCTGAAAATCACGTTCATCATTTCGCCGATATCATAATCACTTCCCCTGCTCTGGTCAGAGATGACAAGCTCGATAATTTGCATTCCGGGAAGAACAGTGTTCATGTTTGCCTCAATGTGTCTTGAAATTGTATCAATGGCATGATATACGCCGAAGATGCTCCAATGCATCCCATATTTTGAAAATATTGGATATCGTGAAGTGTCTTTTAATGAAAGAAAATAACGGTTCAGATCGAGATACTCCAGCTCAAGCTGGAGAGCCCTTTCTCTCAAGTAGTCATAATTTGTCAGGGATCTATTCTCCGGATGGTACCGGCTGGGAATAAACTCAGGGTAAAAGCTGGCCTTGCCCGGCTCAAGGACAAGTAGCAGTGTAGTCCCTCTTGATTTCAGTTCTTGCTGAACTTCTTTAAGCCGTGATAATTTTTTGTTAATCGTTTCCTTGCCGATGAAATATTTCCCGGTGTATTCATGAATATAATCCTCCTCAAAAAGGAAATCCTTTTTCCCTGCAATAAATCCTTCGGCATGGATCAATTTGAAAAGAGAAAAATCTATCTGATTAAATATTCTGATCAGTGTTTTTTTGAAACCAATATTATCCTCTGTGCTTTTCCTGAGCTTCTCCTGAAATTCACCCGAAAACCATCCAGCCCATGTGAACAATTTTAACTCCGGCTTTTCAGAAAACTGGTACATCCCTCTTAAGGGCTTTTCGGAAATCCTTAACAACCTGTTCTGGATGAACGGGATGAGCATCAGAAGCAGAACCAGGATAAAAAGAATTTTTTTAAAAGCTGTCATAAACAAACCCAAATCATATTAAATCAGAATCTGAAATAGATAAACGGGTTGAATCCTGATGAGGTTATGGTGGCAACATTTAAAATAAAAAACAACATCGCCAAAATAGCAATGGTCACCATGGTTTTATTTGATGGACTTTCATAAAGTTTTCCAATCCAAGGATCAACTTTTTTGATCCCGGCCCAGAAACTAAAAAAGATCGCGATGCAGAATATAGTCCAGAATTTGGAATTCAGCCAGACTTGATTTTCTGCCCCACCGAAAGTGAACATTTTTCCGAGAAAGATGAATGCTGCGGGAAGGTTATCGGCCCGGAAGATCACCCAGCCAATGACCAGGATTAAAAATGTAAAAAGAACAGCAGGTCCTCGCCCGGTCATTTTCAGGAATTTTAAAAGAAAGAGCCTGTCAATAATGATGAAAAATCCATGAAAGAGTCCCCATACAACAAACGACCAGGCGGCTCCATGCCAGAAACCACAAAGGAGGAAAGTGGTCAATGCAGAAACGATATAAATGAGCATTTCAGTTTTTAAACCCCGATATTTTTCTGCGGGAATTTTCCGTGACAGGGAATAGGCAAGCGGCAGAAAAAGGTAATCGCGGAACCATAACGAAAGGGTCATATGCCAGCGGCGCCAGAACTCGGTAATGCTGGTTGAAAGATAAGGACTGTTAAAGTTCTCAGGTAACCTGAAGCCGATCATCCGGGCCAGTCCGATCGCCATATCGGAATACCCGGAAAAATCGAAGTAGATCTGGAATGTATATGCAATGGCTCCCGTCCATGCCAGCCCGGAGGAGAGCTCCCCCGCCGGCAATGCGAAGATCTCGTTTACAGTGACGCCCAGGACATCAGCAATGAGGACTTTCTTGGACAGTCCTATGATGAAGCGGCAGAATCCGGTCAGTTTATTATCGATCGTGTTTTGCTCCCTCCGGTCGGTGATCTGTTCTGAAATTTGACCCGGCCTGACAATCGGTCCTGAAAGAATCTGGGGGAACATCAGGATGTACAGCGCATAATCTTGAAACTGGTCAAATCCCGGATGTCTTTTTTTATAAACCTCCAGGATACAGGAAAGCTTTTGAAATGTAATGAAAGATATTCCCACAGGCAGAGCAATCCTGGTCCAGTCTTCCGGTTTCCCTCCAAAAAGGTTTAGTACGGAGTTGAACTGGTCGACAAAAAAATTCATGTATTTGAAATAGACCAGGAGGCCCAGGTTCATGATCACTGAGAGCAAAAAGAGCCATTTCCGGGAGGGAGATTCGGCGTTTCTCATAAACCGCATGATCACAAAATCAGTGATTATGCTTCCTCCCAGGACAATAACAAATTCCGGAGCACTCCAGGCAAAGAAGAAGATACTCGCTAACAGGAGAAACCAATTTTTCAGTTTGTACGGCAGCAGAAAATAGAGTATCAGGAACAGCGGAAGGAACCAAAGTAAAAAGATACTGCTGCTGAAGGCCATGGTCAGTAAGGGATGGGGTTTGAATACAATTTCACTACCTCGGGATCTTCTGCCAGGTAGGCAGGCAGATCCTTATCTGCAAAAGTGGCGATTTTTATTTTGCGTTGTTTCAGATTATTATACTGTTTCTGATCCGGATAAAAGCAATAGGCAGTAATCCCGGTATAAAACATGAACATGGTTGAATTATGACCACCGCAGTTAAACACTACATAATCATTGGAAGGAAGCTTTTCTGCCATGACTTTATCAAGAATGGCATCATCCCTTACTTTTTTCCAATAGGCGGACCTGACTGAATGTTCTGTATCGATCCTGTTGATCTGAAGATAGAAGACCCCCAGGAGGCTGATGAGAATTAAAAGGGTTAGAAAAGAGATGGGGGATGGGAGAAGACGGTTTAAGATGTCGGTACATTTTTTCAGAAAACCGCCAAGTGCCAGGAAGATCATTGGTCCAACAATAGTGCAGAACATCGGCATTTTTGTGGCTGCAACTGTAAAGAACAGGTAGGTGACGACAAGATATATCAGTAATGCGATCCGGTAACTTTTAAAATGAATCTGTTTAACGAGATAATACATTCCGGGCAAAATGATAAAGAGAACAACTATACCTCCATATTGCTGAGAAAGGAGAGAAAAATGGTACCACCAGGCTTCGTGGTGTCCTTCAACTACTTTAAAGACATGTTCCATATTGAACCGGAATTCAAACATACTTTCCGTGGGGTAGGTGGTGAGGATAAAAATTTGCCAAGGAAGTGCTACAACTAAGGTAACCAGAAGAGAAAATGTCAGTTGTTTAAATTTAATGAACCATTCTTCTTTCGGGGAACAGGTTAAAATTACTGAGCCCCATCCTGCAAATACCAACAGACCGACCATCCATTTGTTCAGGACGGCAATTCCCGCAAAAAGTCCTATCCAGAAAAGCCATCTCCTTTTTTCTGAGTTTGTATATTCCACCCAAGCCCAGATACTAAGGGAAACATAAAAGATAAAGGCAGCATCGTTGTGATCAGTCGGAATCGCCCCGGAAATAAAATTGATAAAAAAGTAAGAAAAACTGTATAAAAAAGCTCCAAACCATGCTGTTTCCCGGTTCGCGACAATTGATCCAATACGGTAAATAACCAGGATCAGAATCGACATCATGATGACTGTGGGAAGTCTCAGAATATATTCACTGATTCCGAAAATCTTAAAAAACAGGGTGATCTGCCATAAAAACCAGGGTTGTTTATGAAGCCAGATATGGTTTTCTTTCCATGCCCTGAAATCGTAGTCCAGGACCGGATCAGAAATAAGCACCGGTTTGAGCAGGTTCCCGGTCATATTTTTTGCAACCAGGGCATGATATTGTTCATCCCATGTCCAGAGGAATGGATCCAGACCAGCGATAAGAAAACGAAGAATGGCACCTGCGATGAGCAGAAAGAAAAGGCTGAGAGGAATCCGTTTCCTCAGGAACAGAAAAATGGAAATAAATCCTGACAGCAATGCCGTTATTATCCAGATAACCTGTGTATTTGAAAAATTGGTCTGTATAACAGCAGTCAGATCCATCCAATGAGATTTTATGCAGAGGCAAGAGATGGTTAATTTTTTGGCTCGAAAACCGTCACCACAAAATCGTCGATCAGGATCTCCTGATCTCCCCTGAACCAGAAGTATGTCTGAACTGTATTCTCTTTATTATCCAGATATGGCGTCATATAATCCATACTAACCCTGTTCCACTGACCTGGGACCAGGTTCAGCTTTTCAAGCTCTACCATTCTGTACTTATATGCATCACCATGTTTGTTGCACGAGATAACAAGACTACATTTGACCTCTTCCGGCTTACATGTAAAATAAACCCATCCCGTTGACCGGATCCAGGCAAAATCCTTCGTGGAAAGATCTTTGTATTGAATATCCACTGTGGAGGAAAATTCGAGCTTCTTGCTCATCCTTAGAGAATAGTTCCCGGAAACAGAAGTATCCCTGCAGTAAAATCCAGGGTTATTTGGATCAGGCTGTTCAAAATCGAAGGTGGCAATCACACGGCGGTTAAAACCGGTGGTATCAGAGAGAGCCTCAGCATCATTCCTCTCCATGGGTTCCAGGTACAGGCGATCTTTCGGCGCTATACTTGTTCTCCCGAAAATGGTCCAGTAATATTTTTTTGTCATCTGGGAGGGATCAAGGATGAAGTTCATGTATTGCCAGGTCTGGAAAAGATTGAGCAAGATGAAAAAAGTAATAACAATGAATACCGGTATTTTTATAACAAGTCTTCTTGTGAGCAACCAATCGATGAATGCTCCCATCGGAAAAGCAAGTAATACGTAAGCCTCCATCAGGGGGCGCTGGCTGAAACTGCCTCCGTACCACCAGGTTGGCCAGCTCGAAATGACCAGGAGATTTATAACAAAAAAAACAATGACCGGCAGAAGGAGATCACGGATATTCTTCCACAGATTAATAAATCCGAGGATTGCAAAAATCATAACCGGGGTGTAGACCAGCCATCCTTTTTTGTAGGAAAAGAGGACTTTCCAGAGATGACGAGAGATCCATTGGAGCTCCTCTCCTTTTTCATAACTGTAATAGATCCAGTTCCCTGAGTGGATCTTCCAGTAAAGAAGCTGTATGCCAAGAACAAGGATCAAACACAAGATCATTACCAATACCTGGAAAAGATGTTTTCTTACCAGGTTAACCTTTTCCAGCAGTGATCCCTTACCAAAAATATTCCAGAGAAGCGGAACCATGACAATGATCCCGGCCGTCGGTCTGACCAGGATGGCAAGTCCGCAAAGTAATCCGAGAGGAATTGCAAATCTCCATGCTGGTTTTTCATGCCAGCGGATGGTCAGCCAAACGATGAAGGCATAAATCGTGAAGAGGAAATTATGCGGCATGGCTCCGTCGTAGGCAGTCAGTTCAAAATAGTTTGTGCCGAGTACCGTAACGACCATGACCAGTGCAGAGACTGTATCACTGAAATAGCGGTTCAGGATTTTCCTGAAGATCCAGAGCCCAACGATTGCATAAACCAAACACCCCATGGCAAGGGAGACCTGGTAAGGGAGCGAGAGCCCATCCTGCGGTAAACCGGATAACCCTGCATAAATATGACCGATAAAGAAAAACGGGCTAAATAGGATTGAGAGGCCAACCGGGTATTTCATTATATAATCACCTCCAGGTCCCTGGTATGCCTGATAAAAACTGATGGTTGGGTGATAGGTGTCGAGCAGTTGCTGAACCCAGGTGAAATCCCTGATGCCAAGATCATGATGGATAAAGATTGCTGGAAGATAAAGGTAATAACCGAAAACATCCCAGGTGATGATTGAGAGGACATCGTATGTGAGCCAGCGGGGAAGGAGTGCCCTTCCGAAAACAATGGCAGCGGAGAGGAAGATAACAATAAAGAGAGAGATCGGGAATTTTATTCTTGACCTTATCATTTCAGGTATTTTCGATCAAACATGTTGTACCTGACCAGGCACCATACCGCCCTGAAGGCATCCTTCATGCCGATTTTTTTCCCTTCATCGTAAGTTCTTCCATAGTAAGAAATCCCGACCTCATAGATCCTGATCCCGGGAAAGCGTGCTATCTTGCTGGTCACTTCCGGTTCAAAGCCAAACCTGTTTTCCCTGAAGGAGATCTTTTTAATGATATCCGAACGGAAGAGTTTATAACAGGTCTCCATATCGGTTAGATTCAGGTTGGTAAACATATTGGAAAGGAAAGTAAGGACCTTGTTACCGATCGAATGCCAGAAAAACAGGATCCTGTGCGGATTCCCTCCCATAAAACGGCTTCCGTAAACCACATCAGCGACTCCATCCAACATGGGTTTTAGCAGGATATTATACTCTCCCGGATCATATTCCAGGTCTGCATCCTGGATGATGATATAGTCACCAGTAGCCTCTTCGATTCCGCGATGAAGTGCCGCTCCTTTTCCCATATTTCTGGACTGACAGAAATAACGGATATTTTCATGGGGGTGTGCCTCCATATAAGCTTTTACCCTTCTTCCGGTTTCATCTTTACTAAAATCATCGATGACGATTATCTCCTTCCTTACCTGGTTTATCAGGTTCACTGCAATGATTTTATCCAGGATGAGATGAATGGTAGGGGCCTCGTTATAGGCAGGGATAAGAATGCTTAAGATATGGGACTCCATAATACCCGGTTACAAAGCAAAAATACAAGAAAATCAGACGGTCCGGTCATTCATGAAAATAGACCCTTTTTACTCTCCTCGAAATGGTTGTCAACACTTCATAAGGAATGGTCCCCATATCTCTTGCCAGGTCTTCTACGGGATGCTCATCTCCGAAGATGATGACTTCATCCCCCTCCTGCACCTGCAGTTGATTTTCCTCTGGCGTTCCCGGTAAATTGACTGCATCTCCAAGGTCAAGCATTGTAAGATCCATGCAAACATTCCCGATGATCGGCGATGGTTTCCCGTGAATAAACAATTTCCCTTTACCATTCCCCAGCTTCCGGTTGAGCCCGTCGGCATAACCCACAGGAACAATGGCGATGACCATATCTTTGTCAGCCTTCCCCATCCTGTTATAGCCAATAGTTTCACCTGTTCTGATTCGCTTTATCTGCGTGATGACGGTCTTCATTGTGATCACATTTCTCATCAGGCTTTTTTCCCTGGGAGAGCTGGCGATCCCGTACAAGCCAATTCCAAGCCGGACCATGCCGAATTGAGCCTGGGGGAAACGCGCAGTCCCCGCCGAATTCAAAATATGGAGCAAGACAGGATAGGAAAATTTTTGAGTAATATAATTACTCATTTTTGTAAACTTGTCAATCTGATCCTGTGTAAATGCATCCTCAGCCGTATCTTCACTCGCAGCAAGGTGCGAGAAGACCGACTGGATGTGGACCTTTTGATTTCCCTCAAGAAAGTCCATCAACGCATCGATCTCCTCTTCGGCAAACCCAAGGCGGTGCATCCCGGTGTCGAGTTTGATATGGATACAGACCTTCTCCTGGTTTGAGCTATGATTCCTCTCGATGGCATCATCCAGGAGCTTAAGGATACGCATGTTGTAGATTTCGGGCTCAAGGTTAAATTTCAGCAGTGTATCGAGGCTTTGTTCCTCAGGGCTCATAACCATGACCGGCAGGTGAATTCCGGCTTTGCGCAATTCCACTCCCTCATCGGCATAAGCTACGGCGAGGTAATCCACGTGATTAAACTGAAGTACATTCGCTATCTCAAAACTACCGCTTCCGTATGAAAAGGCTTTGACCATGGCCATGGTCTTTACCCCGGGTTTCAGCATTGAACGGAAATAATTCAGGTTATGGACCAGGGCATCCATATTGATCTCCATGACCGTCTCATGTGCCTTTTGCTGGAGCACATGACTGATTCGCTCAAATTCAAATAGACGGGCGCCTTTCAGTAGGATCGTTTCATCCTGGAATGATGAAAGCGGAAAATGGGTGAGAAATTCGTCTGTATCCGGGAAAAAATTCCCTGTCATTGGAAATTTGTCTGCAAACTTACTGATGTCTCTCCCAATCCCAATGATCCGGTCGACTTTCTTAAATGAAAGTTGGCTGGCTATCTCTTTGTAAAGTTCCTCCTTGTCACGACCTGACTGCAAAATATCCGATAAAATGATTGTCCTTTTTTTGTGCTGGTTCTGCTGGGAGAGGAAATCAAGCGCAATTCCCAGGGAGTTTATATCGGAATTGTAACTATCGTTAATAAGCGAGCAATTGTTGATGGCCTCTTTTAATTCCAGCCTCATTGCTACGGGAGCCAGTGATTTCATTCGGGTAGCAATGACCTGTTGATCAATCAGCAGCGGCTTTGTGTTTTTGCACTTGCTTGTTTTCAGATGACCTCCGGCATTCAGCAACAACGCCCAGCAGTGAATTGCATTTTCAACCGATGCTTCGTCTGTAAATGGAATGGTGACTGAGAGCGTTTGAGAATGGAAATGCGCTGTAATAAGTGTTTGTCCGGCGGTCTTTTCAATTTGAGTGATGCGAAGGTCGGCCTCCTGATGCCTGCTCCATGTAAAGGTTTTCAGGTTTTGATAATCGGATGATTCCTCCAGACATGAAGAGATCAGATGATAATCTGCACAATAGATCAGTAGTGAGGCATTTTTAAAGAGTCGTAACTTCTCCCTGACCTTTTCCTTTTGATCGAAAAAATATTCGTCATGGGCATGACCGATGTTGGTGAAGATACCTGTATCAGGCCTTATAATCTCTTCTAGTCTTTCCATTTCCCCTGGCCGGGAGATGCCGGCCTCAAAGATCCCAAGCTCACTTTCCGGATTAAGTTTCCATACGGAAAGGGGGACTCCGATCTGTGAATTATAGCTTTTTGGACTACGTATGATCTTCAGTTCAGGGCAAAGCAACTGGCTTAGCCACTCCTTTACAATGGTTTTTCCGTTGCTGCCCGTAACCGCTATAACGGGGATACGAAAATGGCGGCGATGCCATCCTGCAAGTTCCTGAAGGGCGGAAAGGGAATTTTCTGCAAAAACAAATGATGCTTCCGGGAATTCCTTCAAATAATCATGTTCCGGTGAGACAGGCCACTGAGAGACCAGGAAGGCCCTGACCCCTTTTCCGTAAAGCTCACCTATATATTTGTGCCCGTCATTCCTGTCGGAAACAATGGCAATAAAAAGGCACTTTTCCGGACTGATCAGCCTTCTGCTGTCGATGAGGAGATCCTCGATCTCCGGGTCATTCCTACCTGAGAGATACAATTTTCCCTTTACGGCGTCGGCTATTTCGGAGAGGGTGTACATCCATTTTGTTTTCAGCGACCGCTTTCCGGTTCAGTGGCAGGCGGATGCAAAGGATTGGAATGAAGCTCATCATATTCCTGACGGTTTGCAAAGATATCACAGGCCATATAGAGGGCATTCCGGAATGCTTCGGGAGATGCTTCATTTTTCCCGGCGAGATCATATGCTGTACCATGGGCGGGAGCAGTCCTGATGACCGGCAACCCTGCTGTAAAGTTCACTCCCTCTTCAAACGACATGAGCTTGAACGGGATCATTCCCTGGTCGTGATACATGGCCAGGATGCCGTCAAAGTTCCTGAAGGTGGCAGCACCAAAAAACCCATCGGAGGGATAAGGTCCGAACGCCAGGATATTCTGGTCGTATGCTCTCTGGATGGCCGGCTGAAGGATTGTTTTATCTTCTGTGCCGATAAGTCCGTCATCGCCAGCATGAGGATTAAGTGCAAGGACCGCAATTCTTGGCCTGACCACCCCGAAATCTCTTTTCAGGGACTGGTGTAAGATGTGAAGTTTTCTCAGGATCAGATCTTCGGAAAGGTTTTCACTAACCTTGCTCACGGGAATATGACCGGTTACCATACCAATCCTGAACTTGTTATTGACCATGAGCATCAAAACATCATTTGTATTGAATTTCTTTGCAAAATATTCCGTATGTCCGGGAAAGGCAAAGTTCTGGGACTGAATGTTCTTTTTATTGATCGGGGCGGTAACGATTACGTCGATGTTGTTTTTCAGCAGGTCTTCTGACGCTGCCTCAAGAGAGAGGTAAGAAAGTTCTCCTGCGATGGATGTGGATTTCCCGAGATCGATCTTGATCTCTTCGTCATGAATGTTGATTATGTTGGGCCGTCTCGGATGTGCCATGTCGGCCTTTTTGACCAGA
Source organism: bacterium (assembly GCA_037131065.1). GTDB lineage: Bacteria > Bacteroidota > Bacteroidia > Bacteroidales > FEN-979 > JBAXRT01. The sequence goes on along the minus strand of JBAXRT010000051.1, from coordinate 6,385 downwards.
TTGAAATTAAAATCATTTATGTTCAACGTCTTCCTGTGATAGGAGGCAACTTTGGAAGAGCCATAAACAATGACAGTGTAGTTTTCAAGTAACCGCTGATCCTGCAGCGTTTTTATGATGATTTCATAACTGACTCCATTCACATCCCCGTGGGTTATTCCGACCCTGATTCTCTTTTCCTTCTCAACGGCTTGTTCCATTTCTTAAACTTTTTACAAAGGTAGCAATTGTAGTTGGTCATTAGGTCATTTAGTCATTACGTCATTAAGGTTGCCGGATAATAAAAGTCAATGCATTTTATTTCAGAAATGACATAATGACTTACTGTCTTAATGACCTGAAATCATTTTAATAAACTCAAACAGCAGCCTTACTCCGAAACCCGTACCGCCCTGGCCACGGTATGAGTCCCGTTTATCCAGGAAGGCCGGTCCGGCTATATCGATATGGATATAGGGATAATCGGTGAATTTCTGAAGGAATTTGCCAGCCGTGATTGATCCGGCTTCCGGTGGTCCCAGGTTTTTGATATCGGCAATTTCCGATTTTATCAGATCTCCATAATCGTCCCAAAGCGGGAATTCGATCAGCCTTTCATGAACCCTGTGGCTGGCAGCAATGAGCATTGCCACCTCTTTCTGCGCCTTTGAATGCATGACAACAGCAGCCGATTTGCCGACAGCCCTCACCGCAGAACCGGTCAGGGTAGCAAGGTCAATGACCAGCTCCGGTTTATATTTTCTGGCATAACTAAGGGCATCAGCGAGAATAAGGCGGCCTTCCGCATCTGTGTCGATGATCTCTACCGTGGTTCCGCTGTGCATTTTAATGACATCACCAGGGACAATGGCGCTGGGACCTGGACGATTATCCGTTGCAGGCATCAGTCCGATCACATGAACCGGTAACATGGCTTTTGCAATGGCAAAGATTGTCGCGGCAACAGCAGCGGCCCCCGACATATCATCCTTCATATCCATCATGGTGTTTCCCGGCTTCAGATTCATTCCTCCCGAATCAAAAACAATTCCTTTCCCGACAAGGACTATTGGCCTCTTATTCCCGGCATTTGCCGGGTTCCACTCCATGACGGTAAAGGTAGGAGGTTCACTGCTTCCTTTGTTCACCCCAAGGAGCCCTTCCATTTTAAGGGCTTCAAGTTTCTTCTTGTTCATGACCTCCACAACTGCGTTACATTCCCCGGCCATTTTTTCAATCTCCTTCGCAAAAACTCCGGCGGTGAGAAAGGAATTGGGTTCATTGATCAGGGTGCGCGAGCGGTAGACTGATTCAACCAGTATATTCAGTTGAGTAACCTGGTATTCCTCAACAGAGGGAGAGTAGATCTCGATCTCTTCAAGGGAACTTTTCTTCTTTTTATCCTGTTTATACTTCAGGAACTGGTAGCACCCAAGTGCCATTCCTTCTGCAAGTGCGAGTGTCTCTTCTGCATTGTCCGAAACATCATAAAGAATCACCTTCCGGAAGCGAAGTTCATTAAGGCATGAGGCTATCTTGTCTCCACTCTTCCTGCACTCCTCAATCCTGTTGAAGTGATCGGGAGTATCCTTTAAAAAATAAACATATATATTGTAATCCAGCCTGTTAAATGATATCAGCTCTTTACTGTGTTTTGTCTGCTGCTGCAGGATATAACTTTTTTCCGGTTTTGAAAAGAGACCAGCCGGAAATGAATTGTTCCCTGCCATGATGAGCACCAGGTTATCCACTTGTTGAGATTTGCTGGTTAATGAAATAGTCGGATGCATGATTTTTGGTAATTTTGGATCGTCATTCCCCACAAAAGTAGAAAAATTAAGGATCAGCTCATCATAAAAGCCCTTTCCGGCAGTTTCCTCTCAATTGAAGAAGGGATGTTTTTATACGAAACATTACCGCTCGCTGAGTTGATGAATATCGGGAATGAGATTCGTTTTATCCATCACCACGAAAAAAGGGTAACCTGGATCATCGACCGGAATGTCAATATCACCAATGCATGTGTTTCCGGATGCAGGTTCTGTAATTTTTATCGTCCCGTAAGCGATCCTGCTTGTTATATTACAACCCTGGAAGAGTATGGGGACAAGATCAGGGAGATGAGGATAAGGGGGGGCAATCAGCTTCTTCTCCAGGGGGGTATGCATCCAAAACTTGGCCTCAGTTTTTATACGGATCTTTTTTCAAAGCTCAAAGAAAAATTTCCCGGTTTACGTTTGCATGCCCTTGGTCCGCCTGAGATCGTACACCTTGCGAGGATGGAGAAAATTTCCTTCAGGGAAGTGCTTGAAAAATTGGTGCAATCAGGGATGGACAGTCTTCCCGGGGCTGGTGCAGAGATCCTTGTGGACCGTGTCAGGAGGATCCTGTCACCTGTAAAATGCACTTCGAATGAGTGGCTGGATGTCATGAGATCAGCTCATGAACTGAACCTGACAACCTCAGCGACTATGATGTTCGGTCATATTGAGACTGTCGAGGAGCAGTTTCATCACCTTATCCGGATACGGGAACTCCAGTCGCAAAAGCCCGCAGGCACAAAAGGGTTTCTTTCATTTATCCCCTGGCCTTTCCAGGATGAGGGAACCGTTCTCCGGGAAAAGTACGGGGTCATCAACCAGACAACACCCGAGGAATATATCCGGATGATCGCGATCAGCCGTATCATGCTGCCCAACATTCCGAATATCCAGGCATCATGGCTGACCGTCGGAAAGGAGACGGCACAACTTTGTCTTCATGCCGGGGCAAATGATTTCGGCAGTATCATGATTGAAGAAAATGTGGTGTCAGTGGCTGGAGCAGCCAATAAATTCGATGCCGCAGGAATCCAGCTGGCCATTCGTGACGCCGGATTCGAACCGCAATTAAGGAACCAGGATTTTGATCTACTTCCCTCCGAATTTCAATAGGTTATTCTTCTGCCAGTCGGAATAAATACTCGAAGCAATATTATAGGAGGCTTCATCCATGTAATTCGGGTCACTGACCGTGATGTCGGCTGTCCACAAGAGGGCATTATTAGAGTTTTGATAAAGATTTGCCTGAATATTTACGGTTGATGTTGTTACCCAGTAACCGCCGGTTGTGACTACATTGTATCCTGCTCCGTACATGGGATAGCCCCAGGAATAATAGTTGTAATAATTATAATAGAAATCCGGGTAAGCCACTGTTGTGGGCGGAACATAGCTCTCTGATTTGTCCGTTCCCTTGTATGTAATAATAAGGATTCCATCAATTCCCATGCTGTCAAATTTAGATTCAAGCTCTTTCAATTCAAGTTTATGACCGGGAGGGATGAAAGTCAGAGATTCGACTGCCTTAAATCCTTTGCTGTTGAAATAATTGCAGGAATACTGCTCAAAGGGTTTCTGATACTCAAGTTTGTCGAACATTGCCCAGACAACGACATTACTGATTTTTTGGTTCTCTTTGGGGTTTGTCCACGAAGTGAGACTCACGGTATTGCATGAAGTAAAGAGAAAAGCCATCAGGATAATGATAATTCCTGTTCCTAGTGTAAATTTTTTCATGGTGCTTAAGTTAGGTTATAGAATTCTTTTCTATTCAAATATAAGAATTTTTATCATCACCTATTAAAACGCAGTCTACTCGGAATTTTTAACGTTAAACAACTCCCTTTTATCCAGCTCAAGGGCCAGCAGGTTTCCAAGCGCTTTATTGTCTTTGTAGACACAGCCACCGTCAAGATTGATCACCCTGGTCTGCGGGTCATCAAGATGCTTTTTAATTTCTGAAAGAGGGTTCGGTGTATGACCATGGATAAGGACCCGGGAGCTGCCTGCTGGTAGCTCACTGATGTTTTTTCTTCCCCAGATCATGGAATCATTTTCATCACCGGGGTTTTCCCTGTTGCCTTCATAACAACCATGACAAAGAAAGTAACCCTCCGTTTGTTCATAACACTTCAGGTCCCTGAAAAAGTCGAGATACTTTACCGGGATTTGCAGAATGCTTTTAGGACTGTGGTAAGAATCAATGATAACCCCGAAATCGCGGAGGGTGGTAAACCCTGAATTGATCATCCAGAGGTTAAAGTATTCGGGCGAATGCTGTGCCCTGTTCAGCATATATTCATGGTTCCCCATCAGGGGGATCACCATGTATGATCTTGCCTGCAGATCGAAGATATAATCAACAACCTTTTTGCTGTTTGGCCCGCGATCGATGTAGTCCCCAAGTAGATAGATCAGATCCTTTTGAGTAGGCTGTATCTTATCTTCTACAAGATTCCGGAATGACCTGATGCATCCGTGAATATCCCCGATGACAAAACGTTTAGCCATTCAGCCGGCAGAATTAGTTTTGCTGTCCGGATCACCTCTCAAGGGTCCGGGATCTTGCGGAAAAATTCCGAGTGATATAATTTTCCTTATGATCAGGCTTGTAGCTCCTCTGTTATCTTCAACATACTTCCGGCAAACGTCAGAGGCTCGCCGGTAATAATCTTTATCGGAAAACAGCCTGGTCAGCGATTCCCCAAGTTCCCTGGTTGTCTTCACGCTGGAGGCTCCCCCGGGAGGGATAAGTTCGACTGCCTCCCTGAACTTTTTATAATTTGGTCCGAACAGTACCGGGATACCAAAGGCAATGGGCTCCTGGATATTGTGGATGCTGACACCAAACCCTCCGCCGATATAAGAAACCGTGGCATACTGGTAAAGATGGGCGAGTATCCCGATGGTATCGATCACCAGGATTTCGGATCCACGTGAATTGTCTGCGTTAAGGTCAGAGAACTTTACAAATGGTTTTTCAAAACGGGCGCAAATTTCCCTGACGCGTTCCGGACTTGTATCATGGGGGGCAATAATAAATTTAACCGATGGAAAATTGTTCAAAAAGAATGGTAAAAGTAAATTCTCATCCTCTTTCCATGTACTGCCGGCAAGGAGTACCAGGTCGTTCCCGCAAAATTCCCGGATGAGCGGAAACTCCTTTTTTCCTGAGGATATTTCAGCCACCCTGTCAAACCGTGTATCACCTGACATTGTCGAATTCGTTTTACCTGATTCCTTCAGCAAAGCCAGGGACTCCTCATTCTGAACAAAAAACCAGGTAATAGCCCCGAGTTGCTCAAGGAACCATTTTCCGTACCACTGAAAAAAATATTGCCCCGGCCTGAAGAGGGCAGAAATAATGAATACAGGAACTGATCTGGATTTCAGTTCCGAAAGAAAGTTAAACCAATAATCATACTTGATAAAAAAAGCCATCGACGGCTTTACAATATTTAAAAATTCCCGAACATTCACCGGGATATCAGGAGGGAGGTATGAAATAATATCGGCATGTTCATAGTTCTTCCGTATCTCGTACCCTGAAGGCGAGAAAAATGTAAGCAGAATCCTGTATTGCGGGTATGTTTTTTTTATTTTTTCGATGACAGGCCTCCCTTGTTCAAATTCACCAAGGGAAGAACCATGGACCCAGATGACGGGCTTTTCTTCTTCCGACTTATTCTCAAAAACATTTTTCAGATTGGTAAGGTTGTTTTTCCTGCCGGAAATCCACAAACCGGCTTTTTTATTATTAAAGAAGGCAGCCAGCCTGATGGCAACAATGTAAACCCGGATAGTGAATGTATAGAGGGTTCTCATACACCCGCGGTTTTGCTGATGGGTCAATTAATATAAATAGTACTCCTTGGGAGTTCTTTTGTATAATGGTATAAGCCAGCAAACCTTGATGCCGTAAAACTGGCTGCTATATTTTTTTGTATCCTTCTTCTCATCACTGAAATCAAATTCCCGTAGACTTTTCGACCAGAGTTGCATGAATTCAAAGCCCAGGTAAAAGTTAAGCAGCCGGGTATTGCTCAGGTAAAGATACCCAAGAGAAGCGGTAATGGTCCAACCGCCATTCATCTTATCATACCCCTTTTTATAATCCCCGCTCACCTGCGGGGCAGTATTGCTGGGGTTATGGATCCTGATCTTGTTCTGCATATACCCGCCGCCTGCAGTTATCATTAAGCCGCAGTTTGGATTGGGGGAAAGGACAGGGATGATCTTCCCAAATTTTCCGAGTAAACTATACCCTCGTTCATAATAGATGATGTCGGCATAATAACCGTTGGCATCGATGATCATACCATCTTTGGTTGATATATTCAGAAGAAGCGAATCGGAATTTTTAATACTCTGTCCGAAAATGAAGTTTCCCTCTATACCAAATATCCAGTTGGATTTTGTTTTTATCATGAACCCGCCCCCAATGGTGGAATTGCCTCCGAAACGCTTTGCCAGATCGCCACCAGGAAACTGAAAGGAATAGGTGGCATAAATGATGGGTGCAAAGATGGTCGAATCATGGATGTTAAGCTGAGCTTTAAGAGCACTACCCGAAAAGATGAGCGGTA
>JBAXRT010000050.1:0-18427 GCA_037131065.1 bacterium | reverse complement strand
GCGGATGCACAGGGATGGATGTGGTCGCCATTCTGAAAAAGATGCGGATCATACCCGAATATTTCAATATCAGGGTGGAAGGGGATGTCACCGAGGATCACCCGAAACAGTACACAAGGATCCATCTCATTTATGAATTCAGGGGAAAAGATCTTCAGCCGGAACAGCTGCAGAAGGCCGTTGACCTCTCACAGGAAAAGTATTGCGGGATCTCGGCAACGCTAAGGAAAGCGGTGGAGATTTCGTCTGAAATAAGGATAATAGAATAACTGTTACAAAGTAGAAAATTCACATTTAAAACAATTACACAATGAAAAAGAATATGGGGACTGCTGACATCATCGTCAGAATCGTAATAGCACTGCTTATCGGCATTCTTTTCTTCACCAACGTCATTTCCGGAACGGTCGGTATCATCCTGCTGGTTGTGGCCGCTATCAGTATTATCACATCAATCTTCGGAATCTGCCCGGCCTATCTGCCGTTCGGTTTGAACACGAGGAAAAAGGAATAAATTTTTCCGGGGTGCGCAAGTTTTCCTTTCAGGGGTTGTCTAAATACTAAATTCCAAACCCAAACAGACAAAACCTTTAACATGAAAACTGCAATCAGAATGTTTACGCTGCTGCTGGTGATGTTCTTCTTCACCGGCCATGCCTTTTCACAGGCAACCGCAACCACAACGACCAAGGAGGTAAAGAAAGAGAATACCGTTACCTCCAATCAGGGAAAATTCGTCGATGAAAACAAGAATGGCGTTTGCGACAACTACGAATCACGCCAAAAAGACGGAAAAAATTGTCCGCAGTACGACAATTGCTGCAAAGGGAAATCCAATGCTGACTGCACTGGAAAGGGTTCCGCCAATTGCTGCGGAAAAGGCACTGCCAACTGCAGCGGCAAAGGTTCTGCCAACTGTACAAAGGGTTCTGCCACCTGCACAGGAATGAAGTCCGCAAACTGTCAGGGACCGTGCAAGGGCGAGTCCAAATGTGGTAACAAAAGCTCCTCACCAACTCCCGCTCCCGACAAAGGAGAGAACAAATAGCTGATGGCATATCCGGGGAAGTCAGAATATGCCTAACTTGTCGCATATTTTGACTTCTCTCTTTTCAACTGAAAGCGTCGATGACCGACCAGGAGCTGATTGATGGCATAAAAAAACAAGACCGGGCTTCAATCCGGCATCTCGTAAATCTCTACCAGAAAAAAGTCATTAAAACTGCCTCCTATTTTTTGGGCAACCTGGAAGACGCTGAAGACCTGTCGCAGGAGATATTTCTTGAAATCATGGCATCCATTGGCAAATACAGGCAAGAGGCCTCTTTTTCAACGTGGGTATACCGGATCACGGTCAACAAATCTTTGAATAAGGCCAGGAAAAACAAAAGAGAAGCAATGGTCTCGAGGATCGGGTTATTGTTTCACACCACTGATAAGCAACGGAATCTAGCCGATATCCCTGCAAGAGAGTCACTGCCACTGGAGGAGGAGGAACAACGGAAACTGTTGTACAAGGCCATCGGCCATTTGCCGGAGAACCAGCGGGTCGCCTTTGTCCTTCACAAATTCGAAGATCATTCCTATAAGGAGATCGCCCAGGTGATGACCCTTAGTCTCTCCTCTGTGGAATCACTGATCCACCGGGCCAAACTGAACCTTCAAAAGTCCCTTCTTCCTCATTTTTCGGAATTTTCAAAAAAGCGATTATGAACTGTAACAACATCCCTGATAACCTTTTCAGCTATGCCGAGAATACCCTCCCGGCCTCTGAACGTAAGGAGTTTGAAGATCATCTCAGCAGCTGCAAAAACTGCGCTGAGCATGTGACAGGGTTCCTGTCCTTTGAATCGCTGATCCTGAAGGAGAAATCGGCCGAACCTGCTCCCTTTGCAGGGACCCGAATTCTACAACGGCTGGAGTCGGAGATGGAACGGCATACTTACCGCCGCCGGCAGCGCCTGATACACCTGCTGCAACCTGCGCTGGTCGCAGCCAGCCTGATCATGGCGATGCTTTTCGGTTACCAGATCGGACGACAGGGCGGAATGAATCTGCAGCCAATGAGCGCCAGCGAGCAGCGGGAACAGCTTAAGAGTGACCTTTACATACCGGATTTCGTTGATGAAGAGCAGAACCTGTTGTCGAACAAATAAAACAAGAAACATGGAAACTTATAAAAAGAACCGCCTTCTTTTCTGGCTCCTGATCGTCCTGGTCGTGATCAACATTGCCGCCCTGGCAAGTTTCTTTATCTATTCAAAAAAATCCCAGGAAGTTACCTGCAAGGAACAATCTGGAATGTCTTGCACCGGACTCTGCAAGGAACTTAACCTTACCGAAATTCAGGGAGCGAAGGTGGAAGAGATCAACAGGAATTATGTGGCAAATGCAGGAGTCCTCTCGGCCGGCATCAAAGAGATGCGGGCGTCGATCCTTGATGAACTGAACCGTGAGACTCCTGACAGCGTGGCGATCAATACCCTTGTGAAGGAACTGTCGAGGCAACAGGGCATGCTACAACATGAAAACATCAAACAATACCTGGAACTTAAGAAAGTCTGCACCCCGGAACAGGCTCAGCAATTGTCGGGATTATACCGTGATCTCTACGGCTGCCCGATGCAGGGAAAGGGTAATATGAATCGGCACCGTCGCGGAAACCAGCAGGAGGGCATGCGCTGTGAATAGCTGATGCCGGCATTATTCCGGTTTACTTTTTTTCCTTTTTCTTTTTCTTGCCCTCTTTTTTGCTGGAACACTCCCCGCAGATAATCTTCAGCAGCTCTAGTTGCTTTTCATTAATCTCGATGATCTTGTCGATTTTTTTTTCAAGTATATTGTTGTCGGGATAGAACTGCTTGTCGCAGGTATTTGTTTCGATATCCCTGAGAACCTTGAGCATCTGCTCCAGTAGCACTTCACGTTCTGCCATAAAACGGATGTTTGATTCGATCTTTATTCAGTCAAATATACAAATTCTGATTCTCTCAGTCAACAGTAGAGAAAAAATAATTTATCGCTACCTTTGTCTCCGGAAAAGGATGATAGATGAAACAGTCACAGCCAGCCGGGCAGGCAGATGAAAGGGAGATGACCTTCTGGGAACACCTGGATGAACTACGGGGGACCCTCTGGCGGATCATCATTGCCATCCTGGTCTCCGCCATTATTGCCTTTGCCTTCAAAGAGATACTTTTCGACAAGATACTGCTTGCCCCGAAATCGCCTGACTTCATTACCTACAAGCTCTTCTGCCGGCTCGGTCAATGGCTTTCAATGCCCTCACTCTGTATTGATCCGTCGCAATTCAACCTCATCAACATCAACCTTGCGGGTCAGTTCGTTTCGCATATGAATATTTCGATCGTGGCCGGACTGATCATTGCCCTGCCTTACATCCTCTGGGAACTCTGGCGATTCATCAAGCCAGGTCTCACCGAAAAAGAGGTCCGCAATTCAAGGGGCGCTGTGGTTGTCACAACCCTGCTCTTCCTCACCGGTGTGCTTTTCAGCTATTTCATCGTCGCCCCGCTGATGATCAATTTCCTTGGCGGATATGTGGTCAGCGGTTCTGTGACTAACCAGATCGCACTCACCTCCTATGTGAGTTCCATAACCCTGATGACCTTACTGATGGGGTTGCTTTTTGAACTCCCTGTTCTAATCCTGTTCCTCACGAGGATAGGAATCGTTACGCCTGCCCGCTTGAAAAAATCAAGGAAATACACCGTGATCGTTATTCTGATCCTGGCCGGAGTGATCACTCCGAGCCCGGATGTATTCAGCCAGCTCGTGGTGGCCGTTCCGCTTTACGTCCTCTTTGAACTGAGCGTCGCCATCTCAGGAAGAATGTATAAAAAGGTTCATGAGGCCGATGAGGAGCTCGCCGGGTAGGTTGTAACTTTCATTTTTTCTTCTCGTCTAACTTCCGCTTTAACTTAATTTTTACGAACTATGGAAACCAAACGATTATACAGAAGTATGACCGACCGGAAGATTGCCGGTGTCGCTGGTGGTCTCGCCGAATACTTTAATATGGATCCGCTGCTGGTCAGGCTGATCTTCATCCTCCTCGCTTTTGCCTATGGCACCAGCGTCCTTATATATTTAGTCCTGTGGATCGTGACGCCTGAAAAACCTTTTGATTTCAGCACCCCTGCTAGTCAGCCGAATACCGATCCGCCTCAGCCTGCACAACCTGTAAACCCAATGGAAACAACAAAAAATCCTGATCCGTTCCCTCCGAAAAAATTCAAGAAGAAGGGAAGCCTCATCGGAGGATTGGTCCTGATCACCCTGGGAACTCTTTTCCTGATCGATGAATTTCTTCCGAACATTGATTTCGGCGACCTGTGGCCCGTTATCCTTATTGTAATCGGCGCCGGGATCCTTATCAATGCCTTTACGAGAAAAAACAAAAGTGACTTGTAATCTTGAAAAATTTACAGCAATGAAATACAGACATGTTTTTTGGGCTTTACTCCTGATTGCAATCGGGGTACTCTTTATCCTGAACAATTTCGGAGTTCTTGATTTCGGCTGGCGTGCTCTCTGGAGCCTGTGGCCGCTTATCCTCATTTTTTTGGGAATCTCCATCCTTCCTATCCGGGAATGGATCAAGGTTATTGCTTTGGTCGCAGTCCTTGTCTTCACCGTGGTCTATTTCAACCGGATCACGAGCCACACCCCCTGGTTTGTTTTTCATGACCACGGGGATTTCTGGGATCGCAATTGGGAGTCGGACGATTCCGACACTACCACCTATAATTATAAAGACCAGAATCTTTCCGTACCTTTTGATACCCTTTCGAAGAAGGGCGTTCTGCGCCTGATCGCTGCTGCCGGCAATTTCAACCTTTCGGGTGTGACCAGCGATTTTCTCGATTTCAGCAAGAAGGGCGATATCGGGAACTATTCGCTGACAACTGCCGACCACAACGGGATCAAGACGATCGATCTAACGATGGAGAAGAAAACCACCATCCGCCATTCGGTAAAGGAAAACAATGTGGATATAAAGCTCACCGACAAGCTCCCCTGGGATCTTGATTTTGATATCGGCGCCGCAGAGATCCTGCTTGATCTTCGCGACTACCGGATCGACACTGTGAATGTGGATGCCGGTGCATCATCGGTTACCTTCAAAATCGGCGAAAAGAACCCGGTCACCAGGATGGTCTTTAATGCGGGTGCGGCCTCGATCAGTGTTGAAATCCCCAAAACATCCGGTTGCCAGGTCGTTTCGGAATCGTTCATGGTATCCAAGGATTTCAGCGGACTCGATAAGAAGAGCGACGGCCATTACGAAACGCCAAACTTCGATACCAGTAAGAATAAAATCTATATCACCGTAAAAACGGCGCTTTCCAAGGTAAGTATCACTCAGTACTGACCTGCCCAAGGAAACCGCTGACAACGGAAAAAAACTCCCCGGGATTGTCGGCGTGAACCCAGTGTGAAGCATTCGCAATGGTGGTCACGACAGCCCCGGGGAATTTTATTTTAATATGCCGCACATCTTCATCTGTAATATAGGTTGATAGACTTCCTCTGATAAATAGCGAAGGACCGTTGTAAATGCCTGCGGCTGTCACTCCTTCAAAAACTGACAAAAGATTTTCGTTGATCGATTGCAGGTCGGGCCGCCAGTCAAGTTTATCCTTTTCTCTCCAGTAAACATTCTTCATCAGGAATTGCCTGAGCCTGACATCGGGAACATCGCTGACGAGCTGACACTCCACATCGGAACGTGAGCGGGCAGCAGATAGATCCGCACGCAGCATGGCATTCAGGAGATACTGGTGCTCACGGTTTCCCGCATAGTTTCGCAGGCTGATGTCGACGACCACAAGTTTCTTCACCAGTTCCGGATGGTGAAGAGAAAAGTTCATGGCCACTTTTCCACCAAGTGAATGACCGATCAGGATGGGATCCCTGATCCCTGTATCTTCAATCAGCTCCATCAGGTCATCTTCCATTGACGGGAAATTGAAGAGAGGACTATGCGGAGACTGGCCGTGGTTACGCAGATCGGGCACATAGACCGTGTACGAACCTCTGATACCGCGGGCAAACGAGACCCAGTTGTCGGAAACACCAAATAATCCGTGCAAAATAACGACCGGGTTTCCGATTCCGTACTGCCTGTAAAACAACTTCATCCTTAGAAAGTTTGATAAATAAATTCAGCGGGTTTATTAACACAATTTTGTTGAAAAAAAATCATTTCGGGATGTCAAAAGTAGTCAAAATTGTTACCTATTTGCACCTGATTTTTTGAATCAAAATCTTCCAAATTCAAAACAGAGAAATGGAAAAAAATCAAACGGAAAAACTGAACAACCCACGTCCAGAAATATCAGAAGAAGAAGAACCTCCAAGTAAGCCCACCTTCATTGACGAAGCCTCTCTATTAGATGAATTCCTCAAATCGCGCACCGACCGTGACAAGTCGGTGATAAGCGATCGTTCTGTAAATTTCCTGCAAACATACTTCCCGGAAGCCACCGTGAAAGACTGGAACAACTGGCACTGGCAGATCAAGAACAGCGCCAGGTCGATCGAGCAGCTTTCCCGTTACATCAATCTTTCCGAGAACGAGGTGCGGCCGGAAGCGGAGAACAGCCAGACGCTTCCGCTCAGGATTACCCCATATTACATCAGCCTGCTCGACCGTGATGATCCTGAGCAGTCCCTCCGCAAGAGCGTGGTGCCGGTGTTCGATGAATTCCTGATTCACAACGGCGAAGCATCTGATCCCTTGTCGGAGGAGCACGACAGCCCTGTGCCCAACGTGGTACACCGGTATCCCGACCGGGTCCTCTTCCTGGTGACCGGGTTTTGCTCAACCTACTGTCGCTACTGCACACGCACACGTATGGTGGCAAAGGACAAGTGCCACATCGGAGTGAAAGCATGGGAGGCCGGTCTCCAGTACATTGAACAACACAAGGAGATCAGGGATGTCCTGATCTCGGGCGGCGATCCGCTCACCATGCCCGACCTGCACGTGGAATATCTCCTCTCAAGGTTGCGGAGCATTCCGCATGTCGAGATCATCCGTATCGGTACAAAGGTGCCGGTGGTACTGCCGCAGCGCATCACCAGGCCACTGGTCGGCATGCTGAAGAAATACCATCCGCTCTTCCTCAGCATCCATTTCACCCATGCCGATGAGATCACTCCTGAAGTAAGGGAAGCCTGCGAAAAGCTTGCCAATGCAGGGATCCCGCTGGGCAGCCAGACCGTACTCCTGAAAGGGATCAACGATAACATCCCTGTGATGAAAAAGCTGATGCACGCCCTCCTGATGATCCGGGTGAAGCCCTACTATCTTTACCAGTGCGACCCTGTGGTTGGTTCCCACCATTTCCGTACGACAATCGAGAAAGGGCTTAGCATCATACGCGGCCTGCGCGGCTTTACTTCAGGATATGCCGTGCCAACCTACGTTGTGGATGCACCGGGCGGCGGCGGCAAGATCCCATTGCTTCCCGACTATTTCTTGGGACGTGAAGAGGATTATGCACTTCTGAAAAATTACGAGGAGAAGGTCTTCCGTTACCCCGATTTTTCCCAGTAAATTATGGTCATAGGTCTCACGTACGATTTACGGTCGGATTATTTGAAAGAGGGTTTCAGTGAAGAAGAGACCGCCGAGTTCGACCGGGAGAGCACCATTGACGCCATCGACAAGACCCTGCAGGAACTTGGCTATACCACCGACCGCATCGGTCATGTACGAAGCCTAGTGAACCGCCTTGCAAAGGGAGACCGGTGGGAGATGGTATTCAACATCTGTGAAGGAATTTACGGCATCGGCCGAGAGGCGCAGGTCCCCGCAGTCCTCGATGCATATAACATTCCATATACCTTCTCCGACCCGCTGGTCCTCGCACTGACATTGCACAAGGGGATGACCAAACATGTTGTTCGTGGCGCGGGAATCCCCACCCCCGATTTTGCTCTCGTGGAAAGGGAGTCTGATATCGGAAAGGTGGATCTCCCCTACCCGCTCTTTGTCAAACCCAATGCAGAAGGGACCGGCAAGGGGATCGATTCCAAATCGAAGGTCAGTACCCCTGCAGAACTGCGTTCCACCTGCCTGTCGCTCCTGCCAAGATTCAATGACGGGCTCATCGTGGAGACCTTTCTTCCCGGCCGCGAATTCACGGTGGCCATCGCAGGGACCGGTGATGACGCACGCTCTCTCGGAGTGATGGAGGTGATCCTGAAAGAATCGGCCGAATCGCATGCCTACACCTACATTAATAAAGAGTATTGCGACGATCATGTGGTTTACCGGATGGTGGAAGATGAAACCGCGAAGGAATGCGAAGCAGTTGCACTTGCAGCATGGAGATGCCTGAATTGCCGTGATGCCGGAAGGGTAGACATCCGCCTCGATCCGCAGGGAAAGCCCGGATTTATAGAGGTCAATCCGCTTGCAGGACTTCATCCCGAACATTCCGACCTGCCGATCATCTGCAATTTCCAGGGAATACCGTTTGTCTCGCTGATTGGGATGATTATGGATTCGGCGGTGAAGAGAATAGTTTGAACTAATTTACTTGCTTTATGAAGAACAAGCGGGTCGTTTTTCTTTATGAAAAACTTTCTGAAAATCCTAAGGAGGATGAACTGGATGTCATCCGGCAAATGAAGCACATCCGCAAAGCCCTGACAACGCTGGGATATTCAACTGGTGAAATTCCCTTTTCCATTGACCTCGACTGGGTCATCAAAGAGCTGAAACGTCAGAAACCATGGGTAGTGTTCAACCTCGTGGAGACGACCCTGGGGACCGGACAACTTCTTCACATCGCGCCGTCGATCCTTAACTACCTCAAGATACCCTTTACCGGAGCCCCGCTCGACGCCCTCTTCATCACTACCAACAAGGTTCTTTCAAAGAAGCAACTCAGGATGCTCGGGATCCCCACCTCCGACTGGTTCATGCTCGAAGAGATGGACAAACTGAATCCGAAGCTGAAATACATTGTGAAACCCATCTGTGAAGATGGATCCCTTGGCCTCGATGAAAACTGTGTTTTTAAAGGCAACGACAATCCATTCAGGAAAAGGATCGAAAAACTGAACAGGAAAGAGTATTTTATCGAGGAGTTCATTGATGGCAGGGAGTTCAACCTCTCTGTTCTTGGCGGAAAGAGGGGGCCTCAGGTGATGCCCCCGGCCGAGATCATCTTCCAAGATTACCCCGACGACAAGCCGAAAGTGGTTGGTTATAATGCCAAGTGGACCGAGGATTCATTCGAATATACCCATACACCACGTACCTTCCGGTTTAAGAAAAAGGATGAAGCGCTGGTGAAAGAGATACAGACCATCGCCCTGCAGTGCTGGAAGGATTTTGATCTGAAAGGATATGTGAGGGTTGATTTCCGGGTTGATCAAAACAGCCGTCCCTATGTGCTTGAGATCAACGGGAATCCATGTATTGCCCCTGAAAGCGGCTATGTGGCAGCCACGAAGAGGGCCGGTCTTACCTTCCCCGAAGTTGTAAAACGTATCCTTGAGGATGCTGTAAATTAATACAAGAAGATATGAGTAAAGAGAATCTGACTTTTCGCAGTGATGTCCGGCCGGGCGATGAAGAGATCGTCAGGGAGATGGTAGTCTCTACCGGCTTTTTTTATGACTTTGAAATACCAGTCGCCGTTGAACTTGTCATGGAGAAGCTCGAGCTGGGCGATAAAAGCGACTACTTTTTCCTTTTCGCCGAGATCGGCGGAAATCCGGTTGCCTATACCTGTTACGGACCCATTGCAGGAGCCGAGGGGAGCTTCGATCTCTTCTGGATCATTACACACAACGATTACCGGGGCCAAGGGATCGGCAGGATCATCCTTGAAAAGACCGAGGAAGCAGCCAGGCAGATGGGCGCCCGCCTGATCATCGCGGAAACATCATCCCTCGAAAAATATGCTCCTACCCGTCATTTTTACCTTCAGCTGGGATATACCCTCGAAGCGAAGATCGATGACTTTTATAAAGAGGGCGACGGGAAGGTATTCTTCATCAAACGATTTTAAATATACTGTCCCTTTAATTGCCCGATCAGCTCCGGGGTCAGTTTTTCGCGCTTCCGGATATCGTCAAACTTATTTAACAGATCTTCCACGGTAAGATTCTTTTTTTCCGAAGCAGGGATATCGTCGATGATCTGCCCGTTGTGCATCATGATCGTCCGGGTTCCAAGTTCCAGCGCCTGTTTCATTGAATGGGTCACCATGACCGCAGTGAGTCGTGATTCGGTGACAAATTTATGGGTGAGTTGCAGGACCTGGCTGGCTGTTTTTGGATCGAGCGCTGCAGTGTGCTCATCGAGCAGAAGCACTTTGGGCTTCTGCATTACGGCCATCAGCAGTGTGATGGCCTGCCGCTGACCACCGGAGAGAGTTCCGATCGTATTGGAAAGGCGATCTTCCATCTGCATCTCAAGACTTGCTAGCTGTTTCTGGAAAAACTCATGACCCAGCCGCGTGAGGCTGATCTTCGGGTAACGGCGTTTGCCCCGGAGCCATGCCATCAGCAGGTTCTCGGCCAGCGTCATATCCGGCGCGGTACCCGTAAAGGGATTCTGGAAAACCCTTGCAATGTACTTCGCCCGCCGAAAATCCATATGACCTGTGACATCAATACCGTCGATCTCGATTGTACCGCTGTCGGCCAGGATATTCCCGGCGATGGCATTGAGCAGTGTGGACTTTCCAGACCCGTTGGTCCCGATCACGGTCAGAAATTCATGCTTTGCCACCTCAAGGGAGATATCCCTGAGCGCGATGACCTCGTCGAGCGAGCCGGCATTGAACTTCTTGTTCAGATTTTTAATCCTTATCATGATCAGCTGATGATGGTTTGACTGGTTAGTTTTCCTCAGGAAGAACAACTGGTTTTATGATAAGTTTTCCATCCCTGAAACTGGCGTCTGCGGCATTCAGGATCGAGTCTGGAATTCTTTTCCCGATCGCCTTTGCAACGTCGTAGTTCACCCCGAGGCTGATAACCTTATAAAGTTCAAAGGGGATCTGTCCCGGATTCTCTCCACGCAGTATCCGATCGACAAGCCGGGCTCCCTGCATCCCGCTCACATAATACTCGTAGCCGTATATAAGCAAAACCCCGTCTTTCAGCCGTTCGGCGTCGTTCGAAAAAATCGGGATCCTTTTCTGAACAGAGACTTTGACAACCGATTCAAGGGCCTCAAAGACGGTAAGGTCGTTGATCAGGAAAAAAGCATTGATCTTTTTCAAAACCAGCGACTGGGCTGCCTGGAGAACATCGCTGGTGCCTGAAATGGCAACCTGTTCCAGGGTGATCTGAGGAAATTCTTTCAGAGACTTGAGTAGCTCTCCCAGGTTTACCTTGGTATTGGGATAGGCTGGATTGTAAATGGTGCCGATCTTCTGTTTCCCCGGGTAACACTTCATAAAGAGTTTTAACAACTCCCTGCATGGCGCTGCACCATATACGCCGGTCACATTCGGCAGGTGATTGTCGGGAGTCGTTCCGGCCCCGATGATGAAGGGATTTGCAACGGTGGCAAAGACGACCGGCTTGTCCTTTACCTTGTTGATCACAGCCTGGGTGGACGCCGAGGAAATAGTAACGAAGATATCCGCATGAGCAGACAGGAGGTGATCCGCCATGGTACGGTTCATGGGGATATCTCCCTCGGCATTCAGTTCGATGATCTCACAGTTCTCGCCGTTCCTGTATCCCATTTTTTTCATTTCATCCATAAAGCCGTCGCGGGTGTTGGAGAGCAATGAGCTGTGGTTGGCGAGAAGCAATCCTATCCTGGTACGCTTTTGTCCGGCAACATGGTTGTGAACCATGGAGAATATGACCCATAAAATGGTCGCTAAAACGGCAGAGATGATCACGAGGCGTGTAAGCCACTTGTTTTTCCTTAGAAATTTCACCCAGGGACCGCCCTCTTTTGAACCAAACACATTGGTCGCGATGATGGTCACAAGAACAAAGAGAGCCGTGAGTATCTTCAGGTCGTTCGGGTTCATCCCAAGGAAAAGGGCGAAGGCAACGGCAAGGCGGAAGATCACGGAGCCGAGAATAACTCCCAGGATCTTAACGAACATCGACCGGTGCCGGAGAATTGCCTCCCCGATGATGACGGAGGCAAGACTGAAGATGATCGAGCCGATTCCCATCCCGATATCGGCAAATCCCTGGTACTGGGCCACCATGGCCCCTGAGATGCCAACAAACCCGTTCGACAGGGAGATCCCGAAGATCTTCATCCGGTTAACCGAGACCCCCTGGGCAGAGATCATGACCGGGTTGTTGCCGGTCGCCCGCATGGTGAGCCCGAAGTCGGTCTGCAGGAAGATTGAGACGAGCATCCAGAAGACAACAACGATCAAAGCCAGGAAAATGAAGATCCATATCTCCGGGTTGATCCCGGGGTTCAATGCGTTAAGTATCGAAACGAAAGTAGGACTGTTCATCAAGGGAATGTTGGATTTTCCCATGATGTGAAGGTTCACCGAATAAAGACCGGTCATAACGAGGATCCCTGCGAGCAATCCTTCTATCTTAAAGCGTGTATGGATGAATCCCGTGACGAATCCCGCCAGGAATCCCACGCAGAAAGATACGGGAACGACAAGGAACGGGTTGACACCGTCGACAATCAGGATGGAGGCGACCGCCGCTCCGGTTGTGAAAGTTCCATCGATGGTGATATCGGGAAAGGAGTAAAGTTTATAGGTAATATAGGTCCCGATGGCCATGAAGGCATAGAGAAACCCAAGATTTACCGCTCCTATCCAGAGTTCCATCAGGGATTGAGGTTAATGATACCCATAAATCCGTTTAGCAGAAGAGATTCGGGGAGGAGGTGAACCACCTTTTCCACTTCGAACTCCCGCAGGACCCGTTCCAGTTCATGTTCAAATTCCCCGAGATTGTTGCTCCACAAACCGTTCTCAAAGAGCGCGGCATGGACATGAAGATCCGCCCCCCGGGGAAGCTGATTTAACCATTCCGGATTAACGGATCCTCTATCCTTTATGACGATTCCTGCTGCCACAACAGTCTTATGCAGTCCCTCCTCTTCAAGCGGGTAACTGATCCAATCATGAAAATTCTCAGGTTCCATGATCCCCTGCCTGGCAGGACGATTTTCACTGACCGGGGATTTTTTCAGGTGCATACCGAGGATCCCGCCGCTCAAAGCGAGGATGACGATCCCGAACATGGGTGAAGATGCAACGTTTCCTGCTGCCTTTGCGAGTGCATCCAAAGTGAGCTGCTCTCCGGTTGTTTCAAACCGGAGGATCCTGCTGTATTTTCCATTCATTCCAAAGCCATGCATGAAATTGATGCTGCGTGATAGCTCCTCCGAGTAGTAGGAATAATCGACGATGGGCTTCCTCACGGCAGGGTATGAAAAGAAATGGTGGTTCAGGATGATTGATTCCCCGAAGAGGTCGCGTATATCGGGATAAGTATCCCCTGTCACGCCCAGCCCTGCTCCGAAGCGAAATTCCGACTGGGTGACCTTTGACATATCGGCAGAAGTGTACGCCGATTCAGCCATTTTATCCGGAGAACCGATGAGGGTGAGATTGCCGGGATCTCCGGGAATGGAGATCATTTCAAAAGATATCCCGTTGTATTCCGCCCTGGTCCCGGTATCAGGGCCCGGGGCCTCATTCAGGTGCCTCCTCAGCGAGACCATATCAGCGAAAATATTCAGAAGCGGGGCCATCCCGCTCACCCTGAATACATCAGCTACGGTCTGAGGAATAGAAAGGAGGATCAGTTCTCCCCCGATGGTCTTGAGTGATTTATGGGTCTCCAGGATGATCCTCAGCCCGGCGCTGCTCAGGTAGGTCACATCCCGGAAATCGACGATAAGCTGCCGGTGGCCCTCGTTGACCGACCGGTCGAAGGCACGTTTTATCTCCGGGGCAGTCAGACCATCGATCCGGCCCTGAATCTCAAGGATATCGAGAAGGATCTCTTTCCTCCGGATGATGTTCATGCCCTGTGACTCTCCGTTTTCTATTTCCCGTTATATCGGATAAGCATCATCGTTATGTCGTCCGACTGCGGGATCCCGGACGAGAACTGGTTTACTTCGTCGAAAAGATGTTTTACGGTATCACTGATCGGGTGGGCCAGGTGACCTTTGAGGAAGGTCTCCAGCCGGTCATCACCAAAGGCCTCATCTGCCTTGTTGAAAGCCTCCGTCACCCCGTCGGTGTAAAGGAAGAGCGACTCACCCTTGCCCAGGATGATCTTTCCGGACTTGAAGACAAATTGTTCCATGCAGCCCAGGATGATCCCTCCGGTCATCTTTACCGGGGATATACTATCGGAGGTCAGGAGATAAGGTGGGTTATGGCCTCCGTTCACATAATCGATCTCCCCAGTATTTGTATCGAGGATCCCGTAAAAAACAGTAACAAACATACTGGAGACGCTCTCGTTGCAAAGGAGATTATTGACATAGTGCATGCATTCATCGGCCGGGATACCTTTCAGTCCGGTGGCCCTGATGAGCGTACGGCTTACGGCCATGAAGATGGCTGCAGGGATCCCTTTGCCCGAAACATCCCCGATAACAAAACCGATCCGGTTGTCGTCGATCATGAAGAAATCGTAAAAATCACCCCCGACCTCCTTTGCCGCGATCATGGCGGCGTAAATATCGAAATCGCTCCTGCCCGGGAACGGAGGGAAGAGCTTCGGCAGGATCGCCTGCTGGATCTCCCGCGCGGTGAGAAGATCCTGCTGGATGGATACGAGCTGATCATGCTCTTCAAGGGAACGTCTTACCGTCATGATCTCTTCCAGGGTCTTGTTTATTGTGATCTCCAGATCCTCAAAGTTGACCGGCTTGGTAATAAAATCATAAGCCCCCCTGTTCATGGCAGTCCTGATGTTCTCCATATCGCCGTAAGCCGATACGACTACGGTCTTCAACCCGGGATTTTTCATCTCCTTCAGCTTGAGGAGCAGGGTAAGACCATCCATCTCAGGCATGTTGATATCTGAAAGGATGATCCCTATCTCCGGAAATTCGATAAGCCTGGCAAGTGCTTCCAGCCCATTGTGGGCAAACACGAAATCGTACTGGCCGTCGCGGATCTGCTTCCTGAACTTCTGTCTGATAAGGGGTTCCAGGTCGATCTCATCATCGACCACCATGATTTTGCAGTTTTTTACTAGGTTGTTGGTCATATATTCGTCATTAAGTCATTAGGTCATTAAGTCATTAGGTCATTAGAAATTGGAAAATGGAAATTAGTTATTCGTAAATCTAAAATCGTTAATCTAAAATCCATTCGTCACTCGTCATTCGAATTATTCGTCACTCGTCTATTGTTTAGGCAATTTGATTATGAATTCCGCCCACTCCCCTTCCACCGAATCAACCCTGATCTCCCCTTTGTGTTCCCTCTCAATGATATCATGGCTGATTGATAATCCCAGCCCGGTTCCAAGTCCTGCAGGTTTCGTTGTAAAGAAGGCATTAAAGATCTTTTCCATGACCACGGGCGGGATCCCTTTCCCGTTATCGCGCAGCCGGATCTCAACCATCTGTCCAATATCCCTGGTAGAAACAGTGAGGAGGGGCGAGTAGGCCTCTTTAATCTCCTTTTTCTTTTCGTTGGTAGAATAAAAGGCATTGTTGAGTATGTTCAGAAAGACGCGGCTCAGATCCTGAGGGATGGCAGGGATATTCCCGACCGTAGCATCATAGTCGTTCTCGATCTTTATATTGAATGAGTTGTCGGTTGCACGCATCCCGTGATAGGCAAGGTTCACATATTCGGCCAGCAGGTTGTTGATCGGAGTCGGCATGAACTCGGCAGCATTCCCCCTCGAATGAAGCAACATTCCGCGGATGATGCTGTCGGCACGTTTTCCGTGGTCGTTGATCTTTCCAAGGTTCTCTGTCAGATCATTCAGAAGGTCTTTAATGGACCCGGCATCTTTTTCGCTGAGGGTTCCGATGCATCCCTGCAGCGCTTGTTCGAGTTCAGTAACCAGCTCCATGGAAAGCTCCGAGAAATTGTTGATGAAATTCAGCGGATTTTTTATCTCATGGGCGATCCCGGCAGTAAGCTGGCCAAGGGTAGCCATTTTTTCACTCTCCACAAGCTGAGCCTGCACTATTTTTATCTGTTCTCTGAGGGAGAGAAGGTCACTATCGGTTGAATGCATAAAAGGATATTTTCCGGCAGGATAAATTTATTAAGAAAAATGGAACAGAAGTAATAAATTTGATGAAAGAATTTTTCATCTGAACCCCATGATTGCATCCAGCCTTCACACCAACCCTTTTCCGGGGATACGAAGTTACGAAGTACAGGAAGATGAGCTGTTTTTCGGCAGGGAGTCACAGGTAAGGGAACTGATCGGCAAGCTGGCCGAAACGCGTTTTCTCGCCATCGTCGGCTCCTCCGGGTGCGGTAAATCCTCCCTTGTCAAAGCCGGGCTTGTACCATCTCTTCTCAGGAAAAAGGACCAGCAGCTCCTTTCCGACTGGAAACTCCATGTCTTCCGTCCTTCGGATGATCCCATAGGGAACCTTGCCCGCTGCACCGCCGGCAAGCACCTTTCCACCGACCGTGCCGCTGCCCTTCTCCGTTCCGGTCCCGATGGCCTGATAAAGGTTTTCGTGGAATCGGAGGAGGCCACCGGGATGTCTGCCCTGGTCATTATCGACCAGTTTGAGGAGTTGTTCCGTTTCAAAAAGAGTGGTACCGCCCAGCACTCTGTTGCAGAGGCCGCCGCTTTTGTCGACCTGGTCCTTTATTCTATTCAGCAGCGGGAAATACCTGTTTATGTTGTGATCTCCATGCGAACTGATTTCCTTGATGACTGTACCGAGTTCCGCGGGCTCAGCGAGATGATCAACAGGGGTTACTATCTCGTCCCAAGGATGAATTCCGAAGAAAGGAAACTTGCCATCACCGGCCCTGTCCTTGCCAAGGGAAGCAGAATCGCGGAAGACCTCGTGGAGAGGCTGCTGCGCGATGTAGGGGATGATCCTGACCAGCTCCCGATCCTGCAGCATGCCCTGATGCGTACCTGGGATTACTGGACGCTTAACAGGATCGGAGACCAGCCGATCGGGATGGAACATTACGAAGCCATCGGCACGATGAAAGAGGCCCTTTCCGTTCACCTGGAAGAGATCTTCCATGAACTGAGTGATGAACACAGCAAATTCATCACCGAGAAATTGTTCAAAGCCCTTACAGAAGTAAGCAAAGAGAACCGGGGGACCCGCCGTCCTACCCAGCTTGGTGAGATCTGTACCCTGGCCGCATCCAAAGAAGAGGATGTCATCAAGGTCATCGATGCCTTCCGTGATGTCGGAAGAGCTTTCCTGATGCCTTCACGCAGTTTCACACTTGAAAAAGAATCGATCATCGACATCTCCCATGAAAGCATCATGCGGGTGTGGGCCCGCCTTAAAAAATGGGTGGAGGAGGAGAGCAGTTCCGCACAGCTCTATCTCCGCTTATCAAAGTCGGCCGAGCTTTACCAGGAGGGAAAAACAGGACTCTGGGTCAACCCGGAACTCCAGCTTGCCATGCAGTGGCGGGAGCAGAACAAGCCGAACTCCACCTGGGCTATGCGGTACGACCCTGCGTTTGACCGTGCGATCGGCTTTCTGGATTACAGCAGGAAACAAAGTGAACTGGAGATTGCCAAAAAGGAGAACCAGCAGAAAAGGAACCTGAAAAGGGCACGCCAGTCTGCCATCATCCTCGGAGCGGCATCGATCGTCTCCATCCTCTTCCTGATCATCTCCCTGAACCTGAGGTTCAAAGCGGAGGCCAGCAGAAAAGAGGCCATCGAGAAAGAAAGACTCGCTGTTTTTGAAAGGAAGAAAACAGATGAACAGCGGAAGGAGGCGATCCTGCAGAAAAAAATATCTGAACAGCAGCAACAGATCGCCGAGCAGCAAAAGATCATCACCGAACAGCAGCGTCAGTATGCAGTGAAGCAGCAGGTGATCGCCCAGGAACAACGGGCCGTGGCCGTGGAACAAAGGCAGAAGGCCGATGAGGCCACCGTTGAGGCTGTAAAGGCAAAAGATGAAGCGGATGATCAGCGTAAAGAGGCTGTTACCCAGAAAGTGATTGCCGACAAGGAGCGGATAAAGGCGGAAGAGTCGGAAAAGAATACTCAGCGCCTCAGGCTCCTTTCCATTGCCAGGTCGATGGCCATTCAGGCGAGCCAGATTTTCACGACGGTTAAGGATGATCTCCCGGGACTTCTGGCTGTCCAGGCCTATATTTTCAACCGGGATAACGGGGGTGTTCCCAACAATCCCGACATCTACGCCGCCCTCTCCACCATCGTCAATGACCAGGTGATCCTTCGCGGCCATGAGGATGCTGTGAGGGGTATCGCC
>JBAXRT010000049.1:0-18607 GCA_037131065.1 bacterium | reverse complement strand
ACTTCATGTAATTATTTGTAATTGATTAAATATCAACATACTATTAATTATAAGAATATTGTGTTAAGTTAAAAGAATGCCAAGCCTCTCATTTAACCGGAAAAACTATCTCTGTCTGAAGCATTGATGAATCCCTGACCTCCATCGGGTTGTTCAGGTATATCTCCCACGGGCCGCCAATGGTTTCTTTGTTACCCTCCCGGATATATTGCATTAAAACGTTATAGGTAGGTCCGGTTTTATCGTAAGGTCCGGTAAAAATAGATTTGACGACTTTCTGCTCAGGAATTTGCCTGATCGTGATTCGGCCTGAAGGCTTTTCAGCATTCACTACCGGAATTCCAATATCCATAACTGAAAAAAAGGTGACAGAATCCCATTTCAGGTAAACAGCGAATGGCGAACCTTTGGGCTGGTATTTATTTTTCTTAATAAAAGCCATGATCTCCCCATAGGCCGAACCCATCACCTTTTCATACTCCTTAGGACCAGCAGAGTCCCTGATAACCAGTACGGTCTGGGAAGGCATCACGGTCTCCTCAATTACCGGCCATTTACTCCGCTCTTCAGAAATTTGCTTAAGCTTTTCTAGCCCTTTTTCAAAATCAGGACCCATCATTTTTTCCATAAACAAACCCATATACCTGGCAAACGGGTTATAACCGAGATCCCCCTCATCGGTCCAAGTCACTTTATTTGAATCTCCCTGCTCAATGATAAGTTTACCCTTTGATTGATACTTGCCATGGTTAAAGGCCAGATCATAAGCAACAAGTTGCCCGGGAACGAGTTCAACCGATGTCATGGTTCCCTCTCCCATCTTCTTGCCATTCCACTTCCATACTGTTCCTACCTGGCCGTCCGGACCCTGTATTTCAAACACCGCAGTTGAATCCATTTCCTTATTCCACGGTACCCATAAGTGCCATTTGTTGAAATTAGATGTTAAATTGTATATCAGATTTTTATCTGCATTTATATAAACTGATCGTTCAACCTTATAGCTTTTGGGTAAAATGTAGGCGATGACCAGTAATATAGCTACTATCCCAAGTAACCAATAAATGATTTTCAAGAATGTTTTCATGTTTCAAAATTTGGTTCTGTAAAATTAATCCAAATAAGAAGATAATCTAATATGGATAAGAAATATTGTTATTTTTGCCTCGAACCTAAATTTTTCGGATGAGGATTGCTGTTACCGGTGCAAATGGACATGTCGGTGTAAATCTGTGTAAAGCTCTGCTTGAGCAGGGTCATGAAGTCAGGGCGTTTTGTCATAAAAATTCAAACGGAATAAAGAATCTTGATGTTAAGATGATCCAGGGAGACCTGCTTGACAGAACTTCCCTGAATTTGCTTCTGGACAAGGTTGAAGTTGTTTATCATCTCGCCGCCCGGATATCCATTACCGGTGATCCTGACGGCATGGTTTCCCGAATCAATGCTGAAGGGACGAGGAACATCCTGGATTGTGCCATGGAATCCGGCGTTAAACGTTTTATTCATTTCAGCTCCATTCATGCCTTTCAGCAACAGCCTCACAACCAGGAACTTGACGAAAAGAGACCCCTGGTAGGTACCAAGGGTTTTGCCTATGACATTTCAAAAGCTTCCGGAGAACGTTCTGTTTATGAATCCGTTAAAAAAGGATTGAATGCGATCATCCTGAGCCCTACAGCAATCACTGGTCCCTCCGATCCGCAGCCATCCCTGATCGGCAATGCAGTCATACAGATTTACAATAAAAGAATCCCTTCACTTGTGCCGGGCGGATATAATTTTGTCGATGTGCGTGATGTGGTTTCCGGAGCCATCGCTGCCATTGACCATGGCCGCACCGGAGAAAAGTACCTGCTTGCCGGGCATTATCATACCCTGAAAGAATTTTCTTCACTTATCCAGCTTCATTCCGGACGAACCACGGTTAAAACCGTCCTTCCATTCTGGCTTGCAAGGGTCGGACTTCCCTTCATACATCTGTATAGCAGGATCACGGGAAATGAACCCTTGTACACAAGTGAATCACTTACCATCATCGGAGAGGGCAGTACAAAGATCAGTAATACGAAAGCCAAAAATGAGCTTGGATTCAATCCACGTCCGTTCTCTGACACCATGAGGGATCTGCTGGAATGGTTCAGGCAAAACGGATTTATCAAATAATCTCAGCGCATGTCAGACTCAACCTTCTACTTCATTGTATATTGCTGGATAGCCATTGCAGTTTTTGTCTTCCCGGTCGTAATCCGGTTTACAGCGCCATACGGAAGACATGCCTCTGTAAAATGGGGAGCCATGATAGATAACCGGCTGGGGTGGATTATCATGGAATTACCTGCACTAATGGTGTTCTCTGGATTTTATCTCTTTGGGAAGCAGGAGCATAACCTTGTTACATGGATTTTCTTTTCTCTGTATGCGCTGCATTATATCAACCGGACCCTGATCTTTCCGTTGAGGCTAAGGACCAAAGGAAAGAAGATGCCGCTGGCCATTGTTTTCATGGCGATATTTTTCAATTTTATCAATGGCTTCATTAATGGATATTACCTGGGCTTTGTTGCAACCCAGTATACTTTAACCTGGTTTTCTGATCCGAGGTTTATCGGGGGCATCATTGTGTTTTTTGGTGGAATGTTCATTAACTGGCAATCAGACAATATTCTGATCCATTTAAGAAAACCGGGTGAAACTGGTTATGTCATACCGCAGAAAGGGTTGTTCAGGCTTATCTCCTGTCCAAACCATTTTGGCGAGATCGTTGAATGGTTCGGTTATGCCCTGATGACCTGGAGTTCCCCTGGTCTTGCTTTTGCGATCTGGACGCTCGTTAACCTGCTTCCAAGGGCATTACACCACCACAAATGGTACCAGTCGATATTTCCAGATTACCCAAAAAACAGGAAGGCCCTTCTCCCCTACCTTCTTTAAGCCTCGATAAGATTACATATAAATGCCGATGGGAACCTCTTCTGGCCGAAGAAGTTCCCATCCCGTGTTCCCGGCAACCGTAGCCACCCGGAGCGTTCAAGTTACGGTTATTATGGCTGATTTACTCGCTCGGGGTTGCCCCCTCCCTTTCTTCCCGCTCCTTCCCTTCGGCATTCCTTGCGGCCTGCTTAGTGAAGGAACCCGTCTGAAGTTTTCCCAAAGTCATTCCGTTTCTTGCGGATCCGGTATGTTCCCCGGGCGGATCGGGAGTGCTGTCCCCTTGCGGTTCCTGCTTTCGCCTCTCCAACTTCTGAGCGGACCTTTTATCGCTCACTTGATGAATCAAAGATACACTATGGATGTACCGAAAAGCAAACATTTCGCCATACAGATATAAACATCTTATTGATGGACTTTATTAACAAATTGTTAATAACAAGATGATTGTAATATGTTGAAAAATAGGTTACTATGAATTAGTGTTTTTTGATTGTTCATAAATTGTCAATAAGCTGTTCATAACTTAGAAAACAGACCGATCAATGCCTATAAACACTATTTTTGCATGAATTTCCAGGTTATGGATTTTGATGATTTTATCCTGAAAGTAGAAGGGAAACTAAGGGACACGTTGCCTGGTTTCCAGGCTCAGATAAAGATGTCCTCTCTAACAAGGATCCATCAGCTGGCAAATTTTCTCCAGCCGAATGATGCCGTTCAGAGCAGTGTTCTCATCCTGCTTTATCCGCTAGACGAAGGGATCGGTATTGTCCTTACCCTAAGGAATGAGTACAAAGGGGTTCATTCAGGTCAGATAAGTCTTCCCGGTGGAAAATATGAAGACGACGACGATTCGCTCATTTATACTGCCTTACGGGAGGCAAAAGAAGAAATAGGAGTCAATCCTAACCTTGTCCAGGTCCTGGGACAATTGACCCCTTTGTATATTCCGCCAAGCAATTTTTTGGTAACACCGGTTGTAGGTTATTCTGTGCTCCGGCCTGCGTTTATCCCGGAACCAAGTGAAGTGGCTAAAATAATTGAGATAAAAATTGCCGAGCTTGTTGACGACCGGATTGTCAAATCGAAAAAGATAAAGCTGGCATTGGGGATAGGGCTTAAAGTTCCTTGTTTTTACATTAATGAAAATGTTATATGGGGTGCAACGGCCATGATCCTGAGCGAATTCAAGGAGTTGATAAAAGAAATTACTTTATAAAACAAAAGGAGGCGGGGATCCTGCCGGCTTTATAGGAGTGAATCTGTTTGCCGTTTGAAGGGCTGTATTGGTATACTGTTCCATTCTGTACATAATCGATGGCATCAGAAACGAAAACAGAACCGTCGGCAGGATTAATAGAAAGTCCGTAAAACACCCTACCGTTGGCCGGAATCAAAGGTTGCTCAGGCAGAGAGAGTGATGAGACCGGCATCTGGTAAACGCCATCCCTTATAAAATAGAGTGTATCTCGTGTGGCATTGAAGCACAGCTTTTTTGGAAGGTTGCCATCGTTCGGAAAAGTAAATACTTTTTCAACAATCCGGAGTGTAGGATCAATCCTTACCAGGCTGGGTGACTCATAGAAATCATAGCCACCTGTACATAAAACCCAGATCTTCTCCTTTTTATCAATTGCGATTCCCAATGGCTCTTTGCCAGTGGTAATACTGTCGATGATAATGTCGGATTGAGTATCGATAATATAAACCTTCGATTTCCTTTTTGCGTTTGATTCGTTGAAAGTTCCCACACAAGTAACATACATATAGTGATCATACCTGGCAAGCACTTCAGTCCAGGCCGGAACCGGAATTTCTTTTGTAATAGTAAAGGTATTCAGGTCGAGAACTGCAATGTTCTTTTTAAGGCTCGTAACATAAGCCTTTGCCGAATCGACAATCTCCATGTACCTTGGAAAGGTGAACCCTGATACCGAAGCCACTGTCTTGAAGTCTTGAATCCGGACAATTTCGATCCTGCTGGAGTTATTCACAACGATGAGGCCATAATCCCTGAACTGTGTCATTGCCTGTGCAACATCTCCAAGGCTGCGTTGATTGGCTGTCTTGAAAATGTCTGAGTATACTGTACCGGTAGTCAGGTCGATGAAAGAGACCGATGCATTTCCCCAGTTAAAGTTTCCCTCATTGATGATAAAAATCCCGTTTTTATAAGTGACAGTCTGTGTAGTAGTATCAGGAGGATCAACAGGGGTTTCACGGATGGGTTCTTTGGAACAGGCACCCAGCATTACTGCGAGAATGAAAAATGTACAATAAAGAAGGCGGGTATGAACTATTTCTATTTTATCTTTCACCGATGGAGGTTTGGTTTATCTCCGGTTAATTGCTTTCTCTGTTAAATGAGAACTTTAGGGTAAAAGCGTAATTTATGCCTGGCATCGGTCTGCTTGCAACAGACTGATAATCCAGATTAAACAGGTTATTAACTTGAATCTGTAAAGATAACATAAAATTTTTCAAACCGATGTCCTTTCCCAAAATAATATTTGACAAGCTATATGCAGGCATATAGCTCTGATTATCAGTTGAAGTGTATCTTTTATCAACAAACTGGAAGTTGTACTTCAGATAGAATTTCCATTTTTCAACCGACAGGGTACTGTTCAGATTATTTTCAGGGACATAGATCAGCTGCTTTCCGACCTTCTGATCACCGGGAGTAGATGCTTTTTGATTGGTGGAGCGGCAAAAGGTATAATTGGCATTGATGCCAAAATTAAATCCCGAGATGTTCCAGTTAACTTTTCCGCTCAATTCGATGCCCCTGGCATTGACCTGGCTGACATTTTCTGGTCGCCAAAGACTGCTGTTCCCTTCAACCGGAGTCCAAATGATCATATCAAACATCCACGAATAGTAGCCTGAAAATGAGATCTCGCAGAAGGTTTTTTTATCCCTCGAAAGGTAATTGAAGGTGGCTCCGAGTTCAGTGATGTAATTCGTTTCGGGTGATAAATCAGGATTCCCGGAAATTTCCCAGTAGAGATCGTTAAGGGTGGGATACCTGAAGTTTCTTGCACCGTTTGCGGTAATAGCCAGGTTAATCTTAGTAAATGGTTTGAACTCAAAACCGAGGGAGCCGATCAGAGGCATAAATTTACCATCAATGATATCATCTCTTATCACAACCGTGGATATGATCTTTTTACTTATCATATAGCTGACCTCGGCAAACAAACTGGTGGTGGTCCTGCTTTTCGTTCCGTCATAATTATCCGAATTAACCCAGTCCCAGGTGAAATCAATCCCGGGTTTGATGGTCAGGTTTCTGATCCTGGAATATGAAAACCTGGCCCTGTTGATCCAGCTGTCGGACCGGTGATCAGCATTGATGATTGAGCTCTGGTAATTCATGAACTGGTCTGAAATGGCAGAGTGAACCAGCAGGGTCATTCCCGAAACAACATATTTATATTCAATGACTGCCCTCAGGCTCCTGTCAAGTTCTTTTTCAAAATGTCCGGTATCCGCATTCGTTGTCGTCGGCGGCAGGTTACGGTTGGCATAGCTGTACCAGGCTTTGGCGTTAAACAGGTGTTTGTCTTTCAGTTTCCAGAAAAATTCCTGGGATATCCCATAGGCTTTGAAAGAGGCATTTTTCTGTCTGACATTTTCATCAAGGTAATCGTTGTAATATGGAAAATCATTTAATCCGGATGAGTAATTGAATCTTGTATGTGACTGAAAATGTCGGTTCCCGAACGTGGCGCCAAGGGTAGTTGTATAGTTATCGAAACTTGCAATTGTCTGAGAGAGAGAGAGGTCGGCCTTGCTGTTCCAATTTGGATTTGTTACCAGGTTGATCACACCCCCGAAGGCCCCGCTGGTTCTTGATAGTCCTGCGGCCCCATAGAGTATTTCAATTCCGTCGATCTGTGAGACAGGTATCAGTGAAAGGTCTATCTGTCCGAGCATCGGTGAATTCAGGTTAATGCCATTCCATTCAACCTGGGTGTGCTGTGCAGTTGTTCCCCGGAATGAAGGGGTTGACAGTGTACCGTTGCCAAAGGATTTTATAAATACTGTTGAATAACCTGAAAGGATGGTAGACAGATCTGAGTTCCGGTAAGGGAATAGTGTTACGGAGTCAAGTTTTACTCTCTTAAAACCCTGATTATCTAAAAGATAATTCGATTTAATTTCAAACTCAGGAAGATGAAGTGTATCCTTCGTACTTTGTCCGAAAGAGAATAGTGAGGGGCAAAGGATGAAAAAATGAAATAATGCAAAATCCAGGTATTTGGTCGGCGTTTTCAATATGGACCAAGATTCATGGAGTCTATTTCCTGATTATTTTTTTGTTCAGTGTTACCCCGTCACGAAAATGGAAACTGGCGAAATAGACACCGGCAGAACATGATGTGAGATCAACACCGGTCTTTCCTGTAAAGGATCCCGAAGAGATAATCTTGCCATATTGGTCAGATAATGAATAGCTGACGGCAGATGCGTATTGTGATACAAATGAAGTCATATCTGATACGGGGTTCGGAAATATGCTGACCTGGTGGAATTGATCTGTTTCTTCGATCCCTTCGGAAGAAAAGTGAAGCACTGCCAAGGCATCAAGATCAAACCCTCCTGTATCAAAGGGCGTCGGCCAAGGGTCATTAACTTTATTACCCTGCGAATCGTAAGTAGCAAATGGATCCTGAACGGATCCCACCACATCGACAATTCTGATCATGATGATGTGGTTCAGATTGATACCTGTGCTATCCTTAAGTTCCTCAAGGTCAAAAGGCGTACCATACATGCCCCGGTATTTTCCTGCAAAGTTATTGATCTTCGTAGCATCTGTAGACCCAAAGGTAGTTGTCTGAGGGGAAGCGGGAATAAGGGAGATTGCCGGAAACTGCACAAAGCGAATTCCGTCGGAGCTGACTTCAACAAATGCCAGTTCCAGAAAAATATCATCAAAGCTGTTCTCGAAAATAGCAAAATCAAATCCCGGGCCGTTACCGATGGGTGACTCAAAGTCAAGGGTTGCCACTCCCCTGTCACCAAGGGAGAGAACAAATCCGTCAGCAATCTCGGCTGTCATAAAAACATTTCCATAGGAGGCCCTGTTGGAGCCCCCGAAAGTTTTGGTTGTATCAGAAATGTCGATGAATCCACGCTCGACCTGGCACGATTTTGCCCACCCGACAATGATTGAGCTGTCTTTGGATATTGCGGTGCTTCCCGGTTGTCCGGCAGGAGGTGGATACTGGGCAGAAGCGCCAAGGCCTGCGAGCAGAAATACGATGGTTAACCAACGGTTAAAAAAGGATTTTGCAATCAAACTTCTAAAAGATTTAGGTTAGCAGGTCAGGAGTTTGCGGCCGTTATTGCTTGATAAATTTTCGGGTAATATTTCCGGTTGTTGTCC
Source organism: bacterium (assembly GCA_037131065.1). Taxonomy (GTDB): domain Bacteria; phylum Bacteroidota; class Bacteroidia; order Bacteroidales; family FEN-979; genus JBAXRT01. Next base: position 10,278 of record JBAXRT010000049.1, on the reverse strand, counting down.
TGGTTGTAAGAAAATAAATACCCGGTTTTAAATCAGAGCAGTTGATCCGTGTGCGGTTGGGTGTGATGTCGCATGGGGTTGAAAAAATTCTTCCCGCAAGGTCTGACAAAACGATACCGGTGATCTCTCCCTGGCCTGAATAGTCAACAAGGAGGTAGTCGTTTACAGGGTTCGGGTAAACTGAAAGATCAGAATGGCCCTGCTGGCCTGAGATCCCAACCGGTGTGCGATAATCAATGGCAATGGCATCGGCATTAATTCCAGTTGGATACCAGCCGATTGAATCACCGACAGCATTGGAAATCACCCCACGCCCTGAGTTAATCATATTTCCAATGTTTCTGTATATATTTCCGTTTATATAGTCAATTGCAGCTGATGATATAAAAATTTTTAACTGCGAGCCTGGATCCGGAATCACGACTGTGTCTTGAATATTTTTTGTCATAACGTTAATGGTGCCAATCCCTTTGTTAATATTTAAATATAGAAGGTCATCTTTGATACCATATCCATCGCTTAAGGTTATTCCAAAAGGAACATTTGCAAAAACGCCTGTAAAATAATCAAAAAAGGTAAGGTAGCTGTTTTCTGCAGAGCCAGAGGGAGTACGGCAAACACCAACAAGCAGCCCACTATAATTATACAAATTCCAAATCCCTTTGGCATCAGGGCCTAGTTCGATTTCTCGTCTTAAGGACCAGTTCTCGGTGTTAATCACGGCCAACTTACCCGTGGTCCCTGTATACCCACCATTAACTGCAATATAAACCGTGTCTTGTGCCACCGTGACCTCACCACAATCACCCGAAATATTCTGGATCCGAGTAATAAGTGACAAATCATTTGCATCCAGTACTTCAGCAAAGAACCGTTTGATCGGCCATTGTTTAGTAACGATCAGACGATTATTATACAGGTAGAGTTTGCTAAGTCCTGAGTCTGCAATTGCAGCTACTCTTTGGTAAGTGTCAATGTTATATTTTATGATAGAATCCTGTGCAGCAACGTAAAGAAAATTATCATTTATGATGGCGTGTTGTGTCGATTGTGTATAGATTGTGCCGAATATGTTTGTTACCTGTGTAACAGGATTGTAACTTTGAACAGTCACATAATCAGATGGACTTCCTGACTCGTATTTTCCACCATTTACAACAATTACCTGGTTGACCCACTCGTTTTTCTGGGCGAATGTATTATAATTCAAGGAAACCAAGAGTGTAAAAAGGATCAAACAAGCGGAGACCATTTTTTTCATAGAATTATTTTAAAGTTTGACATTTCAAAAATATAGGGTTAATGGCATGGCCATTCCTTAGCAAAAGTACTATTTTTTTTATCAGGTGTTGATTTTTTCTAATTTTGTTCTCACATTACAAACGCTTATGCAAAACATCCTGAAACTGTTCAAAAGATACTGTCTTTTCTTACTTCCGCTGCTTTTACTACTCTTTTCCGTTAACCTATCATGTTCCTCCCGGAAGGACATCTGTGAGGCGAACCGACAGTATAAGACCATAAAGCCAGGAACCAAACGCAGCAGGAGTGGAATTCCATACAATACCAAGTACAGACCGGTTCAAAAGGATTATGTTGTAGGCAGCCGTTAAGCATGTGTCGGGATCGCTTCCGGCCCGGGTTTACTCTTCAAAAAATGCGTCAGTACCCGGATAGTAGAGTCCTTTTTTAGATTTTTCTTCTGAAAATGTAAAAAAAGTGAAGAGTCCCTCTGCACAGAGTCGTGACTCATTGTCAAAAAGTTTGACTTCTATGTCGGCCAGGTTTTTCCTGGTACCCACGACCCTGGACCGAAGAAGAAGCAGGCCTTTATCGATAAATACTGTTTTTCTGTATTTAAGGGATGCCCTGGATGTGACCCCTGATGTTCTCACTTTTACGTAAACTGTCCAGCTTGCAATCTCGTCCATTAGTGTTGCCTGGATTCCTCCGTGCAAAACGTTGAGATATCCCTGGAAATGTTGTTTCGGGTTCCAGCTCGCTACTATCTCATCTCCCTCCTCCATGAAAGAAAGTTGAAGCCCGTTGTCGTTCTTTTGTGAACATCCAAAACAATTGTAACCCTCAAGGGATGCGAAGGGATTGATGATCTTCTTCAAGGATTATCATTTAGCTGGTTTATTTCTGTACGCCAAGCTTGAATTTCAGCACCCGCTGCTGGATGCCCAGTTCATTATAATCAGTCCATATACCATCTTTCAGACCTTCGGTATACCTGCCTGTGATTTTTGCCTTTCCATTCCTGTAAAACTCCTTATACTCACCAGAAAGCTTGTTCCTGGAGTAATTGGATAAAACCTGCAATGTATCATTCTCAAAGAAGGTCTTCTGGGCTCCTTCAAATTCTCCCTGGCCGTAATTATAAATTGCAACAGTCTTTCCGGTTTTAGTGAACCATTTTGAGGAGCCGTCCTTTTTGTCGTCTGCAAAATAGGATTCCTCCTGAAGTTTACCGTTGTCATAGTAAAGCCTGACTACTCCGTTTTTCTTTCCAGTCAAATAATTGGTTTCGGATACAGGTGATTCGCTGAACTGGTTGTAAGTAGTGGATGTTCCATTCAATAGACCATTCTTATAGAAATCAACTGATATGATCTTTCCTTTTCTGTCGAATTGAACTGAGATCCCATTTTTTATTCCATTGGTGTAGAATTCGATCTTCTGGATCATGTGGTTTGGATGGTAACCGATCCAGTTATTGATTCGCTTATCGTTCACGTAGTAGCCCTTCATCATGAATTCACCCTCCCGTTCTTCCCAGTATCCGGTTTTCATGCGACTGGCATCATACCGGTTTAGTGTATCGGATGATTTTTTCTCATTTGTCGTCTGGGAAAAGACTGAGGTCGAGAAGAAAATGCATAGTGCAAAAAGCATGGAAGAGATTGTTTTCATACTATAAAGGTTTATGATTTATTTAGATGTTCAATTCAATTTGAAGAATAACGAGCCAGGTGAAGTTTTCTTATCTGGAATTCGGATTCAATGCAAAATTATTTCAACTCCCCGATCAGATCAAAATTCTCAGCACCAATAACCCTCACCATATGGAACTCCCCGGGATGAATCCTTTTCCCGTTCCTTTTAATCAGGATCTCATTGTCAACCTCGGGGGAGTCGAATTCAGTCCTACCGGTAATGTAATCTTCACCCACCCGATCGATAAGAACGTTTATCGTTTTCCCGATTTTCTCTGAATTCAACTCGTAGGAGATGGATTCCTGGAGTGTCATCAGTTTGTCTGCCCTTTGTCTCTTAATCTTTTCAGGTACATCATCCTTCGAGGAAAAGATGGTCGTATTTTCCTCATGGGAGTATGTGAATACCCCAACCCGGTCAAACCTGTATTCTTTAATAAATTCTATAAGTTCACGAAACTCGGTATCGGTTTCTCCGGGGTAACCAACAATAAAGGTAGTTCTGATGCCTACACCGGGGAGTTTTCTCCGGATCGTTTCGATTAATTTTTTCGTTTTTTCGGCCGAATTATTCCTGCGCATTGATTTCAGAATGCGGTTATTGATGTGTTGAAGGGGTATGTCGATGTACCTGCAGATGTTTTCATACCTGTTCATGACATCCAGGAGAGGCAGAGGAAATCCATCGGGATAAGCATAGTGGATCCTAAGCCATTCCAGTCCGGGAATTTTCGCCAGCTGTTCCGTCAGTTCGGGTAACCGCCTTTTGCGGTAGCGGTCAAGCCCATAATAGGTTGTATCCTGGGAGATAAGATTGATCTCTTTCACGCCGGATTTAATGAGGGACCTGGCCTCACTGATGATCCGGGATGCAGGCCTGGAGAGGTGTGGTCCCCTGATCAGCGGAATGGCACAGTAGGAGCACTTTCTCGAGCATCCTTCGGCAATTTTCAGATAGGCATAATGATAAGGTGTGGAAATCCTGCGTTCTCCCACTAATTCTTTCCGGTAATCTCCTCCGATTTCTTCTAGGATCTGCTTCATGTCACCGACTCCGAAGAAAGCATCCACTTCCGGAATCTCTTTACGGAGGCTATCTTTGTAACGCTGTGAAAGGCATCCCATGACGATAATCCGGGAGATCGCACCTCTTTTTTTCGCTTCTGCAAACTGGAGGATCGTATCAACGGATTCCTGTTTAGCTTCTGAAATGAATCCGCATGTATTGATGATGGCTGTATCAAATCCACTAATGATATCCGGGTCGAATACTATTTTAATTTTACTGGCCTCTATCTGGCGGGCAAGTTTTTCAGAGTCTACAAGGTTCTTGGAGCATCCCAATGAGACGAAACCGACTGTTTTTGTCCGAATCCTGGTTTTCAAATCTGACCTACTGGTTAAACAGGGTTTCGACGAATTCCTGCCGGTTGAACACCTGCAGATCTTCAATCCCCTCACCCACCCCGATGTATTTTACTGGAATTTTAAACTGATCGGAGATTCCGATCACGACACCACCTTTGGCTGTGCCGTCCAGTTTGGTGAGGGCAATTGCATTGACCTCGGTGGCAGCTGTAAACTGTTTTGCCTGTTCAAAGGCATTCTGCCCGGTTGATGCATCCAGGATTAACAGGACTTCGTGGGGGGCTTCGGGAATCAGTTTCTGAACGACCTTCCTGATTTTCGAAAGTTCATTCATCAGGTTAATCTTATTATGCAGCCGGCCTGCAGTATCGATGATAACGACATCGGTATCCCTGGCCATCGCCGATTTGACACTATCAAAAGCAACGGAAGCAGGATCAGCGCCCATGCCATGTGAAATGACCGGGACATCGACCCGTTGGGCCCAGATCGCGAGCTGATCCACGGCAGCAGCCCTGAAGGTATCCGCAGCGCCCAGTATGACCGATCTGCCCGATTTCTTGATCTGGTGAGCCATTTTTCCGATGGTAGTTGTTTTACCGACTCCGTTGACGCCAACCACCATGATGACGTAGGGTTTTTTCTGTCCTGCGGGAATAAAATCACTGAAATCAGCGACGCTGCTTTCCTGGAGAAGAGCAATGATCTCCTCTTTCAGGATTTTGTTAAGTTCATTGGTGCCAAGGTATTTATCTTTTGAGACCCGGTTTTCGATCCGTTCAATAATACGCAGGGTCGTTTCCACTCCTACATCGGAGGTAACGAGAATCTCTTCCAGGGAATCCAGAATATCATCATCTACCCTGGTCTTTCCGGCAATGGCCTTAGAGATTCTTGAAAAAATATTTGTTTTCGTCTTTTCAAGGCCTTTTTCAAGGCTCTCTTTTTTTTCTTTAGAGAAAAAATTGAAAAGTCCCATCTATCTCCTTGTTTTTTATGTGATTGGATTCGCTAAGGGGTATAAAAAAAGCTTTTTTCGATTTGAAAAAAGCTTTTTCGAAGCGAGTGAACAAAGTTAATTTTCTTTGTTTGCCAGAAAGTCTTTAACCATATCGTTGGGGACGACAGATTCTTTAAAGATATAAGCACCTGTTTTTGGTGATTTTACCATTCTTATAACTTTCGTCAGGTCCTTACCTGTTGAACTCTTAAAGCTAGCAACTACTTTCTTTGCCATATGATCAGACTATTTAATTTCTTTATGAACAGTTACTTTTTTCAGGTACGAATTGTACTTTTTTACTTCCAGTCTCTCAGGAGTATTCTTCTTGTTCTTTGTTGTGATGTACCTTGAGATACCGGGAACGCCGCTTGTTTTTTGTTCGGTGCATTCCAGAATCACCTGAATTCGTTGATCTTTACTCTTTTTAGCCATATTCTATATCCCTTCATTTTAAAGGACTGCAAAATTAATTCATTTCCTCATAAAAACAAAAATATTTTGATACTTTTATTCCGTTTAAGTTTAGGTTATCCATACCCTATTTGCAAATCGTGGCATTCTGGCACTCTTATATCAGCGGGTTCAGGGCATATCTTCAGCTCGAGAAATCACTCTCAACCAACACCATTGATGCCTACATTCATGATGTTACGAAACTTTGCCAGTACCTTGAAATGATCAGGTTTGAAAAGGGGCCCGGTGAATTGGGACACAGTGATTTACAGCGCTTTCTGAAGTGGATCACTGAACTCGGCATGACGGCAAGGTCCCAGGCCAGGATCATTTCAGGAATAAAGGGGTTTTTCAAGTACCTTTTGCTTGAGAACCTGATCCGGAAAGATCCGACCGAATTACTCGAATCGCCCAAGATCGGGAGAAAACTTCCGGTTTTTCTTAATATTGAGGAGATTGACCGGCTGATCGGGGCGATTGATCTTAGTTCTCCGGAGGGTAAACGAAACAAGGCAATCCTGGAGACTATGTATGGTTGCGGATTGCGTGTTTCAGAAGTCGTCGCCCTTAAGATATCCTCCCTGTTTTTCGATGACGGATTCATCAAGGTTATAGGTAAGGGTGATAAGGAGCGCCTTGTCCCGATTGGCCGTACAGCAAGATCTGAGATCCAGTTTTATTTATCCGATATCCGGAGCGGGATCAAAATAAAGCCCGGTCACGAGGATATTGTTTTTTTAAACCGCCGGGGTTCCAAACTTACCAGGGTCATGCTCTTCACTGTCATCAGGCAGCTGGCTGCAAAGGCCGGGATTAGGAAACGTGTAAGTCCGCATACCCTTCGTCACTCTTTTGCCACACATCTCGTGGAAGGGGGCGCCGATCTGAGGGCCGTGCAGGAGATGCTTGGGCACGAGTCCATTACAACGACGGAGATATATACCCATCTTGACAGGGAGTACCTGAAGAGTACCATCATACAGTTTCACCCGAGGAACAGGTAGCGAAATGGTGATATCGCAAGCTGGCGAAAATTATTTAAAAGGGCTGTCGGGTTCTTTGGCCATGTGGTTATAGACCATTTTATCCATCAGTTTTGGAAAAAATTTGTTCAGAAAAACGGTTAGCTTTCCCATTGCAGTCAGTGTGATCCTGTCTTTTCGTTTGCTGATCGCTTCGATTATTTTCCCGGCGACCATCTCTGCCGGCATTAGTTTACTTTCATCAAGAGGGGTTTCTCCCTGGGAGGTGCCGTCCTTTGAAAGCGCCACATTCCTAATGTTCGAGGCGGTAAACCCCGGGCAGGCGATCAGGACATGAAGTCCCTTCTTCATATTTTCAATACGGATCACTTCAAGCAGTCCGTGAATGGCAAATTTAGATGCTGAATAGCCAGTGCGGCCGGGAAGTCCTTTATATCCTGCAACCGAGGAAACACCAACGAGGGAGCCCCTGGAATCAAGCAGATAAGGCAATGCATATTTTGAGCAATAGACGGTTCCCCAGAAATTTGTATCCATCAATTTTCTGATGACGGACAGATCGACATCCTGAAAAAGGGCGCGCATGGAGATCCCGGCATTATTTATAAGAACATCGATACGGCTATACTTTTCAATGGCACTGCGGACCAGGTTTTCACAATCCTTTTCAAGGGTTACATCGGCCCTCAGGAAGAGATGATCTGTACCCTGAAGTTTTGCAGATAGTTCGTTCAGTTTTTCAAGGTTCCTTGCTGCAAGGACCAGTTTTGCTCCCAGCCTGTCGAATTCAACAGCCAGCGCTTTCCCGATTCCAGATGAGGCACCGGTGATAATAACAACTTTGTTTTTCATGTAGGAACAGGTTAGCGCAAATGTATGATTATTTTTACCTATTTTCGGACCATAATCTGATTTTCATGACTGAACGTGAGATGTTTTTCAGGCACCTTGGATTGCCCTCATTTAATCCGATTGGGCTTGAGGTGGTAAAGGCTGAAGGGGTCTTTATTTACGACAGGGCGGGAAGGGATTTTATCGATCTGGTGGCAGGGATCACAGTGAGCAATGTTGGCCACCGTCACCCGAAAGTAATTGAGGCAATTACCAGCCAGATCAATGATTACCTGCATACCAATGTTTATGGGGAGTTTATCCACTCACCACAGGTTCGGCTTGCGAAGCGGCTGACTGAATTGCTGCCCTCTTCCCTTGATTCTGTTTATTTCGTTAATTCGGGCAGTGAAGCGGTGGAAGGTGCTGTAAAACTTGCAAAACGCTACAGCGGCAGAAGCGAAATCATATCATTTATAAATTCCTATCACGGGTCGACCCACGGGGCACTCAGCATTACCGGAAATGAGATTTTAAAGAGGGCTTACAGGCCATTACTTCCCGGGGTGAAACATATTGAATTCAATAACTTTGGTGATCTTGGTCTGATCAGTGAAAGAACGGCTTGTGTGGTTGCAGAGAGCGTTCAGGCTGAAGCGGGCATGATTCTGCCTTCCGGAGATTTTTTAAAAGAGCTGAGCAGGCGTTGCAGGGAGACCGGCGCCTTGCTGGTACTCGATGATGTGCAGATGGGAATGGGCCGGACCGGTAAGTTTTCCAGTTATGAGCATTTCGACTTTATTCCGGACATTCTCGTGCTGGCAAAAGCACTCGGGGCAGGAATGCCGCTCGGAGCATTTATTTCGGGAAGGAAGATCATGGATCATCTTGCCTTTGACCCCGAACTGGGTCATATCACTACTTTCGGGGGCCACCCCGTTAGTTGTGCCTCAGGCCTCGCTGGACTTGAGGTTTTGCTTACAGGTCATCTGCTTGAATCGGTTGAGTCCAAGGGCCTGCATTTTGAAAATTTTTTCAGCGGAAATCCCGGAATTGCAGGAGTCAGACGAATCGGTCTTGGACTTGGCATCGAGTTGGCCGATCCAACTAAGCAGAAAGTCCTGAGTCAGGCTGCCATAGCCAATGGCATCATCATCGACTGGTTTTTATTCAGACCTGCGACTTTCAGGATCGCACCTCCCCTGACCATTAATGAAATTGAGATCGTTGAATCTATCAGGCGCCTTTCAAGTGCAATGAAGGTAGCAGGAATCTAAGCAACCCTTTCAGAGTCCGAGCTTTTTCCTGATCTGCGGAGGAATGGCATTTTTATTGACCATAAAATCCATGGTCTTTAACCTCACATAGGCTTCAGAAGCATAGAGGTAGCCATTGTAAGGATTTCCATCTGTTCCCCATGAATTTTTTACCAGGTAATATTTGTTACCGTTCTGGTCCTTTGCAATGCCGGTGATCTGCATCCCATGGTCATCGGTGGTCTGGTAATTATCAAATTCAACCTGGCGCATCTCCTGGGTTGTCTTCTTTTCAGGGACCGGTTTATCAAACTTGAAGAGTAATTTATCCTTTTCCGCATCGGTCATTTTCTCCCACTTTGCCCTTTCAAGACCGGCCATCTCCGGGGCATTCTTATCAGGAATGACGGCGACTCCATTCTTCCAGGAGAATCCTTTTTCACTGATATCTGTTCCCCAGGCGATGGTATATCCGTTTTCGACAGCGTAATCAATCACCTGAATCATATCATCCAGGGGGAGGTTATAAACCTCTCCAAGGTCCCAGTTATCGGGGATTTCAATGATAAATTTTGAATAAAAAGGATGATGCGAATAGGAGGTCAGCACAACATAGTCATCCATGTTCAGTCCCAGCATGTCAGCAAATGACCTTGGCGTATATTCTTTTCCCTTGTATGTAAACTTTTCCGGGGCCTTACCAAGGTAAGCGTTAAGCAATCCTTCGAATCCCTGATGCCATACCGGTGTCAGTTTGCGGTTCGGGTTTTTCAGCACGGCATCCACAGCAGCAAGCAATACGGCATCCATCTCTCCATGAACCGGGTTGATTTCACCGATAACCTGACCGCTATATGCCTCCTCGGGAACGATGCCATAACGCCTGATGACATTGGTAACATCATGAGCTGCCCCACCCGGGCCGAAATTGTGTTTCCCATTAAAGCGGACATACATAATAGCCTTATCGGAATAGGACTTATAGACGGGATACATGTCGGAAAGGTCAATGGTATCCCTCCCTAATCTCAGGAGTTCAGACTCCAGCAAAGCTATCGTGGAATAGCTCCAGCAGGTACTTGACCGAAACTGGTTCTTTGCAGGAGTGGAAGGCAATTTTTTTACTATACTGAACTGATATCCTGAATCAGTTTTCTTAATTGATTCCTGAGTCTGGGCGCTGGAGGAAACAATGAAAAGAATACAGGCAGTAAAAATGGCAAAGAGTTTTCTCATAATGTCTGTTTTTAATCCGTGGAGATAATTTATTTCAATCAAAGTCCAAAAGTAATCACATCTGATTTCGCAGACAAGATTTTTCTGTGATATCTGTTTCTTTCATTTATCCTCAAACGGGTGGCGGCGATAAAAGTCGGGCCGGTAATGTTCCAGGCTTTCAAGTTCCTGGTACCAGCCATTGAACATTCCGAGGGATTCCATCTCCT
>JBAXRT010000048.1:0-18632 GCA_037131065.1 bacterium | reverse complement strand
TCCTGACAAGCGTGGAGATCCCTTCGGTCACCTTTTCAAAGGAACCCCCTTTGCGGTATGAGGGATAGGTTTCAGGGTCAGTTCCGTCGAGGGAGATTACCAGCCGGTTTAGTCCTGATCTCACTGTCTCAGCCGCCGATTCCGGGGTAAGAAAGTGCCCGTTGGTGGAGGAGGAGACATAGATTTTTTTTGACCGTGCGTATTTGATGAACTCCGGGAAATGTTTGTTCATATATGGCTCCCCCTGGAAATAAAGGGTGAGATAACTGATGTAGGAAGCCAGCTGGTTGATCAGTGAATGGAATTGTTCCGGGCTCATGTTCCCTGCCGGGCGGGTAAGTTCCGTCTGACCGCTCGGGCATTCCGGGCAATGAAGGTTGCAGCGGTTTGTGGGTTCAATGCTTACGGCAAGCGGGTATCCCCAGTTGAAGACATGCCGTGTAACACGGGAGAGAAAATATCCTGGGATGACCTTGACGAAGTTAATGAATCTGCCCGGGAACAAGGTCACTGCTCGGAAGGGTTTTCCTGGTTAAGGGTGGTTTTATCGACAGGAGTAGTCATCTCCTGATACATCGCTTTCTCTCTCTTTTTCTTTTTTCTTTTTTCCAGGAACGATTTTCCAAGGGAGATGGCACTGGACAGGGTTGATGTGCCCTTGGAAATTTCATCCACCAGCGTGCCGGCCAGGTTCCTGAAGGTTAGCTTATGAACAAGCTGCCGGTAGCTGAATTTTATACTCTCTTCCGATTTTAAGAGTTCGATCTCCATTTTTGCCTTTTCAAGCTCAAGGTCCTGGAGTGACCGTATCCTGCCGGATGACACCCGGTATCTATTCTTCATTTTCATCTTTTTCTTCCATTAAGACCTTGGAAATTTGCTGGATCAGCGGGTTCATGATGATTTGAACCCTGAAAACAAGGATGATGACTCCAATCAGCAGATAAACCCCTGCGACGATCAGTGCTCCTTCCCACATCGGGCCGACCATCTCCCCATACCAGTAAATAAATCCGAAGGAGAGGAAGAGCAACAGGAACATGGAAACGATAAACAGGATGTTGATGAGAAGGAAGACCATGGCCATCCTGGCAAGCTTCTCTGTGAGGATCAGCTTCACAAGATCGATCCTGAGGTTGATGTATTTTTTGACATTTTCCGTCAGCTCGGAAAAGTTGTCTGAAATTTTTCCTGGTTCCATAGGTTATGATTCAGGTGATTATTCTATTAAGGTTCCGGGGTTTACTTTTCGGCTTTCCCGTCGGTAAGTCCTTCAATTCCCGATTTCAGGTCGTGAATTTTTTCATTGAGCTCCTCCTCAACATAGTCTGCCATTTCGAGGATCTTTTTTTTAATCCTTTTACGGGTTTTAGACCCTTTTGCCGGGGCGATCAGGAGTCCTATCCCGATGCCGGCCGCCACGCCGACGATGGCGGCAGCCAGTAATTTTGTGCTTGATGTTGCCATAATGATGTAAAGTTACGTTTTTTCCGTCATTTTTCTTACCAGTCTGAAATTACTCAGGAACTCCGAGGCGACGATGCGAAGGAAGGCGTATCCCGGAACGGCCGTGATCATGGCGGGGATTCCGCCGATGCTGCCGGCAGCGATGATAACCAGGAAGATCTCCACGGGATGCGCTCTTACGCTTTTTCCCTGGATCAGCGGGGCATAGACCGCATTGTCGATTAAGATGACCAGCGTCATAGAGAGAAGGATCTTGATGGCCATCGCGAGGATGGCTCCATAAAGTCCCGCGCCGATGACGCCTGTAACTCCCAGGATGATGCCGGTAATTACTGCGATCACCGGGCCGATGTATGGGATGATGTTGATGATACCACCAAAAAAAGCAATGACAAGGGCACCCCTGACCCCTGCGATGGTAAGCACAATGGCGTAAGAGGCAATCATGGCCAGCACATTGATGATCAGTCCGATGAAATAGCGCGAGAGGAGTGTCTTGCTTTTCTTCATGACGTTTTTCGATTGCACCCCGTATTTTTCGGGGATGAGCAGCAGCAGTACCCGTGGCAACATTTTTATGTCATAAAGGAAAAAGTATGAGAGGAAGAGGGTAGAGAAGAGGTTGAAAAAAAATTTCCCTGTGAAGCTGATCACGGAGCTGAGGATATTTGAAAACACTCCGAAACTGAGGAGGTTGATGATGTTATCTTTTAGAATCGTCTCAATAGTGGCATTTTTTGTAAGGATCCCGAAGTTTACAAGGGCTTTTTCAAGCCAGTCGATCTCCGACTGGTAATAGGCGATCAGTTTATTGCCGTCGATCGAGGAGATCATCGAGGCTTCCTGCACCACGAGGGGGATGAAGAAGCTGAAGAGTCCGAAAAAGATGGTAAGGATCAGGATGAGGGTTACAGCAACGCTGAGAGCATGGGGAAACCGGAATTTGCCGATCTTTATTTTATCGAGAGTTTCCACCAATGGGTTGCCGATGATGGAGATGACACCGGCGATAATGATAATGATAATGATCTCGGAGAAGTACCATGCCAGGAATCCGATGGCCGTAAAGATCAGGATCAGGAAAAACAGCTTGTAACGTTGATACAGTTCTGACATATACCCGGGATTAAAACACAAACCTAATCTTTTTTGTTTGAAAAGTCAAGTGACGTAGCTCTTCTCTTCTTCAGGAGAGGGGGCAGGGGGTGCGGTCTTTACAGCAGCCGGTCTGCAAGCAGGAAGCCCATCACAAGGAGCATAAAGAGGTTTGCAGCAAAGAAGATTCTCCGGTAACGGATGACCGGAGCCCTGAAGAGTTCATGGAAGACCATGACCAGCAATAACAGGTTAACAACCAAAAGAAGGACCGCCGTTAAAGGAATGGAGAAGAAACCGAATAAAATCATGAATAGCGAGACGGATGATGCTGCTGCAAGCCAGACCATGATCAGTCTTTTGATCTGTTCATCGGTGAAAAGATCAGGCAGAACCGGGTAGCCGGCTTTCCTGTAGTCATCACCGTATTTCAGCATCAGCAGCCAGAAATGGGGCATCTGCCAGAAAAAGAGGAAGAGCGAAAGGAAGATAACAGGAGGATCAAAGATGCCTCCGCCTGCAGCACTCCAGCCCATCATGACAGGCACCGCGCCGGTGAGCGCACCTGGAACAACAGCAAATGCGCTCCTCCTTTTCAGCCAGGTATATAATCCATTGTACCATGAGATGTTGAAGAGCCCCATTATAAAGCAAGTCAAACCGGCGAAGAAAAAAAGCAGTATGAGGCCGGAGAAGATCAGTAAAAGCGATACGATGAGTGCTGCGCACGGAGTGATTGCTCCCACGGGAATTGGACGGATTCTGGTCCGCTCCATCCGTGCATCAAATTCCCTCTCCTGGTACTGGTTAAGGGCTGAAGCCCCGGCAGCTAGAATGAAAATACCCGTTACAGGCAAAATCCATGTCATAGTAAGACTTCCGGTGAATAGAACCCAGGCAGTGAATGCAGAGAAGGTCACGGCAACCGAAACCGGCAACCGTACCAGCCGGAAAAAGCCTTTTAAGGAAAAATGAGCCAAGTAAAAATTATTAGAACGATCTGGTGACGGAATTGCTATTTGAGCGTTTTCAGGTATTCAATCACCTGCTTCGCCTCATCATCGGTGATAAGCCCCTTGTAGGTCTTCATCATCCCCTTGGGATAACCAACCACGACATCCTTATCCGGATCAAAGATCGAAGTCACAAGGTAACCGTCATCAATCGTAACACTCCGTTCGGAACCGCCGGTAAGAACCTTTTCAGTTTTACCATAAAGCCCCTTGAAGGAGGCGCTCACCAGCTTTGTCCCGTCGATCGAATGGCATCCGATACAGGCATTCTTCTTGAGGATTGCAAGGCCGGGATGTTCCGCCGATGCATCAGGTACCGACTTGAGCCAGAGTTCATACTCACCGGGAGTAACCACCCTTACTTTCGCCTCCATATAAGAGTGGCGCAGACCGCAGTATGCCGAGCAGAGGATATCGTACTCCCCAATCTGCTCCGGTATGAACCACATAAAGTTATCTTTTCCAGGAACCACATCCTGTTTGATCCTGAAGGCAGGAATGTAAAACCCATGGATAACATCGTCGGAGTGCAGGTTCAACTTGATGGGTTTATTGAGGGGAACAACAAGGACCGGGGACTGCTTCCCACCCTCATATTCAAACGTCCAAAACCACATCTTACCGATAACCCTGATCACGAGGGAATCTTTTGGGGCGGTCTGCATCGGGGTGTAGGCAACATAGCCGTAATAGAACATCAGCAATACCAGTATGATGGGAATAACGATCCAGGTGATCTCCAGGGCCGGGTTCTCCCTGATCTGGACTGCTTTGGGGTGTTTCTTCCTGCGGTACCTGATCACGATATACAACATCACGGTGGTGATCCCGACCAGGAAAAATGCGGAGATCCCGTAAATGATCTTGAAAGCAAGGTCGACCCCCTCAACGAAATTGGAAGTTCCAGACATCTTTTATCTTGTTAAGATTATTCGTTCAATTTGCATTAGTAACTTTATTCGCCAAAGTTGACAGCCTGAAGTCTGCAGTTTTCCTACCCACCAATCTTCCTATCTCCTTTATCCCATCTCCCATCTCCCATCTCCCATCTCCCATCTCCCATCTCCTATCTTCCTATCCTCCTATCTGAACAAATAATCAAAGAACAGCAGCAGGATTACCAGCACATAGATCAGCAGCACCATAACAACGAGTATTTTGAAGAGCGAGGACTCGAATTTCAGGTGCATGAAATACTTGATCACAATCGTGGCTTTCACCGACGCAATCACCAGGGCGGTCAGAACTGTAAATGCCGAAAGGTCGATCCAGGTCACGGTAATGGTGATGGAGGTGAGTATCAGCAGCGAGATAAGGACGACCATATAGGTCCTGTAGGAGGTGATATGGGTTGTTTCGCTTAACATGTTTTTCTGTTTTGGTCTTCAGTTTAGGTTATCAGGTAAAGCAACGGGAACAGGAAGATCCAGATTAGATCCACAAGGTGCCAGTATAATCCGCCGTTCTCCAGCAGGACGAACCTGTCGCGGTTGATGTGCCAGGACTGCACCCGGAACATCACCACCGTAAGGAGGACAGCCCCGATGACTAGATGAAGCATGTGCAGTCCTGTCATAAAGTAATAGAGACTGAAAAACATCACCTGGCCATGGCTGAGGGTCAGCATGAGGTCGGATCCCGGGTAGAGCCCGATGTGGATCTTGTGACCCCATTCGAAATATTTATTCACCAGAAAGACCAATGCACAAACCAGGGTGATCATCAGGAGCTTGACAGCTAAACGGTTATTCCCTTTCTGTACGGCTGTCAGCGACATGGCAACCGTTCCGCTGCTCACCAGCAGCACCACCGTATTAAGGGCGCCCATAAAGGTATTCAGGTGAAGGGCAGCCATGTGAAACTCAGTGCTGTATTTGCTTCTCATCACGGCGTAGACCAGGAACAATCCGCCGAAGAGCAGGATCTCCGTGAAGATGAAAACCCACATCCCCAATCTTGAACCAATATCATCTCGATGCTCCATATTTCGATTTACGATTTTACGATTTTCGATTTACGATTACTTTTTATTCCCAGAATAATTCGTCATTCGTCACTCGTCATTCATAGTCATAAGGTTTATCCCCCGGTTTCATTTCCGGCATTACATCAAAATTTTCAACCGGCGGAGGAGAGGGGATGGTCCATTCAAGTGTATTGCCACCCCAGGGATTTGCTGTTGCTTTGGCTCCGTTCTTCCTGAAAAGGTTGTAGATCATGATCACAAGCCCGATGAAGAGGATCCCGCCTCCGATCGTCGAAAGCTGATGACCGAAGGTGAACTGGGGCAGGTAATCGAAATAGCGGCGCGGCATTCCCATCATCCCGATGATGAACTGCGGGAAATAGAGAAGGTTGAAACCAACGAACAAAAACACGAAAGCGACATTGGCCATGGTATAGTCGTATAACCGGCCGAACATCTTCGGATACCAGTAATGCATGGCGGCGAAGAAGGCAAAACCGACCCCGCCGAAAATGATGTAATGGAAATGGGCCACCACAAAAGAAGTATCGTGCACATGAATGTCGGTAGCCAGTGAACCCTGCACAAGACCGGTAAGGCCACCGATCATGAACAGGAAGATGAACCCAAGGGTATAAACAAACGGTGGCTTAATGTCAATCGCCCCCTTGTACATGGTGGTGACCCAGTTGAAAACCTTGATGGCGCTTGGAACGGCAACCAGGAAGGTAAGCAGGGAGAAAACCCACTGGGCTGTGAAACTCATGCCTGAGGTGAACATGTGGTGAGCCCACACAAAATACCCGACCCCGGCGATCGTCAGGCTGGAGAGGGCGATGGCCTTGTAACCGAAGACCTTGCGCTGGCAAAAGGTGGGTATGATCTCGGTGATAACTCCCATCGCCGGCAGGATCATGATGTAAACGGCCGGGTGGGAATAGATCCAGAAGAGGTGCTGGTAAAGGATCGGGTCTCCGCCCAGCGAGGGGTCAAAGAAGCCGATCTTCAGCCAGCGTTCTGCAATGATCATCAGCAGGGTAATACCAACGATAGGCGTTGCGAGGACCTGCACCCAGGCGGTGGCATAAACGGCCCACGGGAAGAGGGGCATCTTGAAGAAAGTCATGCCGGGGGCACGAAGCCTGTGTATGGTCACAATAAAGTTCAGACCGGTGAGGATCGAGGAAAAGCCGAGGATGAAGGCACCCAGTACTGCTGCCACCACATTGGTTTGGCTCTGGATGCTGTACGGGGCATAAAAGGTCCATCCTGTATCGGGGGGGCCGCCGCCCATGAACTGGGAACTTACGGCAACAACCGCTCCCAATATGAAAAGGTAGAATGAGAGCAGGTTAAGCCTCGGGAATGCCACATCTTTTGCACCGATAAGGATGGGCATGATAAAGTTGCCGAAGACCACCGTAAGTCCGGGGATCACCACGGTGAAGATCATGATGATCCCATGGATCGTAAAGAGTCCGTTATAGACCTGCGGACCATAGAACTGCTGCCCGGGCTTAAAGAGCTCCAGGCGCATCAGCTCACCAAGGATAACCCCGACCACGAAAAAGACCATCATGGCATAGAGGTACATCAGTCCGATCCGCTTGTGGTCGGTAGTGGTGAGCCAGGCCATGATCCCTTTCCGCTTTCCGCTGTTCTCGAGGTAGTTTCCTTCAGGATGTAAAGAAGTTTCTGCCATCATGTTTCTTATCCGTTATTTTTTCTGTTACACAGACTTTTGATTCTGTTTTCTCTTTTTGTTCGAACGCAGGAGGAGTATGAGAAATAGGATCACGGCCAGAAAAATGATGATCGTGGCGCTGATCTTGGTCACCTCAAGGGTATATCTCCGCCCTTCCGGATCATAGCTGAAACAATATTCATACACCCGGTTGATCGTGGGCCGTGATAACCCCTTCTGCGACTCCAGGAGAGCCATCTTCACATCAAAAGGTAAATAGGTGACGCCATAAAGGTAACGGGTGATCTTGCCTTCCGGGCTTAACACCATAATACAGCTCGGATGGATGAAGTCGTTACCTGCCCTCACGAATTTGTATCCCACGGCGTTGGTCAGGGCATAGATATTGGCGCTGTCGCCGGTAAGGTAGTGCCATTCCGGGGCAAAAGGTTTTGTATGGGGACCCAGGAAATTGACCTTTCTCTCCACCGCCTTGGCCGGTGTGTCATCATAATTGAAACTTACAGTCACGATCTGGTAGTCCTTTCCGAGCTGCATATCGATTTTTTCCACTGCATCTGAAACGCCCGACAGAAGCTGAGGACAGATCCCCGGGCAATCGAAATAGACCAGGATAAGGAGGGTCGGTTTCTTGATGATATCCTTCAGCTGGACAGGCTGATTCTGCTCATTCGTGAAGGTCAGGTTCAGGGGGATGATGCTGTCGAGATGCTCGTCGATGCCAACACGGGTGTCGGGGACATCCGTCTGGCCATTCGTGGTGATGCCTCCCCAAAGAAGGAGGAGACAAGCCACCAGAAATATTTTCCTGTACATACTGCAGATTTTAAAAATGGATTACTTTTCTTCTTTATAAATTCCTGCGATCATGAGGGCGCCGCCCATCAGGGCAGTATCCTTAAACAGTTCAATCACCGAAATTGTCATTATTTCGGGGCTGGCAGAGAAGAGGCCGGGAATGTGGATGGTGCAGATGAACACCAGCAGCAGCAGGGCAAGCAGCAGGCAGGAGATGACGATGAACTTTTTTGCAATGATCGAGATTGCCGCGGCGATGAGCGCCAGACCCACAATGATGACAGTGAATCCTCCTCCGGGGATAAATGAACTGACAATCCCGACATAATAATTATACATGAAGAAATGGTTCAGCCCCAGGATCCCGAAGGGTAAGGCAAAAAGAAAGCGTCCGATTGTTGTCAGGTTTTTCATGTTTTACTGTTTTTTAATATTTCTGATGCTGATGACTGAAAAGAGAATATAGACGATAAATCCCCAGGCAATGACCACCGATCCTGCGTAAGTAAGGATCACCCATACAGGAGCCTTGTCCCTCGTGGTCCACCAGGCCCTCGTTGCGATCAGGCTTGGTTTATCCGTGGGGATCCCGATGGCGAAACTTCCTGTGGTTCTTGACTCTGAGACCTGTCCTGTCGGATCATTCACACGGGAAATGAGATCGACCATCCCGGTTTTATCACCCGGCAGATCGGCTGGGAGATCAAATTGGGCTATACCATTTGTATTTGTCTTTTTGGGATCGCCCAACTGCATATTCCCGAAATATCGTTTGGCAAAGAGCAGGATCTCAACGCCCCCAACGGGTTGCTTTCCCTCTTTTCCTTTATCTTCCAGGGCCAATACCCTGATCTTGTTCTTTTCTTTTACCCACTCCATCGAGATAGAGACCTTTTTTCCGGCCATGCTTTTTCCGGAAATGGGTTCCGGTTGCACATATCCTCGATGGAAAGTGCGAAGGTAAGCGACAACCCACCAGCGCTCCTCCTCTGAAATAACATTGCGGAATTCAGGCATCGGGGTCTTCCCGGTTGTGATCCGGTAAAAGAGCTCACCGTCGGTCTGGGTGCGGACCCTGTCGGTCGAGAGATCGCCGGGAGGCGGTGTCAGCTTTACGAAGTTGTTCTTTCCCGGAAGACCATGGCACGACTGGCAATTCCTTTGATAGAGATTCTCACCCTGTTTCTGCATCTCAGGCGTGAAAAGGAACGGGGCTGATTTCTCCTTGCTCTCTTCGGGCACTACCCAGGTCTGGGCGGTCACCTTTGAACCGGTGAACAGCGTGAAGAAGATAATGATCATGATAACCTTTCCGATCCCTTTCTCCCTGGCTGTTTCGACGAGGGGGATCACCGGGAAGAATTTCGATATCAGGGTGATGATGATCAGGACAAGAATGAAGGGTGCAATGGTGATCAGGATCTCGGGAAGGGTCGGTGAATAGACCATAAAACTTCCTGGAACGTGCTGGATCGGCAGGAAGGGATGTTCCTGAGTGGGTACAACGATGATATAGCGCTTCAGCCAGGCACCGATAAACACGGCAATAGAGATCAGCATGATGGGCAAGGGCTTGCGGAAGCGCCGGAACAGCATCAGAAGGATTGGAACAACAAGGCCACCGATCTGGACCACCCAAAAGAGGACGGCCTCCTTGCCGGTAAGGAGTTCGTGAAGATGGATGGCATCACCCTGTTTCAGTTTATATCCCGGAACAAGGAATTCGTTGAGGTTGAAATAGAGATAGACCAGGGAAACGAGGGCCAGGACCTTTCCCATGTTGTTGAAATGCAGATCGGTGATATAATCGTGAAGCTTGTAATTTTTCCTGAAGAAGAACATGAGGATGATCACTGCGGCGGAACCGGCGACAAAGGCACCGGTAACGAAATAGGGTCCAAAGATGGTGCTGTCCCAGCCAGGCCGCAGCGTTACTGCAAAAAGCCACGAGGTTACCGTATGGATGGCCAGGGCGGCCGGGATGACCAGTATCAGCAGGATCCTTACTGCGCGGGCAATGATCTTGTTCTGCTCCGGCAGGTCGGTCCAGTTGAGGGAGAGGATCTTGTAAACGGGCTTCAGCCATTTGGGAAGTGTGTCGACTTTTTTATGGATGACAGCGAGATCGCCGATCATTGGCAGGAAGAGCAGCAGGAGGCTCAGTGTAAAATAGGTCATGACCACCGTAACATCCCAAAGGATTGGTGACTGGAACCTGCCATAGATAAAAACATAGGCAAGCCGCTCCGGGCGCCCCATATCGGAAACGATGACCAGACCGGCTACGGCGGCAAAGGCTACCGCTATCGTTTCGGCAATCCTGGTCAGCGGGGTGACCCACTTCATGCCGATCATGCCGATCACAGCGCTGATCAGCATTCCGATGAGGCTGGTGGCAACAAAAAAGACGAAGTTGGAAATATAAATTCCCCAGGAGATATAATCGTGCAGCCCGGTGACTCCGAGCCCGTTCCTGAGCTGAAGGGTGTAAGCATAGAGGCAGACCAGCAGGGATACGGAAAGGAATCCCATCCAGGCGATAAACCCGGTATTGATCCGGATATGCCGCGTGAGGTCGTGGACGATCTTGTCGAAGGAGGGTTCTTTTTCGTTCATGACTTTCACGATTTTTCAGGTTTTTCGCCAGCCGGTGTTTCAAAAGGGAAGAGGCGGTTCTTCGGTGGAAGGTAGTAAACCCTCGGTTTGGTCCCGAGCCCGGTCATCAGCTGGTACCCGCCGTTGTCGCGTAAAAGCCTGCTGAGCCTCACGGTCTCCTTGGTCGTTCCGTTGGTAACGGCATCCTCATTTTCATCCCCGAAATAATAAACCCCGTTCGGACAGGCGCTGACGCAGTAAGGAAGTTTTCCTTCACGCAGTTGGTCGGCGCTGAAAAGGCACTTTGAGATCGTGCCCAGTTTCTGGGGAACATTCAGTTCGACATTATAGGGTTGTCCTGTATATTTGGCGGCATCCTTTGGCTCAATCCACTGAAAGATCCTGGCCGAGTATGGACAGGCAGCCATGCAGAAGCGGCAGCCGATGCAGCGGGTGTTGTCGATCAGCACGATCCCGTCCTGCCTTTTAAATGTGGCATCCACCGGGCATACCGAGACACACGGCGGGTTGTCGCAGTGCTGGCAATGCTTTGGCATGTGATAGGGAGCCGTGTTGGGCGAATCCTGCATCTGCAGCGTATTCACATGGTACTGTTCGGGCCGCAGCTGGTGGGCATCCTGGCAGGCCAGGATACATTTGCGTGCATTCCTGCAGTGTGAAAGGTCGACGACCAGTACCCAACGGCGGCCGGGGATGCCCTCGCGCCCTTCTGCCTCCAGGAGCGCCTCACCGGTCTTCTCCACGGCCTTCAGCTCCAGGGAATCAACCCTTACCAGCTTGCCGTCCTGTGTGAGAAGGATCTGGCTCTCGCTGTTGGACTCTTTCTGTCCTTCCACAAGGTGACCGGTGTAAAGTGCCGCCGCGCCTGTTACAACCCCGGCCCCGGCAAGACCAAGATTTTTTAAAAAATCCCGGCGGGAAGTACCCCCTTCTTTTTCAGGATCTCCCGCCTTTTTTTCAACGTGATTTTCTTCCATGAAACATGAGTTGATGGTGGATCACAGTCGCAAATATAAAGAATTATTGATATGTACAAAAGCAGCGAAAAAATCACCCGGTTAATTCAGTTTAGACATTGGGAAAAAGATGGAGACCTTGTAAGCGAAATTATCCCCAACATTATCAAAGGAGTAAGGCCCCCAGCGATAGAATGCACCAATACCTATATTAAGAAGTTTTATGTTAATGATGTTGTTGATCAGCAATCCCGACTCGTAGTATCCAAGATTCATCTCCCGGGTGCCATAGATATAACTGTATTTCTCCTTGTTTGACAGCCAGCCGATTCCGAAATTCTGTGCAATGGCAAATTCGGGATGGAACCACTTTTTTGGTTTGAAAAGCAAGGATCCGAAATCATGATAGAGGTAAAGGCCAAGGTAGGTATCTGATAAAAATTCGTTCATGCGCATCGTGGCAAAGCTGAAGGGGGCAAAAAAGGTGATCAGCCGGTAGCTCGCATTCCCGTAATAGAGATTACAGGCCGGGATGGCCGCGTCCACATACCCTGCATTGAACTGAAAGGAAAATTTTCCGAGGAACTTGATGTTGAAGGTCTTCCTGATCTTCAGGTCAAACTTGTTGTAATCATACTGGCCACTGAGGAAATTCTTGATCCCCCGGGTATACTGGAAAAACACGACAGGGTAATTTGTCCCGAGCGAGATCCTCGCCTTGGGTGTCTGCAGAAACTTTTCTCCGTAAGCCCATTTGAAGCCTGCCCCGATCTCCGTAAAAATAAATTCATTCTTTAATAATGTGACACCTTCGATCTGGGTTGCATAGTCATAGGTGCCGGTCTGTTTAAAATCATGGTTGAATGTCAAATTGAACAGCATGAATTTCAGTGCCCTGAAATGGAATGAGAGATCAAAACTCCTGGTCAGGTCCATCTTTTTGATCATCAGTGACCTGAAATTTCCGTCGAGCAAAGTCTCACTGTTGTTCGGGAAGCGAACCCCTCCCGCCTCAAAAAGGTCCTGGCTGAATCCCGCATCGATCCTGACATCATGCCTCCGGTTTACGAGGAAACTTATATCAATCCCGAACTTTGAGGTTTTACTGGCAAAAGCATACTGGTAAAATCCGCCCACTTTGAACCAGGTCGACAGGCGATCATTGGTATGCAGACCGATCCCGAGCACGATCCCTTCATAGGTGGAGTAGCCGATAAACCGGGCAATATCAAGGTCGATGGGTCCAAGGGGCAGGCGTCCCGAGATGAGGGCCAGGAGGGTTTTTGACGCCTTGTCAAAATTATTTGCTTTGCCTACGCTGTCAAGCACTTTGTATGTTTCCCTGTCCTTGGGTGTCAGGCTGTCGACCCGGTACTGGTTCCAGTATGCTTCATCACGAATGGTGGCGTCTTTGTCCACGTCAATATCGATGCTGCTGAATTCCCGCCGCACCAGGTCGGGGTTCAGCACGATATCGCGTATATAACTTCGCCCGCTGCCGACCGCCTTGTACTTGCCGATCCGGAGGTTGTTGAATGAGACATCGGTGTTCAGCTGGATCGGGAACCACTGCCGGTTGTCGATGAATTCATAGAGCTGGTTGATGCGGATCACCAGCCCGCCATCACCGGAGTAAGGCTCTGCCGTTACGTTCTGGATCGCCCAGTGGTTGGTGTTGATGGCGATGACCCCCTTCAGCCCCTCGAAATTGGTCCCTTTCTTTGGGCGGAAAGAGATGATGTATACCGTATCCTTTCCCGTATAGGTTGTGTCTTCAAGCTTGTAGAAATATTTGCTGAGGCTCCCTGCCCCGATCGGGTTCACATAATCCCGCTGGAAAATGGTGATGAACGGATGGTAAAAGGAAAAGGACTGGATCTGTGTGGCAAGGAAAACCAGTATCGGATCTTTGAATCCCGACATTTTTGTGGCGATAACCTTGTTATAGTTCTTGTCTGGCGCCATGAACTTACGCTTGGTTACATTTTCCATCAGGAAAAGGTATTGCTTGCCGATCAGCCGGTCTATGATCTTCGAGGCAGAATCAATTGTTGCAGAGTCGATCTTCAGGGAGTCGCCGGGTGGCGTTAAATTTGCATCCATTCCCTTTAACTGCTTGATCATGGAGGTGTCGACCAGGGCGGAGAAGTCTTCCTTAATGGTTGTGTCGGAATCGACCGTGAAAATGGTCTTGTCATATGATGTGTAAGAGAAGGATTTGACTTTTTCAGGGTCGTTGATGTCGCGGTTTTCGATGGTATTCCGGATGATTCGGTGGGCGGGGTTTATACCGGGAAGTATCTCCACCTCTCGGAGGTCGATCTCTTTCTGCTCAAGTTCGAGGATCAGACCGGAGGTTTTATTCCCAACCTGGTAAGTCAGGGTCCGGTAGCCGACATAAGAACATTCAAGGGTCCTGATCTTCTGGCTCGTCTTAAGCCTGAATTTTCCGTCGATGTCGGTGGTGCCACCGAAATTGCTGTTGTTGATCACGATATTCACGAAGGCCATCGGGGCGTGCGTCTTCGAGTCAACGATCTTCCCGGAAATATAATAGAGTTCCTGGCTGTGGCCGGGAAAAAACAAAAAAAGGAGAAGAAATGAAATCAGCGCGGAGCGAAAATTCATGCAGGAAAACCTTTCGGCAAAGGTACAAATCCTGCCTCAGGTGAAGAAAAAATCCTTAATTTCCCCGTCAAATTCATTTACCTGGAATCACCCGTCACATACGAATTCCTCGCAAAGACCATATCCGGGCTGGAGAATGTACTTGCCGACGAGCTTACGAGCCTCGGAGCCTCGGAAGTTAAGACCCTGAAGCGCGCTGCCTCCTTCAGGGGCGACATGCAGCTTATGTACCGCATGAATTACCTCAGCCGGACCGCCCTGCGTATCCTCATGCCCCTGCTTTCATTTGAAGTCAGGGAACAGAAGGATTTTTACGACCGGATCCATGAATTCCCGTGGGAAGATTACCTCGATCCCACAAAAACCCTCGCTGTGGATGCAGTGATCTCTTTCACTGTTTTTACCAATTCTCAATATGTTTCCCAGAAGGCAAAGGATGCCATTGTCGACCGCCTCCGGGATAAATTCGGCTCGCGTCCTTCGGTGGATCTTGATAACCCCGACCTGAGGGTCAATGTCCATCTTTATAAAAACCTGTGCTCACTCTCCCTCGACAGCTCCGGAACGACCCTGAACAGGCGTGGCTACCGCAAAACAACCGGACTGGCACCGATCAACGAAGTGCTGGCGGCCGGCTTGCTCAAACTGTCGGGATGGGACGAAAAAACATCGTTGCTTGATCCCATGTGTGGTTCCGCCACCTTCCTGATCGAGGCGGCTATGGCCGCGAAGAAGATCCCGGCCGGTTTTTTGCGCAACGAATACGGATTCATGAAATGGAAAAATTTTGATGCTGAACTGTGGAGGTCTGTGAAAGGGGAGACGGATGGTCAGATTGTTGCTTCCGGCACAGTGATCACAGGTCTCGACCGGTCGGCCAGGGCAATGGCAGCAGCCAAAGAGAATATCGCTGCGGCCGGCCTGCAAAACGAAATAACACTGGAACAGGACACCTTCGAGGAGTCGGAACCACCTTTTTCCGAAGGTTTCATCATCATGAATCCCCCGTATGACGAACGGCTCAAACTCGACGACAACATTGCTTTTTACAAGATGATCGGGAACGTGCTTAAAAGGAAATATTCCGGGTTTCAGGCATGGCTCATCTCCGCCGACCTGGAGGCCATCAAATTCATCGGCTTGAAACCATCAAAAAAGATAACGGTATTCAATGGTCCGCTGGAGTGCCGCTTCGTTGCCTTCAATCTCTATGAAGGGAAAAAGGTTTTCAACAACAAGAGCTGAAGTGCCCCGAAATCCGTAATTTTACTTTTCAATAAAACCGATCTCCATGTCAAAAATTCAGAAAATTGGTGTGATGACCTCCGGCGGCGATTCCCCGGGAATGAATGCTGCCATACGCGCCACTGTCAGGATGGGTATCTTTTGCGGACTCGATGTTTGCGGGATCTACCGTGGTTATGAAGGCATGATCGACGGGCAGATTGAACCAATGATGAGCAATTCGGTAAGCAACATCATCCAGCGCGGGGGGACCATCCTGAAAACCGCCAGGAGCCAGCGTTTTATGACGTATGAAGGCCGCCTAAAGGCCTATCAGAACCTCATGGACCACAAGATAGACGGGCTTATCGCCATTGGCGGGAACGGAACGTTTACCGGCGCCCAGATTTTCGACAATGAATTTAATTTTCCAATTATCGGTCTGCCCGGGACGATCGACAATGACCTGTTCGGCACCGATGCGACCATCGGTTATGACACCGCAATCAATACCGTGGTGGAGGCAGCAGATAAGATCCGTGATACGGCAACCTCCCACGACCGCCTCTTTTTCATCGAGGTGATGGGACGCGACGCCGGGTTCATCGCACTGCGCAGCGGAATCGCCTGCGGCGCCGAGTTCATCCTTGTACCGGAAACAACCACCTATATAAGCAACCTGGCCCGGCTTTTGAAACACGACTGGCGCCGCAACAAGACCAGCGGCATCGTAATCGTGGCAGAGGGTGATGAAGAAGGTGGAGCTTACGAGGTTGCCCGCAAAGTGAAGGAGGTGATCCCCGAGATGGATGCACGCGTTACGGTGCTGGGCCATATCCAGCGGGGGGGCGCACCAAGCGCCTTCGACCGGGTCCTGGCAAGCACATTGGGAACGGTTGCCGTAAAAGGACTGATCGACGGCCAGCGCGGCTCCATGGCCGGCATCATCGATAAAAAGGTGGTTTTCACCCCGTTCGAAAATGCTATCAAACACCATAAGGACATCAACCACGAAATGCTCGAAATGTCGAGGATACTGGCGCTGTAAAACATTTATCCTGCACTTTCCTTGGAACAGAAATGCCTATTTGCCGATGTGCTGCTGCCCCTCCCGGTGAGCGGCACTTTTACCTACCGGATCCCGGGTGACCTGGTTGACCAGGTTTCACGTGGTGTAAGGGTTGTGGTACAGTTCGGCTCCAGGAAGATATACACGGCCCTGGTTTGCAGGGTCCATGGAGAGCCTCCTTTAAGGTATGAAGCCAAGATTATTCTCTCGGTACTGGACGATCACCCGGTCGTCAACTCAGGGCAGATCACTTTCTGGGAGTGGATGGCATCCTATTACCTTTGTTCCGCCGGAGAGGTAATGAACGCCGCCCTTCCCTCTGCCTTCAAGCTGACCAGCGAAACCCGCATCATTATAAGCCCTTCACTCTCCGGCGACCTTCCTGCCATGAACGAGAGAGAGATCATGCTCTTTGAATCACTGCACTACCGCAAGGCCATCCCGATCAGCGAAGTGGCAAAGATCATCGGGCAGCAAAAGATCATCCCGGTAATCAAGACCATGATCGAGAAGGGGATCATCGTGGTGGAGGAGGAGCTGAAAGACCGCTATAAACCGAGGAAGGAGATTTTTGTCGGCCTTGCCGCCCCCTACCTGGAGGAGGAGGGAAAACTGCGTGAGCTCTTTGATCAGCTCGAAAAGCGGGCAAAAAAACAACTGGAGATGCTGATGACCTGGGTGCATCTTTCCGGCTATGGATCGGAAAAGACCAGGGAGGTTAGCCGGAACAAACTGCTGAAAAAGAGCAACGGCAGTGTCGCCATGGTCGAGGGACTGGTTAAAAAAGGGGTCTTCGTGACCGTTGAAAGGATCGTCAGCCGGATCGGCGAGACGGGGGAGGGAATATCCTCCGACACGATCGAACTCACGCCACTCCAGCAAACCACCCTTGAAAAGATCCGCGAGTCATTCCTCGGGAAGGAAGTGGTACTTCTGCACGGGGTCACTTCCAGCGGAAAGACCGAGCTCTACATCAAGCTGATCAGGGAAGCAATTGATGAAGGGAAACAGGTGCTCTACCTCCTTCCGGAAATTGCTCTCACTACCCAGATCATCAACAGGCTGAGAAAATATTTCGGCGACAGGGTCGGCGTTTACCATTCGCGGTTCAACGAGCAGGAACGGGTTGAGATCTGGAACAAGGTGATGGAATCACCGCTTGGCAGCAATGATGGGAAGAAATACGACATCATCCTCGGCGCCCGGTCGGCTGTTTTCCTGCCATTCTCAAGGCTCGGGCTCGTGATCGTGGATGAGGAACACGACTCCTCCTTCAAGCAGAACGATCCGGCTCCGCGTTACCAGGGGAGGGATGCCGCTCTCTGGCTGGCTCACGCCCAGGGAGCAAAGACCCTTTTGGGATCGGCCACCCCAGCCATTGAAAGCTACTTCAATGCCCGCGCCGGGAAATATGCCCTCGTCGAGATCATGGAACGATACGGGGAGATGGAACTTCCGAAGATCAAGGTGGTGGATGTGAAACTGGAGACACGAAGAGGGACCATGCGGTCCCATTTCTCCTCCGTCCTCCTGGATCAGCTGGAACGAGCCCTCGGGAGCGGGGAGCAGTCGATCCTCTTCCAGAACCGCCGCGGATTCTCACTGAGGCTTGAATGTGAGACCTGCAACTGGATGCCTTCGTGCAAAAACTGTGATGTTACCCTGGTTTATCACAAGCAGACTAATCAGCTGCGATGCCATTACTGCGGGTTTGTGACCCGGGTTCCTGAAAAATGCCCGGAATGTCAGGGCGTTCATATTAAAATGAAGGGATTCGGAACCGAAAAGATCGAGGAGGAGCTGGGGATCATTTTCCCGAAGGCAAGGATCAAACGGATGGACCTGGATACCACCCGTTCGAAACATTCGTACCAGCAGATAATTTCTGATTTTGAGCAGCAGAAGATCGACATCCTCGTGGGAACCCAGATGGTGACCAAGGGTCTTGACTTCGATCATGTCAGTACAGTATGTATCCTGAATGCGGACAACATGCTCAGTTTTCCCGATTTCCGGGCAGCCGAGCGCGGATTTCAGCTCATGGCCCAGGTAAGCGGCCGCTCGGGCAGGAAGAAGAAACAGGGGACCGTACTGA
>JBAXRT010000047.1:0-18700 GCA_037131065.1 bacterium | reverse complement strand
GAATCCTGTCTGGATCACCAGTTTCAAAGGCATTTTCCTGTCATTCCAATCCGGGAATTTTTTAAAGATTTTCCCTTTCTACCGGGTTGAATTTTCTTTAACAATGCATTAACAACACCCTGATTTAGGGGTTAAACGCTCTTTCCCTTCCGGTGAATTCCCCGCTTTTTTGGCTGATCGTGTTTAAACGATTTCTGACCCTATTCACAATCAATAATATGGCGGTCATATAAATAATTTGATCGCCCCTCCCCGTTGAATTAGATTTGTTTTCGAATTAACTAACCATCAAAATCAAACACCATGGAAAAGTTCATCATCATCAGTCTGATTGCCGTGATGGGTTGGATTTCTTACAGTCAGTATACCGAAGTCTACCTTGATAAAGGCCATTGCCATTTCAATAACGCAAACAAAAAGGTTCTCAAGCCGGTCCATCAGCATGCTCACGTTATTTCTGAGAACAGATCCACACAGTAAGGGTTGGATTCTTTTTCAGGTTCAGAACCGTCCGATATACCGGGCGGTTTTTTTTTATATATCTTGATATGAGTATTCTGACTTATGCTATACCATGTAGAATGATACATTCACATAAATTAAACTGCATTTTTTCATTTTTTATGATAACAATTATAATTGTGAATTAGTTAACTTTGTCGAAAAAAAAATGATCACCTACGAATCGAGATTGAAACTATATAATTGCGACACATGTCTTTTCAAGATCATAAGTTGCAAGTACATACAGCAATCAGAGTTTGAAAAGCTCCAAAAGCAATCGACCCAGTTGAGGTTCAGAAAGGGAGAGTCCATCCTCAAGCAGAATGCAACTGCGACACATCTTGTTTTTTTGCAAAAGGGGATCGTTAAGTTCAGTGTTGAGGATGAGAGCGAAAGGAACCAGATCCTGACCATCACCCGTGCTCCATCCCTGATTGGAGGGGCGAACATTTTCAACCAGGGGATCAATATGTTTTCGGTATTCGCCGTTGAAGACTGTGAATGCTGCCTGATTGAAATCCCAACACTTAAGGAGATCGCACTTTCCAATACGAGTTATATGCTTACGCTTCTTGAGATCATCACGGGCATGTTCAAGAACTCCATCCTGAATTTCATCAGTCTGGCACACAAACAGGTGAATGGCAAAGTGGCCGATGTGATCATCTATCTCTCAAAATCTATTTACAACAGCAACACTTTCACACTCTCCCTTTCCCGGAAAGAACTTTCGGAATTCGCAGGCTGTTCCACCGAAAACGTCATTCACACCCTCACGAAATTTCACAAGGAGGGGATCCTTTCGGTAAGCGGTAAACAGATCGAGATCAGGGATTTCGACCGGCTTGAAAAGATCAGTAAAGTAGGGTAAGGATCCTTTGCTTAGATTTTTCCGAAAAGCATTTACATCCATGTAAGATCACACTTACTTAATTAACAGCTACGATTACTAATTTCAATTTTTGTCCATAGCATGTCTGGTCTACTTTTGCTATAATCTCAAAAAAGAGCAAAATGAAAACCATCGGACACAAAGCGTTTGAGAACATCAATAAGGCATCGATCCTGTGTGTTCTTTTCTTGATCTTTATCATGGGAGGCTGCAGGAATAAAAATAATCAGGCTCCGCTCCCTGGCAATACCAGGTCCGTGTATGATCTTGTCGTTCCTGAAAATTTTCAATGGAAAATGACGGCTCTGTATACTTTTATCGTTAGCGGTAATGAGAACCAGATCATTGAGATACGAACAGACGACGGATCTGCAATGCTTCATAAAAGTATGATTGAAAAAGGCAAAACCGAAAGTATTATTCCGGTCTCACTTCCCACCTCGATGACCGGAGTTACTGTCAACGGCAAAAAAATAAAACTCGATCAGGGAATAATCAATATAAATATTTACTCCCTGAAAAGTGTTCTCACCTCAACAAATAAGGCCGTTGATCTCGACGGGATTGATGATGCGGTGAAGATTGGTGATCATGCCGAATTTACTCCCGGCACAGGTGCTTTTACCTGTGAAGCCTGGGTTAACACGACCGACAGGACCCCTGATCCCTGGGCACGCAAAATCGTTTCCAAAGGGCTTGATTACGGGATGTACATCGATCCTTCAGATGGTAAAGTAAGGGGGTACATCAACAACATCTCAACCCTGCCTTCAATGACTTCCATTGATGACGGGAACTGGCATCATGTCGCATTTAAAAGAAGCGGATCGACCATTAAAATATTCATAGACGGTGTTGCTGAAAGAGAAGACAATTCACCCGCATATGGCGCCAACCTGACCTCCACCGCAGATCTGAAGATCGGGGCCATGGACGAGGGAGGGGTTACGAATTCGCACTGGCGTGGTAAAATTGATGAAGTAAGATGCTGGAACACTGCCAGAACTGCTGTCGAAATCCATGATAATTTCGACAAAAAGGTGCCGGGAACGCATCCGGACCTGAACGGGTCATGGGACTGTGATGAGGAATCCCCGACGGCAGGTGTGATCAAGGATCGCACACCACATGGTCACGATGGTGAACTGGAGCATGAATGCTCCACCATCCCTGCTCCCATTCCCTCGCTGGATTCCGATGGTGACGGCGTTGCGGATAACAATGATGATTATCCGAACGATCCTTTGAAAACATTTGATAATTTCTTTCCTGCTGCAGGGCCAGGAACACTGCTATTTGAAGACCTGTGGCCCTCTACCGGTGATTATGACTGTAATGATCTCGTTCTCGGTTATCGTTTCGAGGTGGTAACTAACGCTTCAAACAAGATAGTGGAGGTTATCGGATCTTTTGAAGTCCGTGCCGCAGGCGCCGGCCAGAACAATGGATTCGGATTCCAGCTACCTGGCGCAATTGGCTCGCTTCTTGCAAATTTGCATGTTACGGGGTATGACGTCAATGGGACCCTTGTCACCCTGGATGGAACCACCCATCTGGAATCAGGACAAACAAAACCCGTTGTTATCGTTTTCGACAAGGCAGGTAAATATATGCCAGGTATTGCTAACACCATCATAGGGAGTAACTTCTACACTCCGACTACCCTTACGCTCACCTTGAGTGTTCCTCCAGATACTTACACAGCGGCTGACATTGGCCTGGATACCTGGAATCCTTTCCTTATCATAAACCAGGAAAGAGGTCGTGAGGACCACCTGATCAACCATCCTCCCACCGACCTGGCAAATATCAATTATCTGGGCACGCACGAGGATGCTTCCGATCCCGCCAATCTCTTCTATTACCAGACATCCACAAAACTGCCATGGGCACTGGATATTCCCGGGACTTTTGAGTACGCGACGGAATATACTCCGATCAATGAAGCCTATCTTCATTTCGTTGAATGGGCCGAATCGGGAGGTGTGCTGATGACCGACTGGTACAGTAACACAGCCGCCGGATATCGCAACAATAATTTCATCTACCATTGACATCCTTGACCAACTGGTATAGTACAAAAAAAAGAGCATTCTCCGGAGTGCTCTTTTTTTTTGATTTATTTCATATTTTTGTGCGGGTAAATAAACACATTGACCTATGAGCATCATTAAGGAATTCAAGGAATTTGCCATGAAAGGCAATGTCATCGACCTTGCCGTGGGTATCATCATCGGGGCTGCATTCGGAAAGATCGTTTCATCCCTGGTCAGTGATGTCATCATGCCCCCCATCGGGCTGCTGGTTGGCGGTATTGACTTCAAGGATATCGCGATCAACATGAAAGAGGCTGTCACCGACCCGGCCACCGGCAAGGTTCTGAAGGCGGCTGTTACCCTGAAAATCGGAAATTTTATCCAGACAATCGTCGATTTCCTGATCGTTGCATTTGCCATCTTTATGCTGATCAAGGGGATCAACAATCTTACAAGAAAGAAGGCACAGGAAGTAGCACAAGCTCCTGCTCCACCCGAAGCTACAAAATCGGAGGCATTATTGACGGAGATCAGGGATCTGCTGAAAAAATAGTTATTCGTCATTCGTATATAGTCATTGGTAAAAAAAGAGACCTGATTATGAAAAGAATTTTATGTTTGTTAATCATGACCATCTTATCCTCAGGATTGGTTGCCCAGGATATTCAGAAAGTATCCAGGGCAAAGGATGAGGCCCTAACAGGAGCGCCTGCGGATACCAGCAAAAAGCGCTGGTTTATTCAGGGCTCCACAGGACTTACCTTCACACAGGCGGCCTTTTCAAACTGGGCTGCAGGCGGACAAAATTCACTGGGTCTGTCGGCCATGATCAACCTGAAGGCAAACTATAAGAAGGGGAAGCACGCCTGGGCCAACACGATCGACCTGGGTTATGGCTTCCAGATCATAGGCAAGTCGAAAGAGGCCAGCTTTAATAAGATAAACGACAAGATCGAACTCACCACTGCATACGGGTTCGAACTCCACCAGAATAAAAAGTGGTACCTTACTTTACTTGTGAATTTCAGGACACAGTTCGACAAAGGATATAATTACCCGAACGACAGTGTCGTCATCTCCAAGTTCATGGCTCCCGGATACCTGATAGCAGGACTTGGTATCACATATACACCTGCCAAATGGTTCTATCTCTATCTCTCCCCTGCCTCCGGGAGGTTTACCTTCGTGCTTGATACTGCGCTGGCAAACCAGGGTGCCTTCGGGGTCGAAAAAGGGAAACAGATCAGGGGAGAATTTGGCCCCTATCTCAGGGCAGATTTGAATAAAGATCTGGCGAAAAACATCAACCTCAGCACAACACTTGAACTTTTCACCAACTACCTAAAGGGATTTGGCAACATTGATGTCAACTGGAGTCTCCTTCTCACAATGAAGGTGAACAAATGGCTTGCCGCCTCTATCCAAACGCAGCTGATCTACGACGACGATGTCATGATCCAGACCGATCCTACAGAAATGCCGGGGCCCCGGACCCAGTTCAAGGAGATGATCGGTGTAGGTTTATCATATAAAATAAACTAAGAGAAATAATATGTCGCATCACGAAAAATTAACAGAGAACCTTTCCCATGAAGAGCTGAAGTTCAGGGAGCACACCGAACGGGCAGGGCATTTTATCAAGATCGATCTGTTCCGGTCGGCAAGGGAAGAATACAAGGCAGCGCTCACCTACAGATCCAGTGATACTTACTGCCTAAAGCAGATTGATGCCATGAATGCGCAGATCGCCAAGGACCGCCAGGTGGTACTTGTCGTGGTACCGTTCGTACTGGCATTGATAGCTGCAATCATCATTTTCGGGTAAAAATTCCTTCCATCAGGCTGGCAATTTTCTCCCTTGTAAAGGGTTTTGGCAGGTATTCAGTAAAGCCCGTCGATATCAGCCTGTCACGGTCACCGATCGAGGCATACCCTGTTACAGCTATGACAGGAGTATCGAGGTATCCGGGTCTTTTCCTGATCTCAAGCATTGCCTGGATACCGTCCATGCCGGGTCCAAGGTTGATATCCATCAGGATCGCATCAAACTTATGATCCTGGGCCATCTGTATAGCCGATTTTCCGTCGAGGGAAGAGTAGATGTTGCAATACTCCTTAAGGTACACCATGAGGAGTTGAAGGTTAACCGTGTTATCCTCCACCAGCAGAACATCAGGCATCTGTTCTGCCAGCTCCTTGTGCATTTTTGGTTTCAGTAACTCCTCAACATCCAGGGGATCCTGCACAACGGTTTCAGTGACTGCCGGCAGCAGAATGATAAATTCCGACCCTTCGCCGACCTTGCTGTTTAGGATGATCTCACCTCCCATGAGGTCAACGATCTTCCTGCCGATCGTTAGCCCAAGACCACTACCCTCAAACTGCCTGCCATACCCTTCGCTAACCTGGCGGAAAGCATGAAATATCATCTGGTGATTCTCCGGGGATATACCGATCCCCGTATCCTTCACGGAGATAGAAGCCATCGCCTTACCAACCATGGAGACCGGCTTCCCCTCGATCGTGATGCTTCCCTTATCAGTATATTTAATGGCATTGTCAATTACATTCCTTACAAGGTGCTGGAACAGGTGGTCGTCACCCATGATAGTAAGTCCGGCGGCAACCCTGCAGTTCAGTTCAAGACTTTTCCTCTCTATATTCTGATCATAGGTCCTGAGAACGGACCGGATGGTCTTTCCGACGGAGACCGGTTTAAATTTTCTGGTGATCTTGTCCGATTCAAGGTAAGAGAGATCCATGATCGCATCAAGAGTCTCCATCAGGCGACGCCCGGAGACAAGAATATTTTCAGCTTTGGACTTGTTGACAGGATCCTCGAGTTCATTCAGCAGGATCTCGGCAAAACCAAGGATTCCGTTCATCGGGGTCCGAAGTTCATGGTTCATGTTAGCCAGCAATGCTGATGTCAGCCTGCTCGAGACCTCGGCCCGCTGCATGGCTTCGATTAGATCCTGCTGCATTTTCTTTCGGTGGATGGAGAGTGCGATCTGTTCGGAGACAAAGGTCAGGATATCTTTTTCCCTTTCTCCGAAGCGTGTTTTCGTCGAGTAACTCCTGACCACGAGCACTCCGATAGTCTCGTTCTCAATCCTGAGAGGGATCCCGAGCCAGTCTGTCCCGCCATCGGTAACATTTCCAATGATCTCACGGTCGACAAGGTA
This sequence comes from bacterium, assembly GCA_037131065.1. GTDB lineage: Bacteria > Bacteroidota > Bacteroidia > Bacteroidales > FEN-979 > JBAXRT01. The sequence goes on along the minus strand of JBAXRT010000047.1, from coordinate 12,083 downwards.
TTTTACCTCCTCCGGCTTGGCAAGTAAAGGCCGGCCAGTCCTCAACACATATTCAATGAGCCCGTTCCCCTTTGTATGCGGACCGGGAGAGCTCTCCTTCTCGTCCACGAAATAGGGATAGGTGATGGTCTCCCGGCTATTTTCAAGCAGAGCGATGAGGAGGTTCGGAGCATCCAATAATTCTCCGATAACCACGTGAAAGGAGGCGTACATGTCGTTCAGATCCTTCGCCGAATGGGCAAGTTCAGAGATACTGTAGACTGCATTCTTTATCTTCTCCGAATGGACGAGTTCGGAAATATCTTTGTTGATGGTAATAATACCCAGAATATGACCTTTCTCATCAAGAAGGCGTGAGGTGGAGGAGAGTACATAGGCATTGGTCCCGTCCTTCCGCTTGTGGATGACCTCTCCTTTCCAGGTTCCCTTCTCATCGAGTTCTCTCAGCACAAGTTCCCGGGAAGCACCATGGAAATCGACGCGCAGGGACCCTCCCCCGAATTTTCCGATCACCTCTTCTGCTTTCCATCCGTAAATCCGCTCGGCTCCACGGTTCCAGCTCATGATCATCATATCCTTGTCGAAGGTGATGATGGCATCGTTTACCTCCTGGAGGAGGGCGTCCATAAAGCGGACTTTTTCCTCCGCCATGGCATTCTTCGACTGAAGCTCAAACTGTGAGCGGTAATACTGGAGCTGCTGGTTCTTCCACAGAAGGATCCCCATGATCACCATCACCACCAGAATGGTCACAAGATAGAGGATCACCTTTATGGCCTGGGCCTTGAGAGGGGCGTAGATCTCATGCTGATCGATCTTTGACACGAGGATCCAGTCGGTGCCTGGAATGTCAAGGTAGTTGGCAAACACGTTGACACCCCTGAAATCGGTAGTTTCGACCAGGGTTGAGATATTGGTGTGCGGAATGATCTGAACAAGGCCGTCCACGACTGAATCCCTTCTGAGGGCTGAAATGTCCTCAATCTGCTCATTCGGGATGTAGAGGTAGATCATCTGGTCGTTTACCAGGCGAGCCAGACAGCTTGAAGCCGTTACCCGTTCAAAAGGCCAGGATGCAACGATCGGGAACAGATAGATAGCCGGGTCAATCCTGAAAACTACTATCCCCGACTGGCGGTTATTGAAATAGATAGGAACGAGCATGCTGAGAAATGGGTTTCCGGTGCTTTTGTCCCTTAACAGCTCAGAGAAGACGATCTTCCCCTGGGAAGAGCGTTTAAGATACTCCTCTCCATCTTCTCTGGTGTATCGCCAGCCCGGATCGGAAATCCTGAAGATCTCCGTTCCCACCATATCAAAGATGGCGATCTCAAGGTATTCATGATTTTTTTTGATTGGCATGAGCCATTTAAAGATCTCTCTACGGGAGAGGGAGTCTCCCCGATTATTCATCAGGTTGTAGAAAAGCTTAAGGCAGGCCGGGCTGGTGGAGATGAATACACCTTCGGCCTTTCTCTCATAAAACCATTTTGTTATCTCCTTAATCTTGAAAGTGGCGACTGCAGAAAGCATCTCATTCTGGTCACTCTTAACATGATCCTTCTCCTTTTTATAGTAAATATGTCCTGAAACAAGCAGCAGGAAAGTTAGAAGAAGGAAAAAGATCAGAAACAGCCAGGGGATCTTCGAAATATTTGACTTGCCTCTCATCTGGAGCCCGAGTAATGTGATATTATACCAAAAGTAATTGATTTTCTGGAAAAAACAAGATTTATTTCATTGATTATTATTGTTAAATTTGTGCATTGCCCACCGAAAAAGCAACGGATGGAAAACACTAAAAAGAGAAGACTCCTGTTGGTTAAAAAAGACACCTGGCTTGAACCTGCTGAGCAGGAGATCAACGACAGACTCCACCGGTACAACCAGACCCTTGCAGAGATAGAGGCCAGCCATGGAAGCCTCCTGCGTTTTGCCGATGCCTGGCAGCATCTTGGTTTCACATACGACAGGAAACGTAAAGGATGGTATTACCGTGAGTGGGCGCCTAAAGCTGAGGACCTTTATCTTTTTGGTGATTTCAACGACTGGCAGCGTTATTCTAACCATATGGTCAGGATCAGCGACGGGATCTGGGAGATCTTTCTCGACGACCGGCACTATCACGACCGCCTGATACATAAGAGCAGGGTCAAGGTGATGGTGCATTCCTCCCTGGGATGGCACGAGCGTATCCCTGCGTTTATCAGGCGTGTGGTCCAGGATACCAATTCGGTGGATTTCTCCGGGCAGTTCTGGAACCCTCCGGTGAAGTTCGACTGGGAAGGAGATCACTTTTCGATCGGCAGCCTTGATCAGCTCTTCATCTATGAGGCTCATGTGGGGATGGCTCAGGAAAAGGAGGGGGTAGGAAGTTTTACCGAATTTGCCGATTACCTTATCCCCTATATAAAAAATTCCGGTTACAATGTGATCCAACTGATGGCTATTGCCGAACATCCTTATTACGGTTCATTCGGTTACCATGTTACAAACTATTTTGCTGTCTCGTCCCGGTTCGGCACACCTGAAGATCTCAAATACCTGATCAGAAAGGCGCATGAGCAAGATATTGCTGTGATCATGGATGTGGTCCATTCGCATGCCGCGAAGAATACCATGGAGGGACTTAACCTTTTCGACGGCTCTGATGACCAGTATTTCCATCCGGGAGGACGGGGCGACCACCCCTACTGGGATTCCAAATGTTTCAACTACGGTAAGAGGGAGGTGTTAAGTTTTCTTCTCTCGAACCTGAAGTTCTGGATGAAGGAGTATCATTTTGACGGGTTCCGTTTCGACGGGGTCACCTCGATGCTCTATTTCGACCATGGGTTCAGGTCGGTATGGGATCTTGACGGCTATTTCAAATCGGGAGTGGAATGGGATGCCATCATTTACCTGCAACTCGCAAACACACTGGTTCACAGGATAAGCTCCAAAGCCCTGACCATAGCTGAAGATGTAAGCGGAATGCCGGGTCTGTGCCAGCCAATTCGGGAGGGTGGAATCGGGTTTGATTACAGGCTTGGAATGGCGGAACCCGATTTCTGGATCAAGACCCTGAAGGAGGAAAAGGATGAAGCCTGGGACATGGGCGCCTTCTGGCATATCATGACCAACCGACTGGCAGATGTAAAGACGGTGGCTTACTGTGAATCGCATGACCAGGCGCTGGTCGGTGATCAGACCATCGCTTTCAGGCTGATGCAAAGCGAGATCTATTTCAAAATGAGCAGAAAGGACCAGAGTCTGGTGATCGACAGGGGGATCGCCCTCCACAAGATGATCCGGCTTTTCACGATGACTCTGGGCGGACAGGCCTACCTCAACTTCATGGGGAATGAATTCGGTCATCCCGACTGGATAGATTTCCCGAGGGAAGGGAACAACTGGAGTTTTCAGTATGCCCGGCGCCAGTGGTCGCTGATGCAGAACAATGACCTTCGCTACCGCTTTCTTTACGCCTTTGACAAAAGCATGCTGAGGCTTGCGAAAGAATGGAAGTTATTCCACGTTCCATACGGGAACCTCCTGAACATGGATCAAGCAAACAAAACGATCATTTTCGAACGGTGCAAACTGATCTTTATCTTTAACTTCGATGTCTCCGCCTCCATTCCCGGTTATATGTTCAACGTCCCTGAACCGGGTGATTACCGTATCATCCTGAATTCCGACAGTACCGAGTTTGGCGGCCATGGCAGAATTGATGAAAAACTGATCTACACCACACTTTACAACCAGGAAGATGCGACACACCGGTTGATGGTCTATAATACAAGCAGGACTGCACTTGTTCTCATGCGCCTGACTTGAACCGCTTTATTTTGTATCTTTGTCCGCACCTTTTTCCTAAACATCCCTCGTATGAAATTGCCGTATTTCTCCAGCCCGGTAGTCTATGTGTACATCTTCCTGATTCTTTTTTCCGGGGTTCTTTCACCCGGAGGAGCAATGAGCCAGGAAACGACCTCAGATACTGTCTTCGGGTTCAACTTCCAGGTGAACATGACCAAAGCCGTGGAAGAGGGCATCTTCCGGCCGGACTCAGATTTTGTCTATGTCGTGCTCGACCAGGGTATCTCTGCTATGTCGCTTGTACCGGGCCCCTCCTACACCTATTCAGCCATTGTGACCAACGGCATCGACTCGGGAAATACCTACCATTATAAATTCAGGATCAATGATACCCTGTGGGAGACGGTCAATAGGTCCGCTACTACAACCGAAGGGATCACCACGATCAAGACCTGGTGGAACAAGCTGGCATTGAACTATACCGCTTTCGTAATTGACATGACCTATTCCAGACAATCGGGCCAGTTCGACCCTGCAACCGACACGGTGCAGGTGCTGGGAACGATGAATGGCTGGGCAGGCTCTCCTCCCCTCCACCGTATCGATACTACCTTGTCCTACTTTATTATTTACACCCTTGATCCGGGTTCCATCCAGCAATATAAATTCAGGATCAATTCCGATTCCAGCGGGCTTGAATTATTGAACAAGCCGAACCGGATGCTGAGGATCCCTGACACGCTTCTGGAAGCAGTTCATTTTTTCAACAACTACGACCCGGCCACCCTGCCGATGACCTTTAACTGTGACATGGAATATTACCTGCGGGCTGTCCATTTCGACCCGCTGAACGATTTTCTCGATGTGGCCGGGAACTTTAACGGATGGGGTGCCAACGACGTGCTTTTTGATCCAGATAATGACTCGGTCTACACCCTGGTTATCTACCTTGACACTGCCTATACCCACAACGGTCCGCTGCAGTTCAAGTTCAGGATCAACGGAAACTGGAATACTGCCGAACTCTACGGCAAACCTAACCGCATCTACCCGTTCCATGATACAGTGGGCCAGAATCCGAATATTTTCAACTCCTGGTACGACGACAAGAACCCTTCCGTCCCGACCCGCCCCTGGGCATTCAACGTCGCCATCCAGGGTAAACTGGAAAACCACCAGGTACTATCAGGCATGTATAGTTATGAGGATGTGAACGGGCGTCCTGAAGACAGCACTACCTTTCAATGGTACCGGTGTGACGACCAGCAAATGACCAACCTGACTCCCATCGACACCGCAGAGCGGATCACCTATACCATTGATACCCTTGATATCGGCAAATATCTTGCCTTTGAGGTAATTGTAAAAGCTACCGGGGGAGATTCAGCCACAGGGTATCCCGTCCGTGTTGTCTCTGTATCCAAAGTTGGAAATGTCGGAATTGGCGAGATGGAGAACCTGATCAGCATGGTCTATCCCAACCCCACAAGCGGGATCGCGAATCTTCTCTCGCTGAAAGATCTTATCAATATTGAGGTCCTGAACTTATACGGGCAGAGGGTTATGCAGGTCGATGCCTCCGGGCGAAAGTTGGTTTCGCTCGATCTCGGCATACTGCCAAAAGGAATCTATATACTGAAAGCCTTTACAAGGGAAAAGGAAACCGGTATAGCAAGGATCATCAGGAATTAGCCAGGAGAAAAGAGCAATCTTTCCCCGGGGCAATTTCGACTGGTTCTTTTCCGAACCGGAAGACCCTGAGCGACCGTGCACCCATCAATTTAATCTTATTTCCTTCAATCCTGAAAAGAGAGGCTTCCCGCAAGCCCGCCACATATATTTCACGGTTCACGGTCAGAAACTCAAGGATCCTTTGCTCACGAGTCTCTCCGCCATGTCCGGCCGGATTCACATCCAGGTAATGCGGATTGATCTGGAAAGGCACAAGTCCGAGGCAGTCGAAGGAGAAGGGCTGACTGATAGGCATATCATTGGTTGTTCTCATAGTTGGACAGGCAACATTGGCGCCCGCACTCCACCCCATGAATGGGATCCCGGCCAGGACCCGCTCATGTATCGCTTTCATCATTCCTGTTTCGTGGAGCACCTTCACCAGGTGAAAAGTATTTCCGCCTCCGACAACGATCGCTTCAGCCTGCATAATGGAATGCAGGGGATCCGTTTTCCGGTGAACTGATTCAAGGCCGAATCCAAGCTCTTTAAAAACGCCCTTCACTCGCTCCTCATAAACATCAAAGGATTTTTCCACTCCTGCCGGGGTAAGGTTCACTCCAGCGAAGGGAATGAAAAGGACCTTCCTGACCCTGAACTTCTCAAGGAACTCCTGCATAAATTTTCTTGGCCAGGCAAGATAGCTCTCACCGGCATTGGTTGAATTGCTGATCAGCAAAAGATTTCGCTTCATAAGAGAGATTTTTATGTGGTAAAAATACGGGAAAGTTCTTATTTTTGAGGCTCCATCCTGAAAATTCAGACGAGAATGATCAAAGAGAAACCAACGCTGGGATTCTGGCAGATCTGGAACATGAGTTTTGGCTTCCTGGGGATCCAGTTCGGCTGGGGTCTGCAGATGGCCAACATGAGTGCCATCTATTCATACCTCGGAGCAAAACCAAGCCAGATAGCCCTGCTGTGGCTGGCAGCCCCGGTTACCGGGGTCATTATCCAGCCTCTCATCGGCCAGGCGAGCGACCGGACATGGACACGGCTTGGCCGCCGCAAACCCTACATCCTCGTTGGCGCTATCCTTGCTTCACTGGCTCTCATCCTGATGCCCAACTCTCCAACTTTCTGGGTAGCCGCAGGGCTATTATGGGTGCTCGACGGCACAATCAACGCCAGCATGCAGCCATTCAGGGCAATGGTAGCCGACAATCTGCCTGAGGAACAAAACTCCCAGGGATTTGCGATCCAGTCGCTCTTTATCGGTCTCGGAGGGACTATAGCCTCTGCCCTCCCCTGGATGATGACGAACTGGTTCGGAATTGCCCAGGAAAAGGCAGGGCAGGGACATATCCCAAGCTCCGTCACCATCTCGTTCTATATAGGCGCCCTTGCTTTTATCGGGGCTGTCCTTTGGACCGTCTTTTCAACGAAGGAGATCCCACCTGACAAAGAAGAGCTTGTTGCCATCAGGTCACAAAAATTTGACTGGACCTTCGGTCTTGGGGAGATCGCCAGGATCATCGGGCATCTGCCCAGGCGAATGTGGGAGCTGGGTCTGGTTCAATTTTTCACGTGGATCGGCATGTTCTGCCTCTGGGTCTATTTTTCCCCTTCCATCGCCGCCAACGTGTTTCATGCCGGCGAAGGCACACTTGAAATGGAAGCATCCGGTGCATGGGCGGGATTCTGCTTCGCCATGTACAACGCGGTCTGTTTTTTGTTCTCCTTCGTTTTGATTCGTGTAACAAAACATACCGGGCCGAAATTAATGCATATGATATGCCTTGCCATCGGAGCAATCGGACTCCTGACCATCCCGCTGATGGAAGGAAAATTCGGACTGCTTTTTTCCATGGCCTGCATCGGGATTGCCTGGTCAAGCATCCTTTCCATGCCATATGCCATGCTGACTTCTGCCCTCCCTCCTGACAAATTCGGGGTTATGATGGGAATTTTCAACCTTTTTATTGTAATACCCCAGGTTATTGCTTCAGCCCTTCTCGGAAATGTGATCGATATCTTTTTCAGTGGAAAACCGATGAGTGCCATGATCATCGGAGGAGTCTGTTTTGCCATTGCATCAGCAGCAACATTTTTCGTGGTGACATACAGGAAAACCAGTCAGCAATGAAACATCTGAATCAAATGATCCTCCCTGCAGGGATCATCGCCCTGCTGGTCTCATGCCATCCTGCACCAAAACCGCCGGTGGCAAAAGAGGTTCCCGTACAAGTCATGATTGATGGAAAGACCTTTGCCGATCCTTACCAGTGGATGGAGAACACCCGGGACAGCGGGTTTGTGCAGTATATCCGTCATGAAAACCAATATTGCGATGGCTGGTTTGACAGGTTTGATGATCTGCGCAGGGTCCTTTATACAGAGCTGGCCGGCAGGAAAATACCTGAAACAAAAGAAAGTGATTCGTCGGCCAGGACTCTATCGCTCATCGAAAAGCGATATTTTGTAATGATTGAAAGAAAATCCCTGGTTCCTGCCGTTCGTATTGTGGATATCAAAACACGGTCGGGGCCGGAGCGGGAGAACAGGATTACCTTTCCCGACCCCGACGGAAACGTGACCTATGAGGGCTATGATTCCATCAAAGGTAAGATCCTTCTCCGCTATTCAAGCATTCTTACTCCCCTCACACTTTATGCCTATGACCCGGTCTCCCGGAAGCTCATGATACGCTGGCAACGCAAAACGGCCGGTTATAACAAAGAGGACTACGCAGCAAAACTTTTATCTGCAAAATCCAGGGATGGCAGGGATGTCCCGGTTACCATCCTTTATAAACAGGGACTTGATAACAAAGATGGTACGAACCCGCTTTTGCTGGTCGCTGCCGGATCAGACAGCCTGCCTGATCCGGTAAAATTCAACCCTGAATATATCAGCCTGCTCGACCGGGGTTTTTATGTGGCAAAGGCTTTTGTTCGCGGAGCAGGAGAATGTGGACCGGTTTGGCGCAGTGAAGGCAGTGGAGAGAAAAAGATGAACGGTACAAGCGATTACCTTGATTGTGCCCGGTTTCTCATTGCACAAAAATACACTTCCGCAGGCCTGATCACGGCCACCGGCAGGAGCAGCGGCGGAATTTTTGCCGCATCAGCGGTTAATGATCAGCCCGGGATCTTCAAGGCAGCCATCCTGGATAACCCCGGATCCGACTCACTGGTTTATGTCCCTGATCAGTACATAAAGAAACAGGAGTATCCCCCGATGTTTTACTTTGCCGAAATGAAGGGACCGGAGTGGTCGGCCTCACTTCCGGCCAGGATGGTAGCGGGACTACGTAAGATGAAGACGGGTGAAAAGGTCCTGCTATTAAGGACCAGTATGAATAATGAAACGACAGAACCGGGAGAGGCTGATCCGCGAACCCGGAAGTCTGCCGAAATGTGGACCTTTGTGCTCGAACAGTACGGGATAAATAGGTGATGAGGTGAGTAAGTAAATAGTAAATATGAAAAAGAATAAAATATGCCATTGAAAGAGAGAGCATCCGGAATTTTACTGCATCCCACTTCCCTTCCGGGGAAATACGGTATCGGGACGCTGGGACAGGGAGCCTATAAGTTCATCGATTTTCTGGTAAAAGCGAAACAGAAGTACTGGCAGATCCTGCCGCTGGGTCCAACCGGCTATGCCGATTCACCCTACCAGTGTTTCTCAGCCCATGCAGGCAACCCTAACCTCGTTGACCTTGATCTCCTTGTGAAGAAACACCTGCTGAAAGCGGAGGATCTCCAGGGGATCATTATCCACGATGAGGGAAAAGTCGATTTCGGAACGATACAGGGAATCCGGACGCCTCTACTTGAAAAGGCTTACAATAATTTCACCGATCATGCGGATAATACTGAGAAGGTCCGTTTCCGTAATTTTATCAAGGAACAGGCTCACTGGCTCAACGACTTCGCCCTCTTCATGGCCATCAAGGAACACTTCGGGTTAAAGCCGTGGTATCTTTGGGATGAACCTGTGAAACGGCGGGAACCGGAAGTCCTGAAACAACTTCAAACGCTCCTGCAGGAGAAGATCGAGTTCCACAAGTTCCTGCAATTTCTCTTCTTTATCCAATGGATCGATGTGAAAGAATATGCTCACCGCAAGAAGGTCAGGATCATCGGGGATATTCCCCTCTACATTGCACTTGACAGCGCCGACGCCTGGAGTAATCCCGAACTGTTTGAGTTCGACGAAAAGCGAAATCCGATCAGGGTAGGCGGTGTTCCTCCCGATTATTTCAGCGAGACAGGTCAGCTCTGGGGCAACCCCCTGTACCTCTGGGATATCCACCGAGAAACCGGTTACCGGTGGTGGATCGAGCGCATCAGGACGAACCTGCTCCTCTTTGACATCATCCGGATCGATCATTTCCGTGGTTTCGCCGCTTACTGGGCGGTTCCTTATGCTGAAAAGACTGCCATCAACGGTATCTGGACCGAAGGGCCGGGCAGGGGCTTCTTCGATGCGCTGCAAGGGGAGTTCATCGATCTGCAGATCATTGCCGAAGATCTTGGAGTGATAACACCGGATGTGGAGGAGCTCCGCGACGGGCTGGCTCTCCCGGGGATGAAGATCCTTGAATTTGCCTTCGATTCCTCTGAGGCAAACGATTATCTTCCTCATAATTTCACCAAAAATTGCGTGGTCTATACCGGTACCCATGATAACGATACCGTTCTTGGCTGGTTCAAGGATGCAAAGGAAGAGGACCAGCGCTATGTGCTTAATTACATGGACACCAAACTCGATTATATCAACTGGTCCTTCATCCGGCTGGCCTGGGCTTCGGTGGCAAATACCGCGATCGTACCGATGCAGGACCTGCTGGGCCTCGGTTCAGAAGCACGGATGAACCTCCCGGGAACAACCTCGGGCAACTGGTCCTGGCGTTCAAGGAGCAGTGACTTCAGTGATGAGATAGCCGACCGGCTTGCCGATCTGACCCTCCTTTACGGAAGAATAAAAAAACCTAAAAAACAGACAACCCCATGAAAGCCCGTATTTTCCTGTTCCTTCTCCTGCTGCAGTTAAGCGTTGCTGCCCAGGAGGTAAACCTGCTCCGGATCGAACCACCGGGCTGGTGGATTGGTTTCAAAAAAACCGATTTACAACTCCTGGTTTATGGAAAAGATATCGCCTCGGCTACGGTGACTGTGGATTACCCGGGTTTCACACTGAAAAAGATCAACAGGGTGACTAACCCGAACTACCTTTTCCTTGATATGGTCGTCAGCCCTGCGACAAAGTCCGGCCTGGCTCCCATAACCTTCCGTGTGAAGGGCAAGGAAGTCGCCAGATTTTTGTATAAACTCAGTACACGGGAAAAAGGATCATCAGAAAGAAAAGGGTTCTCTTCAGCCGATGTGATCTACCTTCTCATGCCCGACCGGTTCGCCAATGGTGATCCGACAAACGACAACGCAGAGGAAATGATCGAGAAAACAGATATTTCCAATCCGAACGGCAGGCACGGCGGTGACATCAAGGGCATTTCCGATCATCTGGATTATATCAAAAACCTGGGTGCTACGGCAATCTGGATCAATCCGCTGCTCGAGAACAACCAGGCGAAGTACTCTTACCATGGTTATTCAACCACCGACTATTACAGGATCGATCCACGTTTCGGAACAAATGAGGATTATGCAAAACTGGGCATTGCAATTCACCGGATGGGGATGAAACTGATCATGGACCAGATCTTTAATCATTGCGGAAGCCAGCACTGGTGGATGAATGATCTCCCGTCGGCCGACTGGGTCAACCAGTGGCCTGAACTCACCCGGTCGACCTTCAGGGCCGGTTCGGTTACCGATCCTTATGCTTCTCACCGCGACAGCACCCTGTTCGTGAAAGGCTGGTTTGATGTGACCATGCCCGACCTGAACCAGCACAATCCCTATCTGAAAAACTACCTCATCCAGAACAGCATCTGGTGGATCGAATATGCAGGGCTCGATGGCATCAGGCAGGATACCTACCCCTACCCTTTCAAGGATATGATGGCAGAATGGGGGAAGCGGGTTCTGGAGGAGTATCCGAACTTCAACATCGTTGGTGAATGCTGGATCAACTACCCGGCCACCGTTGCATACTGGCAAAAGGATGCCATGAACAAGGACAAGTACAACTCTTACCTCCCGTCGGTCTTCGATTTTCCTATGTACGACGCGCTGAACAAGGCTTTTAATGAAAAAGAGGAGTGGAATGCAGGGATCGTTCGGCTTTATGAGATCCTCTCCCAGGATTTTGTTTACAGGCATCCTTTGAACGTGGTTGTGTTCGCCGAGAACCATGACGTGAACCGTTATCTTGATTCTCAGAATGATGATATAAGGAAGCTCAAAATGGCCATGGCCTTCGTGCTGACCACCCGCGGTATACCACAGATCTATTATGGTTCAGAGGTCCTCATGACCACAGGAGCGGACAAGGGTGATGGCATGAAGCGTAAGGATTTTCCGGGAGGATGGCCTGGCGACAAGAGGAATCTTTTCTCCGGTGAAGACAGGAACGACAAAGAAAATGACATGTACAATTACCTCAATACGCTGTTGCAATGGCGTAAGACGAAAGAGGTA
>JBAXRT010000046.1:0-18774 GCA_037131065.1 bacterium | reverse complement strand
CAATTTTCTCGAATGTCGGGCCTGCAGTTACAAGGATTTTCTTGCCTTCCAGGGGTTTCTGCAAAGTAAAATAGTCGGTAATATACCGAAAAATATTTTCCGGTTCTTCCAGTCTTCCAGGACCCGACAACCCGCTGGCCAGCTCTCCTACCTGAGGCTCAATGATACGGTTTCCATAAGAGCGGAGGATTTCAACATTTTTCCTTGTTGAAGGATGATTATACATATCAAGATCCATCGCCGGCGCAATGAGTACCGGGCATTTTGCAGAAAGATAGGCAGTGACGAGAAAATTATCCGCCAATCCGGCTACCATCTTTGCCAGGGTGTTGGCTGTGACCGGTGCAAAGACCATCAGGTCCGCCCACTGCCCCAGTTCAACATGGTTGCTCCAGGTGCCTGATTCCAGGTCGAATGGTTTAATAATAACGGGATTCCTTGAAAGAGTGGCAAGGGTCAACGGAGTGACGAAATCCTTTGCCACCGGTGTCATGACAACCTTTACTTCAGCCTCTTCCTTTACAAGAAGACGAACCAGGTAAGGAATTTTATAGGCTGCAATACTTCCGGTAATGCCAATAACGATCTTTTTTCCTTTGAGCAAAGCACTCATTTGCCGTCGTTAAAAGTCTTCAGCCCTCTCCTTATTCGGATTCCTGAAATAAATTTCGCTGTGCAGGTATTCATTTATGGAAATGAGCGTAGGTTTCGGGAGATGCTCATAGTACTTTGCGATCTCGATCTGCTCGCGGTTCTCAAAAACCTCTTCAAGGTTGTCAGTAGTGGTTGCGAACTCTGAAATCTTCTGGTTAAGCTCTTCCTTCATTTCCAGTCCTATCTGGTTCGCCCTTTTTGACAGGACAGCCACAGTTTCGTAGATATTGTTTGTACCCTTTGTATAATCCTCAATATTCCGGGTCACGGCATGAAGATCGGTTTTAATCTTTTTGTAATCCATGGGGTTATTTTTGTTTTTGTTGACCTTTTAAATCTTCCTGTAAGATCTTTTTCTGATCTTTTAGGAACATCGCATCTAATTCATTTCTGGTTTTCTGCTTCAGGGTCGCCGCTTCATCCAGGAATTTACTTTCAGGATACTGAGCGACAAATTCATTGTAGGCAAGAATCGCCTTCTGATGCCTCTCCTTTTTCCTCTCTTCAACGCTTTCCTTGGCAAACTTGTGGTACGATTTGAAAATCATAAAAAGGATCTCTTCCTTGTGAGGCGTATCAGGAAACTCTTTCAGGATGTTATTGAGCCCCTGGATGGAAGCTGCATAATCCTCCATCCTGAAATACATTCTGGCAATTTTAAAATCCTTATGTTCAAGTTTTTCACGTAATTTATCTATCAAATCGTTGCATTCCGAAACCCGCTTGCTTGTCGGATATGTATTTGTAAACAGCTGAAAATCCTTGATGGCTTCATAAGTGACCGTCTGATCAAGACTATATTCCGGTGAACTGAGGTAGTTGCAATAGGCACTCATGAACTGGCACTCTTCAGCCTGGGGTGAATTCGGAAAATTATTTGAATATCGTTTGAAGTAATAGGATGCAAGGGTATAATCTTTCTGGTTATAATAGGAATAGGCATAATAGTAATAAATTTTTTCAGATTTATCGGTGGCACGCATCACTCCTACCAGCTGGTCGAACAACTGGAGCGACCTGGAGTAATCCTTTTCATTGTAAAATTTGATGGCTGCGTCATACTTTTCATCCACTGATCCTTCCTTCAGTATTTTCTGAAAACCGCATGAATAAAGCAGAAACAGTGAACCAATCAGGAAAAAGAGGAGCCCCTTGTTTTTCATGGTGCAAAGGTACAATTTTTGATTGAAATAAACTAATTAAGGCTTTGCGGGAATCCTTCTGCAGTAGTCTTTCCCACATCAAAAAAAATGATAATTTTGCGCATGAATAAAACGCAATAATTAACCAAATCTTATTAACCGTGGATATTTTCAATAAAATAGTTGACCACATGGGCCCGCTGGGGCAGCTTGCTGATGCCGGTTACGGCTATTATTTTTTTCCGAAACTTGAAGGAGAGATTTCAAACAGGATGACTTTCAGAGGCAAACCCGTCCTGGTATGGAGCCTGAACAACTACCTTGGCCTGGCCAATCATCCTGAAGTCAGGAAAGCTGACACAGATGCATCCAATCAATATGGACTCGCCTACCCCATGGGCGCCCGGATGATGTCGGGTCAGACAGAATATCATGAACAGCTTGAGCATGAACTGGCGGCATTTGAAGGAAAAGAATCAGCATACCTGCTAAACTACGGTTACATGGGAATGGTTTCTATTATTGACTCTATGCTCGACCGCCATGATGTCGTGGTCTATGACTCCGAATCCCATGCCTGTATTCTCGACGGACTTCGCATGCATATGGGCAAGCGGTTCGTTTACCCACACAATGACATGGAGAAGTTCGAACAGCAGATCAAGCGCGCAAGGAAACTGGCTGATCAGACAGGAGGAGGTGTTCTTGTGATCACAGAAGGCGTATTTGGAATGCCCGGTGACCTGGGCAACCTGGCCGGAATACTTAAATTCAAGGATAAATACGGATTCAGGCTTCTTGTTGATGACGCACACGGATTCGGCACCATGGGAAAAACGGGCGCAGGCACAGGTGAGGAGCAACTTGTTCAGGATGGTGTTGATGTATACTTCGGGACCTTTGCCAAAGCAATGGCAGGTATCGGAGCCTTTGTTGCAAGTGAAAAGAGAATCATCAAGGCACTGGCCTTTAACATGCGTTCACAGGTATTTGCAAAATCGTTGCCGATGCCGATGGTCATTGGATCCCTTAAGCGTCTTGACCTTATCCGCAACCATCCTGAACTTCGTGAAAAACTCTGGACCATCGTAAAAGCGCTTCAGAGTGGTCTGAAGGAGAAGGGTTTCGACATCGGCAAAACCCAATCGCCGGTTACACCTGTTTTTCTTAAGGGAGGACTTGTTGAGGCCACCCAGATCGTAGCTGACCTCAGGGAAAATTATGGTATCTTTTGTTCCATGGTGATCTATCCTGTTGTGCCTAAAGGAGTTATCATGCTTCGTCTCATTCCTACATCAGTACATACCCTTGAAGATGTAACTTATACCATCGATTCATTCTCTGAAATCAGAAAAAAACTGGACGATGGCAAATATTCTACCGGAGGCATACCCCTGGTAGCAGATAAATACTGATTCGAAATTATGGATCGTTCCCCCCTGACCTTCAGGGAAAACATCTACAGGTCATATCGCAGGATGCGTTTCCTGTTAAGGAGAGGAACCCTTTTTACTCTACCCGGCCAGAATGTCGATGTGGATGCGACTACAAAGATCTTCCCGAAATTCACTTTCAGGATCATCTTGCTGAATTCCCTGGCCATCTACCTCCTGTCCTACTTTGTGGTCTATTTCATGACACTGCTTGTAACAGCAATATCAGCTTCTGCCTTTGATATCAGCACGGTCATTTTCTATTATAATATTGACTACCTGATCCGGGGCAACGAGTGGACTTCCGATGCTGTTTCCGCAGTCTTTGCCAGCGGTCCCCTGTTCTCGATTTTCTTCGCGGTCCTGCTTTTTATTCTATACTTCAATGTTGCGTCAGAAACAGGGTTGCTCAGGCTTGCGGTCCTATGGGCTTTCTGTCACCTGGTCATTAACTTTTTTGGCAATATGCTGGTCGGATCGATCATGAACGAGGGTTTCGGTTACGTGATCATGTATATGTTTGTTATGGATACCGGGAAAATGATCATAACCCTTTTTGCCTTCATCAGTCTTTTCCTGATAGGTCTTCTAACAACAAGGCTGTTCCTATTTTCCGCCAACTCCTATTTCAACGTACTGAATAAATATAACAGAATGAAGTTTATCCTGTCCCAGTTTCTGGCTCCATTTCTACTGGGAAACATTATCATTTTTCTGTTTAAACTACCGGAGATCAGGCTGTTCGATATTCTTCTGAATGCCTGCACACTGCTCATTATTCTCCCGGTTATTTTCAGGAGCATAACAATCCAGGATATGTTTTTTGATGAGGATCCCAGGAAAATCAAATTAGCCGGCTATTTTATTCTGGTGACCGTATTGGTCATGATCACCTTCCGGGTTGGACTTACGATAGGATTAAGGATCTGAGACCTTGAAGGAATTACTGGTTGTCAGCGGACAAGGATTTTTTCAAGATACAAATCCTTGTTGAATAAGATACTTATAAAATAGATTCCGGGAGGGTTTTCGCCGATATCCAACTTCACTGAATTCATGCCTTTTTCCCGGTAAAACCTATCTTTAAAAACAGGCTTTCCTAGAAGATTCATGACTTCGAGAGCAACCTCACCAGGCTCAACACCAGGAATGAAGAAAGTAAATTGTCCTCCATTCGGATTAGGACAAACCAGACCCGAAAGTGTTGATTTCTCCTCCGAGATCCCATAAGTGATAGGCTTAAGCTGTACATCCATGATGGTTGTACTGTAATTGGTAACGGTTATATCAAGGGTCTTTGGAAAGTAGCCTGTCGCAGAAAATGTCACATTATAGCTTCCATCAAAAATTGGACGGGTGTAAAAGCCGGATGGGAGCTTTGAATATACCCATGAGTTATCCTTGTCAAAACCGGAAATATAGACCTTCACCGAATCGATGGGTTCACCGGTCACCGTGTCTGTTATGACACCCTGAAGACCGTAATTGACGCGTTCGAGATAATTCAGGAGCGAATTATGGTTGTAATTCCAGAGCTTAATAAGCTGGTTTGAGGGCAGTAATTTTGTATTTGAGACCTCCAGTGTCACCTCACGGCATCCCCGGTAATAGTTCATATAATCCTGACGTCCGCCATATATGATATACCACTCTGCCCCGTTCGTGACCCCATTGTTCATCAGGTTGAAATAACTTGCAGGGCTGAACTTGTGAACTGTGTCGGCATACTCTCTGCCGGCGAAATACCACCAGTCGTCATCTGCAGTAAGCCTGGTCCAGCAATCCCAGGGATAGTTGAACACCTCTGCCCCGCCATGAAAGTTTGCCGACATGACGAAATGGTGTTTTCCGGCAAAGTTCATGAATGCAAGTGTTTCCTTTTGTCTCGGGCCTGTATATGTCCCTGCCGGGTCGGGAAAATTCCTGTTAAGATCGTATCCGTTGGCATTGTCCCTCACTGCACCAGAGACCGAGTTGTTTCCGCCATGATATGTCCCGTCGGGGTTTGCAAGGGGATTAATATAGATTTCTGTGTTGTTGATAAGTCCTGTGATCCTGGGACTGACATCGTATGTAGTCAGTAGTGAATCGATCAGATGGAGCATCAGTATGTACCCGGTAGTTTCGTCACCGTGAATGGATGAAGTATAAAAAAATTCAGGTTCCGCCTCTTCAACATTGACATTGTCGCTGATCTTAAGGGCAAGGATTAGGCGGCCCTGGACCGAAGTACCAATCGTGTCGAGCCGGCACAATAATGGAAATGCCGATGCAAAATAGAACATCGTATCAATGTATTGCTGGTAAGTCGGGTAGAAATTCCATACCAAAGCACCCTTGCCTGAACGGGTTGCCGGATCCGGAGAGAGCTCTTTTTCGCTGAGCAATCCTCCGGGATTCGGAAGAACAGAAACCTTATAACCATAAGCAAGAAAATCGGTAAACTGTTTTCTGCTGGCATAGGCTGTTACAGTATGGTCCGAATAATTATCAATTGAAATGATACGGGTCAATTGATTCAATTCAACTTCAGAGGTGACATTGAATTTAAAATATATCTCGCCCCATTTGTTGAAGATGCTGTCGTAACCAGACTGAAGACGATCCTGGGAATAAAGTGGAGATGGGACAAAAAGCCATATGATGGCTAGGAGAAGGGCGTACTTTTTTACCATAGGATCAACCAATAAGTTCTACAAGTGATTTTATTTTCAGATAAGTGGATTCATTGACACCGACCAGCGGAAGTCGCAAATAATTAGCGCAAAGATTCTTAACCTCAAGTGCCGCCTTCACTCCTGCCGGGCTGCCGTCGGCAAAGAGCGCATGAATAAAATCGAGCAGCTTGTAGTGGAGTTTCCTGGCGTTTTCAAAATTGCCAGCAATGGAATGACGGACCATATTGGAAAACTCCCTGGGATAGACATTTGCAACGACGGATATCACGCCATCAGCTCCTGCAGAGATCAGTGGTAAGGTTAATCCGTCATCTCCGGAAAGGACAAGAAATCCTTCCGGCCGGTTATTAATGATGGCACCAATCTGGTCAAAATTGCCTGAGGCCTCTTTAACACCGATAATATTAGGATAATCGCCGGCAAGCCTCAGGCAGGTTCCGGCGCTGATATTGCTGCCTGTCCGTCCCGGAACATTATAAATGATAACCGGAAGCGAAGTGCCCTCAGCCACAGCCTTGAAATGCTGGTATATCCCTTCCTGTTGCGGTTTGTTATAATATGGACTAACGGAAAGGACAGCATCCACACCTGTTTGCGGAACAAGTGACAGGGCGCGGACAACATCAGCTGTTGAGTTCCCTCCGACCCCAACAACCAGGGGTATCCGGTCAGCAATTTTCTGAATCGAAAAATTGACCAGCTCACTCTTTTCCTCCGTGGAGAGCGTTGCAGCTTCGCCGGTAGTGCCAAGCACAACGACAAACTCAACCTCGCCAACAATAATATGATTCAGGATATTATCATAGGAGGAGAAATCGATATGCCCCGAGCTGGTGAAGGGTGTTACAATTGCGACACCTGTTCCCCTGAAAAGGTCATTCTTTCCCATCGTGACTCTTTATTACGGTTAGATAGTGACGAACCTGGCCAAGATAATCTTCAAGGGTTGATGTGGACTTAATATCAATCATCAGGTCATAGTAACTGATATTTTCTTCGCTGAACCGGCCGATTTTACAAAAAGAGTGCGATAATCCGGCAATATATTTGAGAGGAAAACTCTCATTCATACTCAGATCTATGAGAAGGTCAAATTCCTTGTCGATGAAATCCTTTAGTTTGCTGTGAATGGGCTTATAGAACCAGGAAATATCTTTTTTTGAAAAAAAATCAAACGAAAGTTTAGGTAAAAAGCGGTTGACAAGGGATTTGTTTTTTACAAAGCCAAGGGCCTTAACATCCTTGTGCTCATGCTGCAATTCAGAAACAAACTGTGAAATTTTATCATAATCGGGCACATCGTCAAGAGAATAAAGGATTCCGATTTTTTTTGCCTGCTCCAGATTCCTCAGACGAAGTGTACGCTCCAAACGCTCCTGTTCCCGGGAGAGATAGTAACGTCCGATTCTTATTCTAACCTTTTTAAACACAGCTAACCTATCAATGAATGTGCAAATTTACGATTTTTGGCCTTTGGAATGACAGATGAGGCCTCTTTTTTAAGAACGGAATGTGTGGCAATCTATTGTCTGATGAAGCGCCACACAAAAAAGGAGTTTCCGTACTATACCTTCTCGAATTCTTTATCTACTTTTGGACAAACAGTCTGAGACATAATGAAGATCACATTTCTTGGAACGGGAACATCTCAGGGGGTTCCTGTTATTGCCTGCCAATGCCCTGTTTGCAAGTCAGCCGATCGAAAGGACGAGCGACTCCGCTCATCCATTTTTATTGAATATGAAGGAGTCAGGATCGTCGTCGATTGCGGTCCGGATTTCAGGCAGCAGATGTTGCGCGAAAGAATCACCTCAATTGATGCACTACTTATCACACATGGTCACAAAGACCATCTCGGAGGACTTGATGACGTCAGGGCTTTTAATTATATAAATCAGCGTCCTGCAGATGTTTATGCAACCACTGAGGTCCAGAAAATAATAAGGCGTGAGTTTTTCTATGCCTTCCGGAAAGATCCCTATCCGGGAGTGCCAGAGATCAACCTGCATACTTTCGGAAACAAGCCCATCGACATCGGTGGTATTACCATCACACCCATCAAAGCAGTTCACTTTAACAAAAGGCATGTATTTGGGTTCAGGATCGGAGACTTTTCTTATATAACAGATGCAAAATTTATCCCAGAAAAGGAAAAGAAGAAAATCAAAGGGTCAAAAATTCTGGTTCTCAATGCTTTGAGAAAAAAGGTTCATTATTCCCATTTTAACCTGGAAGAGGCTGTTTCAATTATCAATGAGATCGGTCCTGATATGGGCTATCTTACGCATATCAGTCATCAGATGGGGAGATACAAAGATATTTCACGGGAACTACCCTCAAATGTTAAAATCGCATACGATGGCTTGTCTATCAACCTATAACTTCCTGACGTTTTTGAGGATAAGAAGATTCATAGGGTTAGATCCGATTCCGGTTACATTTTTCTGAACAAACCTGAGGACCTGATCATAGTATAGGATGATCACAGGTGCCTGTTCCATAATGATCATTTCCATCTTCCTGTATAGTTTGCAGCGCAGGGAATCGTCAACCACCGACATGGCTTCTTCATATAAACGGTCGAATTCCCTGTCTGAAAAATGAGTATAATTGGGCCCCTGGGGACAAAAGTTTTTGCTGTAAAACATCGACAAATAATTTTCCGCATCAGGATAGTCGGCGATCCAGGAAGCCCTGAAAAAAGAGAGTTTTGCCTGGGCCTTGAGTTCTTTGACAGAAGCCGGAGGACTTATTTCAATGTTCATCTCAATACCCTGTTCAGCCAACTGATGCTGAAGGTATTTACAGATATCCAGGTAATCAGGCGTGGAAGTTAGAGTGATACTGGGGATTCCATTCCCTTCAGAAAATCCTGCCTTGCTTATCATCAACCGCGAGGCAACAGGATCATAATCATAATAAGGGTGGAGTGAGTCAAAGGAGGGTAATCCCTCTGGGATGATCCCGAATACTCCCGGTGTCCCGATGTTGTTCCTGAGAAAATGGATCATCTTCTCCCGGTCGAAGGCATAACTAATAGCCTTTCTCAATTCTTTATTGAGTAGCGGATTGCCCCCCCCCCCCTCACTTAATGAATCGACATTGACCCCGAGGTACTCGGTATTCAGGTACGGCTGGGTTATCAAGTATATCCTATCGGTAAATTTTGTTTTCAGATGTCCATCCCTGTCAAGCACTTCGTCTTTGTATGTGGGATCGATGCCTGACATGAAATCAAGCTTTCCCTTGATGAATTCCAGAAAAGCGGACTGCTTATCCGGCTGAAAGGTCACAGCTACAGCATCAAGAAAAGGCAACCGGGAAGAATCACTGAACTCAAAATAACCCGGATTCCTTACCATTACAAGTTTCACCCCCTCTTTCCACATTTTAAAGATAAAGGGCCCCGTACCTACAGGGTTCCTTCTGAATTCATTTCCATAAAAAGCCACCGCCTCCCTCGGAACGACCGAACAGTACTGCATCGTAAGTATGCCAAGGAAGGGAGGAAACGGCTTTTTAAGGTGAATCACAAAGGTGGAGTCGTCCTGTTCAATAAAAGAAATCAATCCCTCCTTTTCTTCGACCATGTTAAAAACCCAGGATCCAGGTGAGGCTGTCCTTTTATCTGCAATCCTGTTAAAGCTGTATACAAAGTCGCCTGCTACTACTCTTCTGCCTTTGTTACCGGGAAAGACTCTATTATCATGAAAAAAAACGTCCCTGCGCAGGTGAAAGGTCAGGACAAGACCATCTGGTGAGATTTCCCAGGAGCGTGCGATGCATGGTTTGACCTCAAGATGATCATCAAGCTGGACAAGCCCGTTAAACAACTGGTTTGTAGCCCAGATGATTGCCTGGTCCCTGGCAAAAGCGGGATCAAGGGTTGTTATGTTCGCTGCCTCGTTATACCGGAAGACATTCTTCCCCGGATCATTGTGCTGCTCCTTGCAGGACTGCAGGAGCAGCGTACAAACGATAAGGATTATGGATAGTTTTCTCATTTTACCCCGGACAAATGTATTGGTTTTTATTAAAGATTGATAGACTATTTAAAACGCCAGGTAGGTTTTTTCTACCTTTGCAAAAAAAATAAATATCACTATTATCATGTATAAATTACTTCTCCCACTGATTTTATTCTCAATAATTTCCGCTAAAACATGGTCCCAGGAAGACGACCAGATGAACGGGGCCCGGTATTGCTCACAAAAAAAACAGAGCATGTCAGGTATTCCTGATAAGTCATTTGGTGCTGATGAGGTATCGATACACTCCTTCGATATTTTGAATTACAAACTTGAAATAGATCTTTATTCCTGTTATTCCTCTCCATATTCACACGCTTTTCCCGGAAGGGAGGTCATAACCGTTAAGGCTGATTCTTCAATCAATACAATTGTTCTTGATGCAGTAAGCTATTCCCTGATCATCGACTCGGTCGGTCTCTCAGCCAGTTCCTTTTCACATTCAAATAACAGACTGACTATCAACCTCGACAGAACATACAATCCCGGAGAGATCTTCGATATCAGGATCATTTACCGCCACAAAAATGTTGAAGACAATGCATTTTATGTTAAAAATGGTTTTGTCTATACCGATTGCGAGCCTGAAGGTGCCAGAAAATGGTTTCCCTGCTGGGATAAACCTTCCGACAAAGCGACACTCGATCTCACAGCGAAGGTTCCTGCTTCTGTCAAACTGGGCTCAAACGGCATTCTTGCCGACAGTATAAAAACCGGGGATACAATCAGGTATCGCTGGATTAGCAACCAGAATATTGCAACTTACCTTATGGTGATCTCCTCCAAAGTGAACTTTAAACTAAATATATTGTACTGGCACAAAACCAGTAACCCGGATGACAGCATCCCGATTCGTTTTTATTACAACCAGGGAGAAAACCCGGCGCCGGTAACAAGTAAAATACTGGCAATGACAGATTGGTTCTCTGAAAAATTCTGTGAACATCCATTTGATAAAAATGGCTTCGCAACCCTTAATGATGAGTTCGTCTGGGGGGGAATGGAGAACCAGACGCTGACCAGTCTTTGCCCTGGTTGCTGGGGTGAAGGATTGGCTGCACACGAATATGCACACCAGTGGTTCGGAGATATGATTACCTGTGCAACCTGGGCTGATATCTGGCTTAATGAGGGTTTTGCGACATGGTCGGAACCCTATTGGTACGAAAGCTACCAGGGGTATTCAGTATATAAGAATGTCATTAATTCATATGCTACTGACTACCTCAATTACAACCCCGGCTACCCTATTTCTATGCCAGGCTGGGCCACGCACACACCCGCCAGTGATACTTTATTCGACTGGGCAATCACTTACGCAAAGGGAGCCTGTGTGTTACACATGCTCAGGTATGCTGTCGGGGATTCTGGCTTTTTCTCAACCCTTCAGTCATATTGTTCGGACACCAATCTGAAATACAAATCGGCTACAATACCTGACTTCATCCAGAAAGTTAATCTTGTAACCGGAGAAGATTATCAATGGTTCTTTGATCAGTGGATCTATGAACCGAATCATCCGGCTTATCAAAATACTTATAATATAAAAGAGATAGGTAGCGGTATTTGGAAGGTCAATTTTTTTACCACCCAGGTACAAACCAACCCTTCATTCTTTAAAATGCCGATCGAAGTAAAAATCTTTTTCAATAACCAGAACGATACCGTTATAAGGGTTATGAATGATGCCAACTACCAGCAGTTCTCATGGGAATTTCCAAAAAAACCCATCCTGCTCCAGTTCGATCCTTTCAAGAATATCGTAATCAAGGAGGGAACAACGATTGTTGGGACACAAGATCTTTCCGGTGGTTTGTCAAAAGTTCATCTGCTTCAGAATTTTCCGAATCCCGCTTCCGGCACGACCACACTTGTCTTCGAAATCGATGAGCCCATGAATGTTAAAATTACTGTTAACGACATGATTGGCAACACCTTACTTATCCCGCTCGATGATGACCGAGAAAAAGGGAAATACTCAATTCAGCTTGATTGTTCCGGGCTGGTCCCCGGCATCTATTTATACACTTTGCACGCCGGTGAGTCGATTCAAACAAAAAAGCTTGTAATACATTGACGGGAGCTATGCGTTTCTCTCTCCTTCTATTATCTGCCCTTTTATTTTCATCTACGGCCTGCCTTGCGAAGGATGCCGGAAGAACTGTCCAGACCGATACCGCGCATTTTTACATGAAGCACAGCTTCGATGTTTTGAGATACTCCCTGGATATTGATTTGTTTCCATGCTATTCTACTCCATATCCTAAATCATTCAAAGCAAATATTCAGATAACATTCAGGGCAGACTCTTTGCTTTCAATGATCATGATTAATGCCGTCAACTCCTCTTTAACCATAGATTCTGTTAATGGAAATGCGTCCTCCTTTGTTCACACGAATGATACACTTAGGATCGCTCTTGACAGAAATTATCTTCCCGGTGACACTGCAGAGGTAAGAATCTATTACCGTCATCTGAATGTGGTCGATAATGCATTTTATACTTCCGCCGGATATGTTTTCACCGACTGTCCTCCTGAAGGTGCAAGGAAATGGATACCCTGCTGGGACAGGCCCTCTGACAAGGCTTTATGGGACCTGCACGCCAAAGTCCCCACGTCGGTCAGGCTGGCATCTAATGGTCTGTTAAACGACTCGACTTCAAATGGTGACACATTAACATACCACTGGAAAACTCAATTTCCCCTATCTACCTACCTGATTACCATTTCGTCAAAAGTCGGTTTCCTGATCCATAAAGGATTCTGGCATACACTTTCGGAACCCAATGACAGTATCCCTTACCTGCTCTATTATAAACCGAATGAAAATATTGGCATCACCGACTCAATCCTTGCACCAATCACAGATTTTTATTCTGAAATATTTGGCGATTACGCGCTTGAAAAGATCGGTTTTTCGACGCTAAACGGATCATTCCCCTGGGGTGGCATGGAGAACCAGACAATGGTCAACCTGATGCCGGGTGGCTATGCCAACGGGGATCTCATTGCACACGAGCACTCCCATCAGTGGTTCGGCGACATGATTACCTGTGGCACCTGGGCTGACATCTGGCTTAACGAGGGATTTGGCACTTACTGTGCCCATCTATGGACAGAAAATCAAAGCGGGTATAATGTTTACAAGAATAAAATGAATCTCCTGGCCAATTACTACCTGAGTAATAATCCCGGTTATCCGCTTTACAATCCTTCATGGGCCCTGCACACTCCTCCGGGATACAAACTTTATAATGTCGCCATCTCCTACAACAAAGGGGCCTGTGTTCTGCACCAGCTAAGGTATGTTCTCGGCGACTCACTATTTTTCGAAGTGATGAACAGTTATGCTACCGATACTGCATACAGATTTAAAAATGCAATAACCGAGGATTTTGTTGTTAAGACAAGCAGCATTGCCGGCAGCGACATGCAATGGTTTTTCGACGAATGGGTCTATTCCCCGGATCACCCGGTTTATGAAAACACTGCTGAAATAACTGATTCCGGGGGGGCATGGCGGATTCACCTGACGATTTATCAGACGCAGGTCAACACGATTTTTTTCAGGATGCCCGTTCAGTTCTTCGTTAATTTCGATGACGGAACAGATACATTGTTCCAGATAATAAATGATATCAATCCGCAATCTTTTGACCTCACTTTTGCAAAACGACCACTCAACCTTTCTTTTGACCCGTTCAGGAACATTTTACTGAAAAAGTCAAATGTACTTGTCAGTATTAAGGAGTCACCGGGTGCAGAAGGAGAAGACCTGCTCCAGGCTGATCCAAACCCCTTCAGCCAGGAACTAAGGATTAATTACCAGGTAGCCAGGCCCGGAAATGCCAGGATCTCTCTGATCGATAGCAGCGGGAGGACAGTAAAAGTACTTGCTGACGGGCCTCATGATAAAGGGAGGTTCAGAATCATATTTTCAGGGGACTCGCTACCATCGGGTGGCTATATAATAGTCTTTGAAACCGTAAACAACCGGGAGCAGAAAAGGGTAATCAGGTTATGACATTACAAGGGGATTTGATACCCGTGCTTTAAGAAGTGCCAGGGTATTGATCTCCTTCATCTCTTCAATATAATGAAATACCAGGCCGGAGATATATTCCGGCTTGATCTCACCAATCTCCTTTTGATTCTCCTTCGAAAGTATGATGTGCCTTATATTCGAACGCTTTGCCGCTAATATCTTCTCCTTGATACCGCCAACCGGAAGCACTTTGCCCCTTAAGGTAATCTCGCCGGTCATTGCAAGCCTGTCCTTTACTTTTCTCTGTGTAAAAGCAGATGCAAGAGCAGTAAAGAGCGTTATCCCGGCAGAGGGTCCATCCTTCGGGGTAGCTCCTTCTGGAACATGGATATGAATATTCCATTTGCTGAAAATATCCGGGTCAATCTGAAATTCGCCGCTGTGCGCCTTCAGATATGCCAGTGCAATGGTAGCCGATTCTTTCATTACCTCACCCAGGTTCCCTGTAAGTGTCAGGTCGCCTTTACCCTTGCTGAGGCTCACTTCAATGAATAGGATCTCCCCCCCGGCTGAGGTCCATGCCAGCCCGGTCACAACCCCGGCAATCTGGTTACCCAGGTATTTATCGATCTTGAATATAGGCGGTCCCATAATCTTTTTAAGATCCTCTGCCCTGAGTTCCCGATTGAACTTTTCTTTCATCACTATGGATTTGGCCTTAAATCTGATGATCCGAGCGATAGACTTCTCCAATCCCCTGACGCCTGATTCCCTTGTGTAATCATCTATAAGCCTCTGGATAAGATCCTTTGTAAAGACAATCTTGTCCTGTTTCAATCCATGCTCGTGCATTTGCTTGGAGATAAGATGACGCCGGGCAATTTCAACCTTCTCTTCAAGAAGATAGCCAGGGATGTCGATCACTTCCATCCTGTCGCGGAGCGCAGGGTGAACGGTGCTCAGCGTATTGGCAGTGGCGATGAACATGATGTGAGAAAGATCGTATTCCACTTCAAGATAGTTATCGTAAAAAGCGGAGTTCTGCTCTGGATCAAGGACTTCAAGCAGCGCTGCCTGAGGATCTCCGCTTATATTCATCCCGGCAACTTTATCAATCTCATCCAGGACAAATACCGGATTGGAGGATTTCACTTTTTTTAGGCTCTGGATGATCCTCCCAGGCATTGCCCCGATGTATGTTTTCCTGTGTCCTCTCAGTTCTGACTCATCCCTGAGACCGCCGAGCGACATCCTGGTATATTTCCTTCCAAGGGCCCGTGCAATAGATTTCCCGAGAGAGGTTTTTCCTACTCCCGGAGGGCCTACAAGACACAGTATCGGCGACTTAAGATCGCGTTTTAATGCGATCACAGCAAGGTACTCGATGATCCTCTCCTTGACTTTTTCAAGTCCAAAGTGGTCTTCGTCCAGGATTCTCTCTACATTCTTTAGATCCAGGTTATCGGCAGTATATTCATTCCATGGAAGCTGAACGAAGGTCTCCAAGTAACTTACCTGGATCGAATATTCAGCAGCAGCAGGGTGCATCCGTTGAAGCTTGTTCAGCTCTTTCTCAAATACATCGGCAACCTCTTTTGTCCATTTTTTACTCTTGCCCTGCTCCCTGAGTGTATTTACCTCCTGCACATTCGGGCTGCCTCCGAGTTCCTCCTGAATGGTTTTCAGCTGCTGGTTAAGGACATAATCCCTCTGTTGCTTATCAAGATCGGTCTTTACCTTATTCTGGATCTGCTGTTTAAGATCAATGATCTGAAGTTCCTTAGTTAGGTAAATAAGGACCCTGTTTGCCCGTTCCTGCAGGTCGTTGATCTCAAGAAGTTTTTGTTTTTCGGCAATATCTATGGTAAGGTTGGATGAAATAAAATGAACAAGGAATGAGTGACTTTCGATGTTCTTGATCGCGAATGCAGCCTCTGACGGAATATTCGGAGATTTGTTTATAATCTGAATTGAAAGGTCCTTCAGGCTGGAAATGAGGGCATCAAATTCCTTTGATGCAATGGTATTAACCTCCGGTGTATCAAACTCTTCTACTCTTGCTATAAAATATGGATCGGTCTGGACCGGCTCTATTATCCGGAACCTGCGTTTTCCCTGTATTATTGCGGTAGTATTTCCATCGGGCATCTGAAGTATTTTGATGATGTAGGCTACCGTGCCCACGGTATTAAGGTCCTGGAATCCAGGATCCTCAACCGCAGTATCCTTCTGGGCTACCACTCCAATGATCCGATCTCCCTTATAATAATCCCGAATCAGTTTTATCGATTTATCCCTTCCCACCGTGATCGGTATCACCACGCCAGGAAAAAGCACAGTGTTCCTCAATGGCAAAAGAGGAAGAACCGATGGGATTTTTTCGCTGTTCATTGCCTCTTCATCCTCGGATGAGAGTAATGGAATATATTCTGCTTCTGAATCCAAAATATCTGATATTGCAAGAAAACGTGCTTCGCTGGTATTTTTCATCTTTCACAAACTGTTAAAGGGTGCGGTTTAACACAACCGCTAATATCCTTTTCATTAAAATTTCTGTCATGGATACCGGGACAGATGAGCCGTCAATATGTCAGTATTCCCGTTATTACATGCTGGAGAGATGATAAGACAAGTTATGTGCCGAAGATTCCGGAGGCTACAAATACTTGTTTTTCAGGGTTAGATTATAAACGCTGGCCAGCAGTTCCCGTTCAGTATCATCAAAAACCTTGTGCCTGCGTTTAAAGACAATCTCTGCTACCTCAATTGCCTTATTGACATTGTAATTGCTATGGCCGGCGGTTCCTCCCCATGTGAAGGATGGAATGAAATTCCGTTGAAAACCAGGACCAAAAATATTGGCATTTACGCCAACCACGGTCCCGGTATTAAACATCGTATTGATCGCACATTTTGAATGATCGCCCATGATAAGCCCGCAAAATTGAAGGTGGGTATTCACAAAAGTCTGCTTCCCGTAACTCCAGAGCCTAACGGTATCGTAAGTGTTTTTAAGGTTTGAAGTATTTGTATCTGCTCCGATGTTGCACCATTCACCAATGACAGAATGTCCGAGGAATCCGTCATGTGCTTTATTGGAAAAAGCAAAGAAAACAGAATTATTGACCTCTCCCCCAACCCTGCAGTATGGGCCAATGGTTGTCGGTCCGTATATCTTTGCCAGGATCTTTACCTGTGCATGGTCGCATAGCGCAAAGGGACCCCGAATCACAGCACCCTCCATAATCTCTGCATCCTTTCCTATATATACAGGTCCTGAGCTGGCATTGATTGTGGCACATTCCACTTTTGCACCTTTTTCGACAAAAATATTTTCAGGGGAGATGCAGTGGTTGGATGCGCTGAGCTTCTGTGATTTCCTGTTGTTTGTTAACAGTTTAAAATCCTCCCTGATAGCCGCGTCATTTTTTGCAAAAACATCCCAGGTATAGTTAATTTTCAGCGGTGCTTCCGTTATCCTGATCTCCTCTATCCCTTCCGAAGCAGAATCTCCGACCTTATCAAGTTCTTCTTCCCTCACGTGCAGGGCAATGATTATGTCGTTATGCAGGATGAGCTGGTTTGGTTTTAATTTTTTTACTGCCTCAAAGATCTCATCGTTTGGACAAACCGAGCCGTTGATCAGGATGTTCTCGCGTTCTTTAATAATGGGAAATTTCCGTGAAAGGTAGGATTCGGTTAGCGTGGACGTCTTTTTTTTCAGGCGTTTTTCCCATTTTTCACGGATGGTCAGGATCCCGATACGGATATCGGCGACCGGTCGCATAAAGGTAAGTGGCAGCAAGTTTGTCCTGACAACATTTTCATCAAAAAGGATATAGTTCATGCCGTATCGAAGTTAGGGTTGGACAAAAAACGATATTCATTGCAAATTTAGAAACTTCCATATATAAAAAAACCTCCGTTATAAAAGAACGGAGGTTTTTTTTTCTGAAGAGAGAATTTTATTGCTCTGCCTTCTTGTTGATATGTTTCTGATACCTGCTCTTAAATTTGTCAACACGACCTGCGGTATCGACCAACTTCATTTTACCGGTATAAAAAGGATGGGAAGTATGGGATATCTCAAGTTTTACCAGCGGGTACTCGAGCCCGTCTTCCCAGATGATTGTTTCTTTTGTTTTAACAGTTGATTTGGACAGAAATGCGTATTCATTCGACATGTCTTTGAAAACCACCAACCTGTAATCTTTCGGATGAATGTCTTTTTTCATTACCTCTGGTTTTTTTAATGAGGGTGCAAAATTAATGAATTTTATTTGAATTCCAAACATTACCAGGTAAAAAATCTGGAAGCAGGAAGTCCATGGTATCAATGCCGTCGGCATAATCCCACAAATTCGGCATTTGAGCAAAACCGGGAGAGATTGTAGGAATGGAAAGTAATTCACTTGAAACGACACATTGAATGGATTCACTTTCCAACCTGCAAAATTGTTCAACTTCCTTGAATGAGGTATAGTATTCATAATGAAGGACAGAAACAGGGGATGCGATGGATCCGGAAGTGGTCAGCAAAAGGTTTCCTGCATCAAAAAATGGCTTCTGAGCAAGCAGGAACATTGTCTTCCGGAAATCATAGTTATTCCGGTACTTGAAGTGTTCTGTATAATGGGTATATGATGACAATGCAGGGATGAGAAATGAAAGATCATAGTTCTCCGGAATGAAAATTTTTGAAACATTGCGGCATCCCAGGCCGAAAAATGAGAGAACATCATCAACCAGACCAATGAGTTCTTCATATGTTTCATTGCCTGAAATGACGCCAATCGTGTTCCTGTTCCTCCTGAAAATACAATCTCTGCTAATTTGCTTCTATCAATAGTCT
>JBAXRT010000045.1:0-19220 GCA_037131065.1 bacterium | reverse complement strand
GCCGATGATGAAAAGATGGCCAGTGTGCTGTATGAACTTGCAAAGATGGATCCCACCATCCTTATCGGTTTTTCACGTGAGCTGAAGCAGATGATCCTCCAGGGACAGGGCGAACTTCACCTTAACCTTGCCAAATGGCATGTGGAGATCCTTGAAAAAATTCCCATTGAATATTACGCACCACGCATTCCTTACCGGGAAACCATTACCAAGTCGGCCAAATCGATGTACCGCCACAAGAAACAGTCGGGAGGTTCCGGACAGTTTGGTGAGGTCCATATGATGATCCAGCCGTATAAAGAAGAAATGACCGAACAGTCCGAATTCCCGATCCGCCATCGCGATGTCATCGACCTTGAATGGGGTGGTAAGCTTCAGATGAACAACTGTATTGTTGGTGGTGCTATTGATGCCCGGTTCATGCCTGCAATCCTGAAGGGGGTTATGGAAAAGATGGAAGAGGGACCACTCACCGGTTCCTATGCCCGCGACATCGTCTTCAATATCTATGACGGGAAGATGCACCCTGTTGATTCCAACGAAATATCCTTCAAGCTTGCAGGGCGCAATGCCTTCAGGGAGGCCTTCAAGAATGCCGGCCCGAAGATCCTTGAGCCGATCTATGATGTCGAGGTAATCGTTCCGGAAGATAAAATGGGTGAAGTCATGACTGACCTGCAGGGACGTCGTGCCGTGATCATGGGCATGGACAGCGAAGGCAATTATCAGAAGATCATTGCCAAAGTCCCCCTGGCCGAAATGAACCGCTACTCTACCGCATTGAGTTCAATTACAAGCGGCCGTGCCACCTATAACATGAAGTTTGCCGAGTACTCACAGGTACCGGGCGAGATCCAGGATAAGCTGCTTAAGGCTTATGAGGACCAGGAGAAAGATGAAGAATAGAATTCAAATGAATACTTGTTTAAACCCGGTCTGACGACCGGGTTTTTTTAAATCTGCAAATGACTGATGAGCGCGAAATCCGCCAACGGAAATGGGCATGATGCCTTAGCTGTCCTGAGAGTCCGTGATTTCAGACTTTTCCTCAGCTTCCGCTTTTTCACAACCCTCGCTTTCCAGATGCAGGGGCTTATTGTGGGATGGCAGGTATATGAACTTACCAGGGATCCCCTGGCGCTTGGCCTGATCGGGTTGGCAGAGGCATTGCCAAACATCTTAACGGCGCTCTATGCCGGTCATGCAGCAGACAAATACAACCGCAAACGGATCATTCTTCTCTTCACCCTGGTTTTCCTTGTCGGGACAACCATGCTTTTCCTGTTTTCAATTAATTCACTTGGGATCATCGCTGCACTTGGTATCCTTCCGATTTACCTTGTTGTCATGATCTCTGGCGTTACCAGGGCATTCATTTATCCCTCCATCATTGCACTGATGGCACAGCTTGTTCCACGTCATCTCTATGCAAACTCTTCAACCTGGAACAGCACAACGTGGCACATCGGGGCCATCACCGGGCCGGCTATCGGGGGACTTATTTACGGATTTTTCGGGGTCAGGGTGGCCTACCTATCCGTTTTGTTTTTCCTGCTGGTTGCCCTTATTTTACTGGCCTTTGTAAAAAACCACCCGGCTCCGGCAAGTACTAACGAAGAATCGCTGGTTCAGCGTTTATCATCAGGACTTAAGTTCGTGTTTAAGAACCAGGTCCTGCTCGGAACAATGACGCTGGATATGTTTGCGGTACTGTTTGGAGGCGCAACGGCCATGCTCCCCATATTTGCAGCCGAAGTCCTTAATGTAGGTCCGCAGGGACTTGGCTTCCTCCGTTCAGCGCCGATGGTGGGGGCCGTGATCATGTCGCTCACCCTCGCTTACCGTCCACCTTTGGTGCGTGCGGGACGATACCTAATGATCGGAGTTGCGGGCTTCGGATTAAGCATTATCTGTTTTGCCCTGTCAAAGAACTTTTATCTCTCCCTCTTCCTTTTAATGATGAGCGGTATGTTCGATAACATCAGCGTCATCATCCGTTCCACGGCGATGCAATTGCTTACGCCCGATGAAATGCGGGGCCGGGTAGCATCCGTCAACAGCATTTTTATCGGCTCTTCCAATGAGATCGGTTCCTTTGAATCGGGCCTCGCAGCAAAGATCATGGGGCTTATTCCCTCGGTGATTTTCGGAGGAGCGATGACACTGGTCGTTGTAGGATTCACTGCAAGGATGGCGCCCCTGCTGAGGAAACTCAACCTCAGGGCCATTAAGTAGAAGGTGACAGGGTAACTGGGTAATACCTTGTTACCTAAAGAAACAAGTCAATCAACTTCAAATAATCCTCCTCCCGGAATTTCATCAGCGCTCCGTTCACCTTGTTGGCGACCATACTGTTAAAGATCTCCCGACGAACATCCCCCGTTATGCCATATTCTGAAAGCCGTACGGGGCACCCGATCGACCGGAAGAAATTTTCAATTTGATCAATGGATTCCTGTGGTGTGAGACTTTTCTGAAACAAGGCTGACCCGAGAGACGCGATCCTGCCGGGAATCTGATCTCTGAAAAGTTTCATCCAGGCCGGGAAGATGATCGTAAGAGAGGCCCCGTGAGGGATGTCGTACATAAACGAAAGAACATGGCCGGCACTGTGAACTCCCCAGTCGCCGGTGTTCTTTCCCAGCGAAGTGAGTCCGTTCAGGGCCATGGTAGCGGAGAACATGATCTTTGCACGCAGATCATAATTCTGAAGGTCATCCAGAAGGGCCGGTCCGTAAGTCATTGCTTCGCTGATGATAGAGAGAATAAACCGGTCGGTAAGGGTTGATTCGGCGACGCTGAAATAGTTCTCAAGGCAATGGGCGATCAGATCAGCAATTCCATAGGCGGTATAATCTTTCGGAACACTGAAGGTCAGTTCGGGATCCAGGAATGAGTGCCTTGGGAAGGTCAGTGTGCTGCGGTAACCGGCTTTCACGCCGGTATCGGGATTCTGAAGCACAGCGAATGGGTTCATTTCCGTTCCCGTGGCGGCAAGGGTGAGCACAGCCACAAGGGGAATGGCCTTTTCCGGTTTGGCCGCATAAGTAAAGAAATCCCACGAAGGATTTTGAACGGGAATGGTTATTGAAATAATCTTTGCAGAATCAATCACCGATCCGCCTCCAACCGCAAGGATTACATCGACCTTGTTTTCCCGGCCGATCGCGGCGGCGGCATCGACATCCCGGTTCAGGGGATTGGGCCTGATCCCTTCATATTCAAAGACCTCCATCCCGTTTTCTGCCAGGATGTTTTTGATTTTCCCGTACAGCCCGTTTCTTTTGATGGAACCTTTACCATAGACAAGGAGCACCTTGCTTCCGAATTCTTTCAGGGTCGGACCAAGAGAGGAAAGGATATTTCTTCCAAAGTGGAGAACGGTTGGGTTGTAAGAGATAAAGTTTTCCATTGTTCTATTTGGATAAACACTTATTCTTCATCCTTCCTTTTTAGGGACGTTGAATGGTATAGGGATAAGATTGCCTTGGGGGTTCATTACCCGGATAGTAGGCAAAAGTACCCATCGCAACGAGGGTTGTTGGATTGAAGGTCCCGTCGATATATGTAGGCCCGTCAGCCCCTGCCGGATCGATCACGAGATAGAAATAATTACTGTTGTCGTCAATGGGTGCGAGTCCCGAAGTACTGCTCATCTTATACCGGACATATCCCCCGGTAATGCTGACCCGGGCAATCATCTGGGTTACATAAAGGGTTCCGGAGATGTTATCGACATAGAGGTAAATGGAGTCTTCATTGGTACTCTGGAGCCATTTCCCTATAAGTTGGGGATATTTGGGATCACTGTTTTTTTTGCAGGAAACCGCAAGGAGGATGATCACAGAAACAAGTGCCAGCCCCATCAGATTAAAAAGCCGTCTGTTCATAAGAGATTTTTTAGTTGAAGAGTCAAATATAATAAGATAATTCATAGAAAAGGCAATGCAAATTTTTCTATTTTTGAAGCCTGATAAACAGGTAACTGGGAGAAAAGAATGTACGGTAATTTTCAGCAATATCTTCAGAAGCAGCTTGAGGGGATACGCAACGACGGATTATATAAATCAGAGCGGATCATAACGACACCGCAGGGGGTTGAGATCGAGACCAGTGGGAAAAAGGTCCTGAACTTTTGTGCCAACAACTACCTGGGGCTCTGCTCGGATCCAAGGGTGATGGCGGCATCCAACTATACCTTTTTCAGGTATGGTTACGGCATGGCTTCCGTGAGGTTCATCTGCGGAACCCAGAAAGTACATAAGGAGCTTGAAAACAAAATCAGTGAATTTCTCGGGATGGAGGATACGATCCTCTATTCCTCCGCATTTGATGCCAACGGCGGGGTTTTTGAACCCCTGCTGGGCGAGCAGGATGCCATCATATCCGATGAATTGAACCATGCCTCCATTATTGACGGCGTAAGGCTATGTAAGGCACAGCGCTTCCGTTATAAAAACAACGATATGGAAGATCTTGAGGAGGTCCTCCAGGATGCCAGCGAAGCGCACTATAAACTGATCGTTACCGATGGGGTTTTCTCCATGGACGGGATCATCGCCCAGGTTGACAGGATTTGTGATCTGGCCGAAAAATATAATGCCCTCGTGATGGTTGACGACAGCCATGCAACGGGTGTAGTCGGAAAGACCGGGAGGGGGACCATTGAATATTGCGGTGCAGAAGGACGGGTCGATATTATTTCAACGACCTTCGGCAAGGCGCTTGGAGGAGCATCCGGCGGTTGTATATCCGGAAGGAGAGAGATCATTGACCTGCTGAGGCAGCGTTCCAGGCCTTACCTCTTCTCTAATTCACTGGCACCGGCCATTGCAGGGGCAACTCTCGAAGTGATCAACCTGCTTTCGGAGACCACCGAGCTGCACGACAGGCTCTTCAGCAATACTCAGCTCTTCCGTAAGGGAATGGAGAAAGCCGGTTTCAGGATCGTCCCCGGCGTTCACCCCATCGTGCCTGTCCTTTTCGGTCACCTGCCAAATGATGCAAAACTCTCCCAGGATTTTGCCAATGAACTGCTGGATGAGGGGATCTATGTGATCGGATTTTACTATCCCATTGTTCCGAAAGGAAAATCGAGGATCAGGACACAGATCTCTGCAGCCCACAGCAAGGACCAAATTGAGTTTGCCATCGAGAAATTCACCAAAGTCGGAAAGAAACTAGGCGCCATTTGATTTACGGAACAGGCATTGATATCATTGAAGTGGCCCGTATCCAGAAGGTAATGGAGCGGGACATAGGGTTCAGGGATAAGATCTATACCCCCGGCGAAATCGAATATTGCGAATCCAGGAAGAACAAATTCCAGCACTATGCCGCCCGGTTCTCGGCAAAAGAGGCTTTTTTAAAGTCTATCGGGACCGGCTGGAGGTATGGGATCCGGTTTGCTGATATTGAGGTTTATCACGACGAACTCGGCAAACCATTTATCCGGGTCCATGGAAAAGCAGAGGAGCTGCTGAAAAGCGAGGAAATTTCGAAAATTCATGTATCTTTATCGCACCTTAAAGAGATGGCCACAGCCATCGTTATCATAGAAAAACACTAAACCATACAAAACCTTAGAAGCATGTCAAACATTGGTTCTTACGATGAACGCGTAAAAAATTTCGATTGGTCTATTTCCGAGAAGGAGCTTGATTACAAACCCGGGAACATCATCAACATCGGCTGGTACTGTTCCGACCGGATCTGCCAGATGGGCAAGGCCGACAAGATGGGCCTGATCTGGGAGGGCAACAGTGGTGTTGAAAAACGTTATACCTACAACGACATCCGCCTCAACAGCAATACGGTCGGTCATTTCCTGAGAGGACTGGGAATAAAACCCGAAGACAGGGTTTGCCTTTTCATGGATAAGATTCCCGAACTCTACATCGGTTTCCTGGGAATTTTGAAGATCGGCGCCATCGCCCAGCCGCTTTTTTCAGCATTTGGCGATGAGTCTCTCTATATAAGGCTTGAAAACGCCCAGACAACGGCCATCATCACCCAAAAGAAACACGCTCCCAAGATCCGTAAGATCCTTGACAAAATGCCCTTCCTGAAGCATATTATTATTGTAGACAGCGACCCGGGTAAACCATTATTTGACCGGGAAGTTGCGTTTAACATGGATGCAGCAGAGAAGATTGATAAATTCGAGATCCATCCGACAAAAGCAGAATCCCCCTCCGTTCTGCACTATACCTCAGGAACGACCGGCCAGCCAAAAGGAGTGAAGCATGTTCACTATTCCCTCATTTCACAGTACCTGACAAGCAAATGGGTCCTCGACCTGAGGGAGGATGATATCTACTGGTGTACCGCCGACCCGGGATGGGTCACCGGAACCTCCTACGGGATCATCGGGGCATTCAGCAACGGGGTTACCCAGTGTGTCCTGGATGCAGGATTCTCGGCCGACAACTGGTATAAGTTTATTGAGAAACATAAGATCACCATGTGGTACTCGGCCCCGACTGCAATCCGGTCGCTTATGAAAGCCGGCGAAGAGGTGATCAAAAAATATAATCTTTCAACCCTGCGTCACCTGGCTTCGGTGGGAGAACCACTGAACAGCGAAGCAGTGATCTGGAGCGAGCGTGTCTTCGGAAAGCCTTTCCTGGATACCTACTGGCAAACCGAAACCGGTTCGATCATGATCTCCAATTATCCCGGGATGAAGATCAAACCCGGATCGATGGGAAAACCCTTCCCCGGTATCACAGCTACGGTCATTGACGCGGAGAAATATGAACCTTTCAAGGAGACCGGGAAAATCGGATTAATAGCCATTAAGCCCGGATGGCCCTCCATG
Organism: bacterium; assembly: GCA_037131065.1. Taxonomy (GTDB): domain Bacteria; phylum Bacteroidota; class Bacteroidia; order Bacteroidales; family FEN-979; genus JBAXRT01. Next base: position 12,400 of record JBAXRT010000045.1, on the reverse strand, counting down.
ATGAGGATGTATTGGAACAATGAAGAGACTTACAATAAAAAATTCCAGAACGGATGGTATCTGCCGGGCGACAGATCCTCCATCGACAATGAAGGATATTTCTGGTTTGTGGGGCGCGACGATGATGTTATCAATACCGGCGGCCACCTTGTGAGCCCGTTTGAGGTAGAATCTGCGCTTCTCGAGCACCCTGCAGTAGCCGAATCGGCCGTTGTGGCCAAACCCGATTTCGTGAATATGGAAGTTGTAAAGGCCTTCGTAACGCTGAAACCCGGCTTTAATCCCAGCAAAGATCTTGACCTTGAGATCATGAATTTCGTTAGAAAAAAACTCTCACCGCTTGCGATGCCTCAGGAAATTGAATTTATTGAGCTTCTTCCAAAGACAAGAAGCGGAAAGATCATGAGGCGTATACTTCACGCCAAAGAATGGGGCGAAGAGATCGGGGATACGAGCACGCTGGAGAATGATTGATGAATATCGAATATTGAAATAGAAAAAATAAAAACCAAACTAAAAGGAGAACTTACTATGGAAGAAATGAAAGACATCATCAAGGATTACGTTATCAGGGAATATGTGGAAGATGATACTGTTGTCACTTACGACACCCCACTGATTTCGGGTGGCATTGTGGATTCATTTTCAATGGTATCGCTGAAACGGTTTCTCGAAAACAAATACCAGATCTCGATACCTGACGACAAGGCCACACCGGAAGCATTCGACTCCGTGAACAAAATCGTTGTCCTGGTTAAAGAATATTTAAAGTAAAAAGGAGGAGAGTCATGGCTTATACCGAAAAAACACGCGGAATATACACTGAATTACTTTCCGGAATGAAAGACGCCGGATTGTTTAAGCAGGAACGTTTCATCCACTCTGCCCAGGCTGCCGACATCGAAGTTGAATTCCCGGCCGGTGCCTCTCTTAAAAAAGTAATCAATATCTGCGCCAACAACTATCTTGGCCTCTCCAGCCACCCGGACGTGGTGAAAGCCGCGCACGCCGGTCTGGATTCTCATGGCTATGGAATGTCTTCCGTCAGGTTTATCTGCGGGACACAGGACATACATAAAAAGCTGGAGCAGATGGTCACCACCTTCCTTGGGACCGAGGACACTATTCTGTTCCCCTCATGCATGGATGCCAATGCAGGGGTATTTGAAGCGGTGCTTACAAAAGATGATGTCATGATCTCCGACAGGCTGGTTCATGCCTCGATCATCGATGGCATCCGCCTCTGCAGCGCCATGCACGACACCTTCAAGCATTCCGACATGGAGCACCTCGAGAGTAAACTTCAGCTTCACAACGACAAACGGCTGAAAATGGTGATCACCGATGGTGTCTTCTCAATGGATGGCGATACTGCGAAACTTGATAAGATGGCCGAATTGTGCGAAAAGTATGATGCGCTCCTATTCGTGGATGAATCCCATTCCAGCGGTTTCATCGGAAAGACCGGCCGTGGCACCCATGAACTTTGTGGAGTGATGGGCAAGATTGATATCATCACTACTACCTTCGGTAAGGGTCTTGGAGGAGCATCTGGCGGTTGCGTTTCTGGCCGGAAAGAGCTGGTCGAAATGTGCAGGCAGAAAGCCCGCCCATACCTATTCTCCAATACGATCGCACCACCGGTTGTTGCGGGCGTCATCAAAGTTCTTGAAATTTTGTCAGCCTCCACCGACCGCAGGGACAAGCTTGAAAAGAATACGGAGTTCTGGCGCAAGGGATTGATAGAAGCAGGTCTAATCATTAAGGATGGCGATACGCCCATCGTTCCGGTGATGCTCTTCAATGCAAAATTATCGCAGGATGTTTCCCGCGACCTTTACGAAGAGGGAATTTATGCCATCGGCTTCTTCTTCCCCGTCGTTCCGCAGGGACAGGCAAGGATCCGTACCCAGATCTCTGCCGGCCATGAGATCCACCACCTGGAAAAAGCGCTTGATGCCTTCAAAAAGGTTGGAAAGAAGTACAACATCCTCGGCAAGACAAAACAGGAAATTATTGATATGTACGGAATGTAGAACCCACCCCAAACCCCTCCCTGCCAACAGGGAGGGGCAGGGGAGGGTAAAAAACACCTATTTATGGAACAGAAACTAGCCAATCCCGCGCCCCTCGGACTGATGGGGTTCGGCATGACGACGGTCCTGCTCAATATCCATAACGCAGGCTTTTTTCCGGTCAGCGCCATGATCCTGGCCATGGGGATCTTTTACGGAGGCATCGCCCAGGTTATTGCAGGCATCATGGAGTTTAAAAAAGGAAACACCTTCGGATTGACAGCTTTTACCTCCTATGGTCTTTTCTGGATCTCGCTCGTTGCGCTTTGGGTCTTTCCGGAGATCAGCACAGCAAAAGGGGCAAAGACCGAAGAGGCCTTCATGGGATGGTACCTCTTCCTTTGGGGAGTCTTTACCTTTTTCATGTGGCTTGGAACTTTCGGGAAAAACCTTTGCCTTAAGTTTGTCTTTCTGTCGCTCTGGGTTCTTTTCTTCCTGCTCGCCATCCGCGACTGGACAGGCTCCCAGATGATCGGAACGATCGCCGGCTATGAAGGGATCATCTGCGGACTTGCGGCCATTTACCTGGCGCTGGCCGAAGTACTTGAAGAGGCAAGGGGAAAAAAGATTCTGCCTTATTAAATGGATAACATGAAAAAAACAACCATCCTGCTGCTCTTCCTTTTCATTGCAGCGATTACTTTTTCACAGGAAAAACCGCAGCCCTATAATCCAGACCAGGATGCCAGGTCCGATTTGAAGAAAGCCATTGAACTTGCAAAAAAGGAGAACAAGCAGGTTCTGATCCAGTTTGGCGGGAACTGGTGCTCATGGTGCATGAGGTTTCATGCGCTGGTGACAGGAGTTCCGAAGGTCGACTCCCTGATGAAGGAAAACTATATCTATATGCTTCTGAATGTTCCGAGGGAGAAAGAGAAACGGGATTATTCCATCTTTGAGGAGTTCGGATTCCCCAACCGTTTTGGATACCCGGTTTTCGTTATACTCGATAAGAACGGGAAACAATTGCACACACAGGATTCGGACGCTTTTGAATATTTGAATCCCAATGTAAAGGGATATGATACCACTAAGGTGGTGAGGTTCCTCAGCATGTGGACAACCAAAGCCCTCGATCCGAAAAGCTATCAGAAGAAATAATAAACTCCGAGCAAAACCCTGAGATTACCGACCTCTTTTGAATCGGTGACAAAGCCTTTTCCAGTCGTCTTGCCATAGGCGGCAACAGTATATTCAATCTCAGCGGCAAAACGGAATTTTCCTGAATTGAAAATGATCCTTGGAGATATACGGTAGAGGTAATCAATGTTGGCACCCCTGGCATAATATGGCCCGGAAATATCAACTCCCGCCCCAAGGTTTTTACCGTATGCAACAAAAATTCCCGGTTGCCATTTCGGGGAATTGGTGTGAAATTCCCCCCAGATTGCAAATGAGCGGATGTTGGCATAATCAACGAATCCTTTTGCTGAATCAGTAACACTCTTAACCGCATAGCCGCCAACCATTGTGTACGAATAGTTGTTGTCACCGTATTCGCCGCCGACTTTGAAAGTAAACTTCGGATATTTTAGTTTGGCGTAGATGTTTGCTGCAAACCCTGTGGATTTCGTATTGGTTTTGTATGTGTTGATGATGGCTTCCTGGTGAAAGACGATGTTATTAATGACTGTGTCAAATCCATTTTTGACGATCACTTCCGACGAAAGCCTTGGGGTCAGCATGATATAGTTAATCCCTGCCCCGACCATGAATATCGTTCCTTTCAGTTCATTTTTTAAACAATACTGGACTTGCAAATCCAATTCGGGAAGTACGGAATTGCGAAGGTATTTCGGGCTCGTTCCGGAAGGGCCGTCGCTGACAAAGTCAAGCTGAGCGAGCGCCGTAAGGGAGACATTGAAATTTCCGAAGAACTGGGTAAGCTTGATCTGGGGGTTCCTGGAGAAAACCACGAAGGGAGCGCCGGTATTGAACGAGACAGTAGCAGGTGAGCATTCGGGAACGAACATGGGATGCCACCACTGGCCGACCAGCAATTCGGTTTTCGGCCAGTTGAGCCTGACCCAGGCATGGCGCAGCCGGAAAGAGTTGATCGCCGGGTTGATATTCCCGAAGAACTCTGCTTCAATATAACCCGAAGTCTTTGCCCCGATGGCATCAGGTCCCGTGATGCTTCCTGCAAACCGCGTTTGGATAGATAGAATGTTATAGTTGGCCTTGGCGTTGATGTCGTTTCCCTCCACATCGGTCTTTACATTTTCAGGATAGAGCAGGAACTGGCTCTCCCGAAGCCCAAAGGTTTGCCGTGAATCGAAATATATGTCGGTTTTTACATACCCCGAAAAAGTGATTCCGAAAAGGGGTGGTTTCTTCTCTTTTTCCGTTTGGGTACCATCTTTTGCAGTGGGCTTTGATTCAGTTGGTTGAGCATTTACCGGACCCGATAATACGGCCAGAATTAAGGGTAAAAAAAGTAGCGGCTTTTTCATTTGAAATTCGATTTAAAATTGGCAATGCAAAGAAAGGGAGATTTTACGAATCAAAATTTGAAAACCCCTATCTTTGCAAACTCAATTATTTCGCTACCTCACTACCTCGCTACTTATCATGAATATCCACAAGCTAAACAATATTTTTAATCCCCAGAGGATTGCTCTTATCGGGGTTACCACCAATCCGAACAGCGTAAGTGGAAAAGTCCTGATTAACCTTGTCAGCGGCGGCTTTAAAGGAGTTGTCTATCCTGTCAATCCCGATTACGAAGCCGTCATGGGTATTCCGTGTTACAAGGATATCAAGAGCCTTCCGAGAGTTCCGGACCTCGGGATCATCTGCACTCCTGCAGAGAAAGTCCCCGGGGTTGTCAGAGAGTGTGGCGAGGCGGGCATTCTTGGCCTGATCATTATGTCGGCCGGATTTAAGGAGATAGGGGAAGAGGGAAAAAAGCTTGAGGATGAGATAAAAATTGAGATCAGGAAACATAAAGGGATGCGTGTCATTGGGCCGAACTGCCTCGGGATCATTGTGCCCGGACTGAAGTTGAATGCCAGCTTCGCAGCCGACATGCCAAAACCAGGGAACATCGCTTTCATTTCGCAATCAGGTGCTCTTTGCACCTCTGTTCTCGACTGGGCAATCGACGGGAAAATCGGTTTTTCACAGTTTGTCTCCATCGGGAACAGCATAGATGTAAGTTTTGGGGACCTCATCGACTATTTCGGCGAGGATGAAAACACGAAATGCATTATACTCTACATAGAATCAATACAGAATCCCAGGGCCTTTATGACAGCAGCCCGTGCCTTTGCCCGCAAGAAACCCATCATCGTTTATAAAGCAGGTCGTTTTGCAGAATCGGCCCAGGTGGCCGCAAGCCATACCGGCGCCATGGCCTCTGAAGATGCGGTTTATGATGCAGCATTTCAGCGTGCCGGTCTTGCAAGGATCTATGAGATCGGTGATATTTTCAGTGTTTCGGAACTCATCGGCAGGAACAAATTCCCCCGTGGTTCCAGGCTTGGGATCATCACTAATGCCGGTGGCCCCGGAGTAATGGCAACCGATGCCCTGATTGCCTCCAATGGCGTACTTGCGGAACTTTCACCGGAAACAATGGTAAAGCTGAATGAAAACCTTCCCGCCTTCTGGTCGCATGGTAATCCTGTTGATGTACTCGGTGATGCCCGCGCCAAGCGCATTGCCAAGGCTACCCAGATTGTCCTTGAGGATAAAAATGTGGATGCCGTCCTTGTAATTTTGACGCCCCAGGCAATGACAAACCCCAATGCATCTGCAAAAGAGATCAGTGCCCTGGTCAGCACTACACAGAAACCGATCCTGGCTGCATGGCTTGGAGGTCACAGCATGCATGAGGCCGACGATATCCTTGTAGAAGCAGGGATACCTTCTTACAAAACACCGGAACAGGCGATCCGCGCTTTCATGACACTCGTTGAGTACAACCGGAATCTCGAGACGCTTTATGAAACGCCCAAAGATATTCCCGTTGAGTTTTCCGTTGACCGCATGAAGTTGCGCCAGGAGTTCAACGAGATGGTCCTGCATAAGGAATCACTGCTTACTGAAGAAATATCAAAACAGATCCTTGAGACTTACGGGATCCCGACAACACGTCCATATTTCACTGACAATGCCGATGGGGCTGTTGAGATTGCAACCCGGATAGGTTATCCGGTTGTTCTGAAGATCCAGTCGCCCGATATTACCCATAAATCCGATGTGGGAGGAGTGCAGCTGAATCTCGGGACTGAGAAAATGGTCCGCGCAGCCCATGAACGCATTATGGAATCTGCAAAAACCAAAAGACCGGATGCCAGGATCGAAGGGGTGACCGTGCAAAAGATGGTGCCCGCGAAGGATGCAGTTGAACTGATTCTCGGAATTAAGAAAGATAATGTCTTCGGCACTGTCCTCATGGTTGGAATGGGAGGAATAACAGCAGAATTGTTCGCTGATAAAGCGCTGGGTTTTCCTCCGCTTAATGAACGGCTTGCCAGGCGCATGATCGAATCTCTCAAGATCTACCCCCTGCTGAAAGGCTACCGGGGGAGCCCGCCCAAGAACATTGATAAACTGATCCAGGTTTTGATCCGACTCTCTTATCTCGCAGCCGACTATCCGGAAATCGTAGAGCTTGATATCAACCCCCTGTTGGTCACCACCGGGGAGGTGATTGCGCTGGATGCCCGGATTGCCCTTGACAAAAAATTACCTGTGGACGAAATTCCTGAGTACAGCCACCTGGCGCTTCATCCATACCCGGAAAAATATGTCAGGCAAACCACCTTACAGGATGGAACGGAAGTGCTCCTGCGACCGATTAAACCGGAAGATGAGCCCCTCTGGCTGGAGATGATCGGCAACTGTTCGAAGGAGTCGCTCTATAGCCGTTTCCGGTATTTCTTTCACTGGAAATCACATGAAGTTGCCACCCGTTATTGCTACATCGATTATGACCGGGAAATTGCCATCGTTGCCGAAATTATCCAGGAGGAACAGAAAAAGTTAATCGGGGTAGGACGACTGATCGCAGATCCCGACCATGAAACTGTTGAATATGCCATTCTTATTATCGATGCCTGGCAACACAAGGATCTTGGAAACATAATCACCGATTTTTGTCTTGAGATTGCCAATAGATGGAACCTTAAAAAGTTTGTGGCTCAAACAACAACTGACAACAAACGGATGATTTCTGTATTCCAGAAAAGAGGGTTTGAAATCAAAATAAATAACAACGACGCGACCGTTGAAGTGATAAAATCGTTATAATAAACAGTCAATAAATACGTTTAGAAAATAAAACTTTAAAAATGAGAACAGTAAAATTTATTTTTTTCTTCTTTGTTGGTGTCATTTTTTTTGTCTCCTGCACCCTTTCCAAAGTAAATGAGAAATTGATCATCGGAAAGTGGAAAAACGGTCAGATTAAATCATTTGTGGTTGATAAAAAATATGCTTCTGACACCAGCTTTGCTGCTTCAAATAAATTGCGGCTGGGACAAGATACTTTAAATACTAAAGAGACGGAGAGTAAAAGTCTTCGTGAATTCAAACAAGCTGTAAGGTCAAAAGGCATAAGTAATCCTAACGAAATAAAAACAATTCTTAAAACAGAAATAGACTTTAAACCAGATAAGACCATATCGATTTTTTTCAAAAAAGGGAAGTTTGATGGTACATGGAAAATGAATATGAAGGGGAATAAGGTAATAGTAAAAGATTCAATTACTCAGAAAAAGAATACGATATATATTATCGACATTAATCAGCAGGAATTAAAAATATCCGAAAAAATCCCCAAAGGGAATTTGATCACTTCTTTCAAAAGATAAAATTTTGCAGAAGACCCGCCCCACGGCGGGTCTTTTCATTCTTGCCTTCAAAGACAACCATGATTTTTTAAGTTGGAATGCTTTGGGATTATGAAATACCCCCTGGCATCAGCATATCTTTATATTTATATATAATTTTGTCCTTTCCGCCTCGGAATAGTCTAATTAAATGCTAAATTTGTATTACAAAAGAGAAGTATTTTATAAACAATAACTTAGATCTCTGACCATGAACTTTGAATTCACCGAAGAACAAATCATGATCCAGCAATCGGCGCGCGATTATGCCCAGCGTGAACTGATCAAGGATGTCCTGGAGCGGGATGCCAAAGCTGAATTTCCGACACAACATGTAAAAGCCCTTGCAGAACTGGGTTTCCTGGGAATGCTTGTAGACCCGAAATACGGAGGAGGCGGAATGGATACCGTCTCATATGTTCTGGCAATGGAGGAAATTTCGAAAATAGACTCTTCCGTTTCGGTGATTATGTCGGTGAATAACTCCCTTGTCTGTTACGGTATTGAAAATTTTGGGACTGAGGAACAAAAAGAAAAATTTTTACGTCCATTGGCCACCGGAACATGTATCGGGGCATTCCTGCTTTCCGAACCAGATGCCGGATCCGATGCCACTTCCCAACGGACAACGGCCGAAGATAAGGGAGATCATTATCTGGTGAACGGGGTGAAAAACTGGATAACAAACGGCAACTCAGCATCTACTTACCTGGTGATAGCCCAGACCCATCCGGAAAAGGGACATAAGGGGATTAATGCACTTATTGTCGACCGCCACAGTCCCGGGATTACGTTGGGACCACATGAAGATAAAATGGGAATGCGCAGTTCTGACACCCATTCCGTGATGTTTAATGATGTGAAAGTTCCAAAGGAAAACAGGATTGGGGAAGATGGCTTTGGATTTAAATTTGCCATGAAAACACTTGAAGGGGGGCGCATCGGTATTGCTGCCCAGGCGCTTGGTATTGCCCAGGGGGCTTTCGAAAGGGCGGTTCAGTATTCAAAGCAGAGAAAGGCATTCGGAACTGAAATAGCCAACCATCAATCCCTTGCCTTTAAGCTTGCAGAGATGCATACCCGTATCGAGGCTTCCCGGTATTTCTGCCTGAAAGCTGCATGGCTTAAGGACCAGAACAAACCTTATGGAACCGCCAGCGCCATTGCAAAATACTGGGCTGCAGAAACAGCCATGTATGTCACCACAGAGGCGGTTCAGATTCACGGAGGGTATGGCTATGTGAGAGAATACCATGTGGAACGTTTGATGCGCGAAGCCAAGCTTACCCAGATCTATGAAGGTACCAGCGAAATTCAGAAAATAATCATCTCCCGGGCAATCCTGAGCGAATAACAAACCTGCCCCATGCAAGATCAGGAAGTTTATAAGCCCGTCAATCATATCCGGATCGTCACTGCAGCTTCTCTATTCGACGGACACGATGCTGCGATCAATATCATGCGCCGGATCCTCCAATCAAGCGGTGCAGAGGTGATCCACCTGGGGCACAACCGTTCCGTTCAGGAGATCGTCGATTGTGCTATCCAGGAAGATGTCCAGGCCATTGCAATTACTTCCTACCAGGGTGGACACATGGAGTTTTTTAAATACATGTATGATCTGCTCCTTGAGAATCATTCCGGGCATATCAAAATTTTCGGCGGTGGCGGTGGTGTCATTCTCCCTAATGAAATTCTGGATTTACAGGAGTATGGTATAACCCGTATTTACTCTCCCGATGATGGCAGGGAGATGACACTTCAGGGAATGATCAATGATCTCCTGGTCAAGTGTGATTTCCCGGCCGGCGACAGGAAGACCTACGACCTGAAAAAAATCAGGCAGAAAGATACCCGCGAGATTGCCGGAGTAATTTCCGCTGCGGAAAATTTTCCGGAACAGACAAAATCGTTTTTCGAGAAAGTCGGGGAAGAGGCCTCCGGAAGTAATATCCCCGTCCTAGGCATCACAGGTACCGGCGGTTCAGGAAAATCATCTTTGATCGATGAGATCGTCAGGAGATACCTCGCCGATCTTCCTGAGAAAACACTGGCAATTGTTTCCATCGATCCGACTAAAAGAAAAACCGGTGGCGCGCTGCTTGGTGACCGCATCCGCATGAACGCTATCTTCAGCCCGAGGATATTCATGCGATCCCTTGCGACACGACAGTCCAACCTTGCTCTTTCAAAATATATCAGGAATTCGGTCAACATCCTCAGGGTAGCAGGTTTCGACCTTATCATCGTGGAAACCTCCGGAATAGGCCAGTCCGATACGGAAATTGTCGACCACAGCGACCTCACCCTCTATGTAATGACCCCTGAATTCGGTGCCCCCAGCCAGCTGGAAAAAATTGATATGCTTGATTTTGCAGATCTGGTCGCAATCAATAAATTCGACAAACGCGGAGCACTGGATGCACTCCGTGATGTAAAAAAGCAATACCAGAGGAACCAGAAACTTTTCACTTTGGAGGTCGAAAAAATGCCGGTTTTCGGTACCGTCGCCTCACAGTTCAACGATCCCGGGATTAACCAGCTATATAAAGCCCTGATCGCCAAAATTGAAGAAAAGACCCCTGCCCGTTTCACCAGCCATTTCCAGGCACATTACGAAAGATCAGAAAAGATCTATATCATTCCCCCTTCCAGGACCCGTTACCTTGCCGAGATTGCAGAGACCATCAGGGATTATAACCTATGGACCGACAAACAATCATCTGTTGCGGAGAAGCTTTATGGTATTGCCCAGACTATCGAGGCGATCAGGGAAATGCCCGAGAAAATTGCTGAAAAAAAAGGATCCGGCCCCTGCAACCGCACGGGGCTGCTTCTGGAACTCGACCTGGCCTATGATGAGATCAGGAAACAACTTGACCCCGGGAATTATGAAATTCTCAGGAACTGGGACCAGAAGGTCAGGCAATACAAGGACGAATATTACTCATACAATGTCCGGAACAAGGAGATAAAAATAAAGACCCATACAGAATCACTTTCCAGGCTGCAGATTCCTAAAATTTCATTACCGAAATTCCAGGCCTGGGGAGAGATCCTGAAATGGAACCTCCGGGAAAACGTACCGGGGGAATTTCCCTATGCTGCAGGCGTGTTTCCTTTCAAAAGGGAAAGCGAAGATCCGACCCGCATGTTCGCCGGCGAGGGTGGTCCGGAGCGGACAAACAAAAGATTCCATTATGTCTCCAAAGGGATGCCCTTTGTGAGACTTTCTACCGCATATGATTCCGTTACGCTTTATGGTTTTGATCCGGGTCTTCGCCCGGATATCTATGGAAAAATTGGTAATGCCGGCGTCTCGATCGCCTGCCTGGATGATACCAAAAAATTATTCTCTGGCTTTGACCTGCTAGACCAAAACACCTCGGTCTCGATGACCATTAACGGACCTGCGCCTGCTATGGTCGGGTATTTCATGAATGCCGCAATCGATCAGCAATGCGAAAAGTATATTCATCTCCATGCTCTCGAGAAAGAGGTGAATAAAAAGATCGAAGCGATTTACAGAAAGAGAAAGGCCATCCGGCCAAAATACCAGGAAAAATTACCTGCAGGGAACAACGGCCTTGGACTTATGCTGCTCGGCATAACGGGCGACCAGGTGTTGCCCAAGGAGGTCTATGAAAGAATTAAAACAGAGACCCTCTGCAATGTCCGCGGAACGGTTCAGGCTGATATCCTGAAGGAAGACCAGGCCCAGAATACCTGTATTTTCTCCACCGATTTTGCACTGAAAATGATGGGAGATATACAGGAATACTTCATTGAGAACAATGTCAGGAATTTTTATTCCGTCTCCATTTCAGGATATCATATCGCTGAGGCCGGCGCCAACCCGATCTCACAGCTTGCGTTTACCCTTGCCAATGGATTTACCTACCTGGAATATTATATCTCCAGAGGAATGGATGTGGATAAATTTGCACCAAACCTCTCCTTCTTCTTTTCCAACGGACTGGATCCCGAATACTCCGTCATCGGAAGGGTTGCACGCATTATATGGGCAAAGGCGCTGAAGTTGAAGTATAAGGCCAATGCCCGCTCGCAGATGCTGAAGTACCATATCCAGACATCCGGCCGATCACTTCATGCCCAGGAAATTGATTTTAATGACATCCGGACCACCCTCCAGGCCTTGTATGCGATCTACGATAACTGCAATTCACTCCATACGAATGCTTACGACGAAGCCATAACCACGCCGACAGAAGAATCCGTGAGAAGGGCTATGGCGATCCAGATGATCATTAATCATGAGCTTGGAATGGCAAAAAACCAGAATCCTCTTCAGGGTTCCTTTATCGTTGAAGAACTTACCGACCTCGTCGAAGAGGCTGTTCTTTTGGAGTTTGAAAGGATCTCAGAACGGGGAGGGGTTCTTGGCGCCATGGAAACAATGTACCAGCGCAACAAGATCCAGGAAGAGTCGATGTACTATGAATCGATGAAGAACACAGGCAAATTGCC
>JBAXRT010000044.1:0-19688 GCA_037131065.1 bacterium | reverse complement strand
ATCTCTTACACCTATACCCCGAGTCCGGCCAATGCCTACCGCGATTATCTCCTGATCAATTGGGGCGACGGAACTTCAAACGAGATCAGGCGTGTGGAGGTGTCCTACCTTCCGAACAACATCACCTACAACCGTTACTATGGAACCCACACCTTTCCGGGTCCCTCCTCCTACACGATCTCCTGTGAAGATCCGAACCGTAACGGCGGGATCCTGAACATACCGAACTCGATCAACACCCCCCTCTTCATCTATTCCGAACTGGTGATCAACCCGTTCCTCGGGGGATACAACAACTCCCCGGTGCTGCTGCTCCCTCCCATCGACAACGGTTGTGTGGACCAGCCATATTACCACAACCCGGGCGCCTACGATGCCGACGGCGACAGCCTCTCCTACCGCCTGGTCCCTTGCCGCGGAGCCATGGGACAGGTGATTCCCGGCTATACCTTCCCGCCTGCAAGCAATGTTTTTAAACTCGATTCGGTGACCGGTGATCTTTTGTGGGACAGCCCGCAGCAACAGGGCGAATACAACATCGCGATCCTGATCGAAGAGTGGCGCAACGGCGTGAAGATCGGAAGCGTACTCCGTGATATGCAGATCATCATCATCGCCTGCTCAAACAAACCGCCCGTCATCGATCCCGTTGCTGATACCTGCATCGAGGCCGGGAAAACCCTTACCTTCCCTGTGAGGGCCTGGGATCCCGACAGCAACCAGGTCACCCTCACAGGCACCGGAGGACCCATGCTGGTTACCCCAAGCCCTGCAACCATGACACCTAACCCGGCTGTTGGCACGGGGCATACCCAGGCAACATTCAAATGGGCTACCGTTTGCGACCATATCAAAAGGAATCCCTACAGTGTGTTCTTCAAAGCAATCGACAACGCCCAGCCCGTGAAACTGGTCGATATAAAATCGATGAAGATCCGGGTGATCGGCCCTGCCCCGAAAGATCTTACCGCAACCCCGATGGGGAATACCATTACCCTCAACTGGTCCACATACGGCTGCTCCAATGCCACCGGTTACCAGATCTGGCGAAAGGCCGATTCAACGGGGTACGTTCCGGGCTATTGCCAGACAGGCGTGCCGCCTTACCTGGGTTATGTAAAGATCGATGAACTCCAGGATATCACGCAGACCACCTACCTTGACAACAATGAGGGAAGCGGTCTCGTCAGGGGGATCAAATATTGTTACCTGGTTGTCGCCACCTACCCGGATAAGGCCGAAAGCTATGCCTCCGACGAAGCCTGCGCCACACTTAAAAAAGATGTTGCCGTCATCACCAACGTGAGCATCAGCACAACGGATGAAACAAACGGATCCATTTACACAGCCTGGTCAAAACCCACCGAGATCGATACCATCCAGGCGCCGGGTCCCTATAAATACATCATAGCCAGGTCGAGGTCCGACCAGCCCGAACAATACATCGTAATTGATTCGCTTAACAGCCTCAACGATACCATCTTCAACGATACCCTCCTCAATACGGCCGGTTACCATTTCCGCTACCGTATCGATCTCTTCAATGTGACCCCCGGGAACCGCTTCCTGATCGGTTCATCACAGGTTGCCTCCTCCATCTTCCTGAAGATCTTCCCGACCGATAAAAAACTCCGGCTGTTCTGGAACAACGATGTCCCCTGGTCAAACGAATTCTTTACCATCCTCCGCTTCAACCCGGTCACCCAAGAATTTGATTCCGTTGGCACTTCCCTTATTCCTCTTTATGTTGATGCCGGCCTTGCCAACGGCACGGAGTATTGCTATATCATCAGGAGCACCGGACGATATTCTGCCTCCGGGTTTGTCGATCCCATCATCAACTTTTCCCAGGAAAATTGTGCGATCCCGGTCGACAACATCCCCCCCTGCCCGCCCCTTCTCTCGGTAGTGACCCATTGCTCCGAATCGATGAACCGCCTGATCTGGACCGTCCCGTCCGACACATGCGGCAGGGATATCGAAAAATATATCATCTTCTACTCCCCGACATCCGCCGACCCGCTGCAACCGATCGATTCTCTGCTGAACCCCTCCGACACCACCTATGACCACAAGCCGGAAAAGTCGATCGTGGGCTGCTATGCCGTGATGGCCGTCGATTCGGCCGGCAACCGGAGCGAACTGAGCACTCCGTTCTGCATCAACAACGATGCCTGTCCCGTTTACGAACTCCCGAATATCTTCACTCCCAACGGCGACGGCAAGAACGACTACCTCAGGCCATTTCCCTACACCTCCGTGAGTGAGATCAGCCTGAAGCTGTTCAACCGCTGGGGCGCAGAGGTCTTTGAGACCAACGATCCCGATATCAACTGGGACGGCAAGGACAAGACCACCGGCCAGCTGTGCAGCGACGGGGTCTATTTCTACGTTTGTGATGTATTTGAGATCACCCTCACGGGACCTCAAAAACGTACCATCCAGGGATCGGTGACCATCCTCAAGTAGGTTATTCCTTTCACGTCACACACCTCCCGTTGGAATATCCGCTGTTTTTCCTATCTTTGCACCCGTGAAAAACATCCGCAATTTCTGTATCATCGCCCACATCGATCACGGGAAATCAACCCTCGCCGACAGGCTGCTCGAGATGACCAATACCATCTCCGAACGCGACTTCCAGGCCCAGGTGCTGGATGATATGGACCTGGAACGGGAGCGCGGGATCACCATCAAGAGCCATGCGATCCAGATGAATTACCTGTTTGAAGGCGAAGAGTATATCCTTAACCTGATCGATACTCCGGGACATGTCGACTTCTCCTACGAAGTCTCCCGTGCCATCACCGCCTGCGAAGGAGCGCTTTTGGTGGTCGATGCAACCCAGGGGATCCAGGCACAGACCATTTCCAATCTGTACCTTGCGCTTGATCACGACCTTACCATCAATCCCGTGCTGAACAAGATCGATATGGAGAATGCCATGGTGGAGGAGGTCAAAGACCAGATCGTGGATCTCCTCGGCTGTAAACGCGACGAAATTCTTGAAGCCAGCGCCAAGGTCGGATATGGTGTTGAAGAGGTCCTCCACGGGATAGTAAAAACAATTCCCCCTCCCAAGGGTGATCCGGATGCACCGCTGCAGGCGCTCATCTTCGATTCCCATTACAACACTTTCAGGGGTGTTGTGGCCTATTTCCGCATTTTCAACGGAGCGATCCGCAAGGGTGACCATGTGAAATTCGTCGCAACCGACCAGGAATATCATGCCGACGAGGTCGGGATCCTCAGGATGAAACCGGAACCCAGGGATGTTGTCAGGACAGGAGATGTGGGATATATCATCTCTGGCATCAAGTCAAGCAAAGAGGTGCAGGTTGGTGATACGATCACCCACTATGATAATCCTACCAAGGAGATCATTGAGGGGTTCCGCGGCGTAAAGCCAATGGTCTTCGCCGGGATCTACCCCACCGACGCCGACAACTACGAAGAGCTGAGAGATTCTCTTGAAAAACTCCGGCTGAACGACTCCTCCCTCTCCTTTGAACCCGAAGCCTCTGCAGCCCTGGGATTCGGCTTCCGCTGCGGCTTCCTCGGCCTGCTTCACATGGAGATCATCCAGGAACGCCTCGACCGGGAGTTCGATATGGATGTGATCACCACAGTACCCAACGTTTCATACAAAGTTTACAAGACCAAGGGAGAGGTGGTAGATGTATATAACCCTTCCGGGCTCCCGGAACCAAACTACATCGACCATATAGAAGAGCCATACATCACGGCCAACATCATCACCAAGTCGGAGTATATCGGGCCGATCATGAAACTCTGTGTCGATAAGCGCGGCACACTCAAAAACCAGGTCTACCTCACCACCGACCGGATCGAACTGACCGTCGACCTGCCGCTGGGCGAGATCGTTTTCGACTTTTACGACCGTCTGAAGAGCATCTCCAAAGGTTACGCCTCCTTCGACTACTACCCTGCAGGATACCACGATGCTGATCTTGTAAAGCTAGATATCCTCCTCAATGGTGAGATCGTCGATGCGTTGTCGGCATTGATTACACGCAACAATGCCTATGAGTTCGGCAGGAAATTCTGCCTGAAGCTGAAAGAGTTCATTCCGCGCCAGCAGTACGAAGTCGCCATCCAGGCAGCCATCGGTGCCAAGATCATCGCGAGGGAAACAGTGAAAGCCGTCCGCAAGGACGTCACCGCCAAATGTTACGGGGGAGATATCACCCGTAAACGAAAGCTTCTCGAAAAACAAAAGAAAGGCAAGAAACGGATGCGGCAGATCGGGAACGTTGAGGTTCCGCAAAAGGCATTCCTTGCCGTTTTGAAACTGGACAGCTGAAAAAATTGTTTTGATGTAACAATTGCCGGTCCGTTTCGTCTAATCGCTCTTGATTCCATAACTTAAAAATTCATACATATGAAAGCAATTGCAAAAGTGTTTTTCCTTTTTGCCATTCTCCTTTTTCTTGGCAGCAATTCATTTGCCCAGTCCGGTAAAAAATGTCCCATGCATCATAAGTCAGGCCATTGTGATTCCACTAAATTTGACATGCCCGGCGTGAAGGTTCACAACCTGGGCAACGACAGTGTGGTTGTCTATATCGACAAATCGAAGATGCATAATTTCAATTTCGGCAGTTTCCCGTTCCATCGTAAAAAAGACCAGTACCGCGGCCACTGGGCTGGGGTCGAACTGGGATGGAACATGTACGTCACTCCTGACTTCAACATGAATTTTCCGCCCAGCCAGCAATACATGAACCTCAATACCGCACGGTCGCTGATGGTGAACCTTAACCCGTTTGAACTGAATGTAAACCTCTGGAAGAACCACATCGGCTTTACCACCGGCCTTGGATTTCAGCTCAACAACTATTATTTCAGCGACAACTATGTCATGCTGAAAGATTCGGCCGTACTGGTTGCCTACCAGATCAAGGATGAACACGGGAATTACGTCACGCTGAAGCAGAACAAGCTCTTCAACTCCTATCTGACCCTGCCAATCCTTTTTGAATATCAGACCAACCCGCGCTGCCGCGTCAACAGCTTCCATGTCGCCATCGGGGTGATCGGCGGATTAAGGCTGGGTTCCTACACCAAGCAGGTTTATAAAAATACCGACGAGACCTACTTCCTGGTTGACCAGTCGGGAAGGGCCGTTGCCTCCTACTATATCGATCAGCAGGTGGTTCGCACTTATGGCTCTTATCATCTGAGTCCCTTCAAACTTGATGCTACCCTTAGGGTGGGCTGGTCGTTCCTGAATCTCTGGGCCACCTGCTCCATCACGCAGATGTTCCAGGCAGGAAAAGGGCCGGAGGTTTTCCCTCTGAACGTCGGGATCACGCTGTTAGGCTGGTAAGTTTCCGAAGAATCGCTCTTCAAAATTGACAAGGAAAAGTCGCTTTGTCGCCCGGGTTACTGCTGTATAGAGCCACCGCAGGTAGTCTTTGTTCAGCATATTGTCGGTGAGATAACCCTGGTCGAGGAAGACCGTTTCCCACTGTCCTCCCTGAGTCTTGTGACATGTGAGTGCATAGGCGAATTTCACCTGGAGCGCATTGAAATAAGGATCCAGTTTTACCTTTTCAATCCTTTCCCGGCGGTTTGGCGTATCATTGTATGATTCCATGACCGCCTGGAACAGCCTGTTGTTCTCCTGCTGCGGAAGCGCAGGAGATTCCGACATGAGGGTATCCAGGATGATCCTGACATCAAGTTCCTTCTCTTCGGGATAGTCGAGGAACCGGATGGTGACATCGGCAAACCGGAAACCGAAGAGCTCATCGGTTCTCCTGATTCTCTTGATCTCGACGATATCGCCGTTGGCAATAAAGCCGGCGGATGAGTCGACCGGGAGCCAGAAATAGTTGTTCTTCACCACCATCAGGTAGTCGCCGGTGGAGATCTCCTCTTCGAAGAAGAGGATCCTCCGCCGTATCTCCCGGTTGAAAATGTTGGCCCGTTTGTTGGAACGGCAGATGATCACATTGTTATCCTTACCCGAACCGGAATAGGCTTCGTTGAGCTCCTCCCCGAGGTCATGACCGGTCAGCCGGCGGATATCAGGGAAAGAACTGATCGAGAAAAGCGGGAATTTAATCTCGCCCATTCCAATCTGGTTCCGGATCCTCGTGGCGTTCACCAGGATCCCGGATTCACGGGTCTGGCGCACCACCTCAGTGAGCTCAAAGGTATCGATCGACAGGTGGTATGTCGTTGAGAGAAATTTCGAGTCGAGGGCGGGACTCTCATCCATGCCTACCGGTGGTAGCTGGGCTGCATCTCCGATAAAGAGCAGCCTGCAGTTTTCTCCCGACTGGACATACTGGAAAAGGTCATCCAGCAGGTTCCGGCGCCCGAAGAGAGCACCTTCGGCAGCGATGGCATGCTGGATCATCGATGCCTCATCAACGATAAACAGGGTATGCTTGTGGTAATTTTTCTGCGGCTTCAGGTCGATCATGCCATCCTTGTTCGTCCAGGCAATGTAGATCTTCCGGTGAATGGTATTTGCAGGCTTACCGGTATAACTCGCCAGGACCTTTGCTGCCCTGCCCGTAGGTGCCAGCAGGACGGCCCGCTTGCCGATACTTTTCAGCACATCGACCAGCGATTTTACGATGGTGGTCTTGCCGGTCCCGGCATATCCCCTGAGGATGAAGAGGGCGTTGGACTGTTTCCAGGAGATGGTAAGAAACACGGCCAGCTCCCCGAGCAGCCGCTCCTGTCCCTCTGTAGGTTCGTAAGGAAACTCCTCCCGGAGCCTGGATATGATACTGTTCACATCCATGGCAGGGATCTATTCATAACGGAGTGATTCAATCGGGTCGAGGTTCGCGGCCTTCCTGGCTGGCATAATCCCGCTGACAAGTGCAACGATGAAACAGAGGACAACGCCGGTGATGATCCAGATCCATGGGACGATGAAAGCGGAGCCGATCACAAGCGACATCACATTGCCGACCAGGATCCCCAGGAAGATCCCAAACAATCCGCCTATCTGGCCGATCACGATGGCTTCAATAAGGAATTGATTTCTGATGACCCGCTTGGTGGCGCCGATCGCTTTCCGGATACCGATCTCACGTGTCCTCTCGGTGACTGAGACGAGCATGATGTTCATCAGTCCGATCGCAGCGCCAAGCAGGGTGATGATCCCGATCAGGGTGGCGGCCATGGTCACATACCTGATGTTCTCGATGAGCAGCTTTGCGACATTATCACTTTTGGTCATCTCAAATGTATCGTTCAGCCCCACCGGTACCTTCCTGATGTTCCTGAGAAGGGCTGTTGCCTCACCGATCGCGGGATCCAGGAGATCCTGCCGGATCGTCATCACGTTGATGTTGAACGACATGTTGGGACGGGGAAAATCGGTCCTGACATTGTTCAGGGGAATGTAACACGATTGGTCGCCACTGAAACCCATGCTCGATCCCTTGGATTTGAGCACCCCGACCACCTTGTACTTGCCGGGCCCTATGGAGATCACTTTCCCGATAGGATCCTCCTTGTTCTTGAAGAGCGACTTGACAATATCGGAGCCGAGGATTGTCGCCCTTGACCCGTAAAAGACCTCCTGGAAAGTAAAGTTCCTCCCCTTGTCGATCTCCTCGCCCGAGGTGATCATGTAATTTTCATCCGTACCGAGGATCCTTATATTCGGGTTGGTTTTGTTGGACCCGTACTTGAGTGTTGCCACTCCCGATGCACGCGTAAAAATAGAGGTATAGGCCGGAAAATCGAACCGGTCCTTGAACTCCTTGGCCTGCGAATAGGATATCGGCTCATAACGGATCTCTTTCCCGCGGTCGCCACCGATGTGGACATTCAGGCTTCGGTTCCTGATGGTAAAGGTGTTGGCCCCCATCATGGTGAAATTCTTTGTAAGAAAATACTTGATCGAATCTGTCGCCGTAAGGATGCCGACCAGGGCCATGATGCCGAAGGCGATGATCAGGATGGTTAGGATGGTCCGAAGCAGGTGACTTCTGATCGAGTCGATCGAGATCTTCAGGTTTTCAATGACCAGCGTATTCTTCATAAAATATTCCTTAGTGTTTTTTGCCGAAAGCAAGATCGCCTGCATCTCCGAGACCGGGAACGATGTAGGACTGGGCTGTCATCTCATCGTCGACCACGCCGACAATGATCTTGACCTCATCGTGAGGCACACTGCGCTTGACCTTCTCCAGCCCTTCAACGCTGGCGAGTATGGTTGCAATATAGGTGCGTTTCGGTTTCCCGTTCGCGATCAGGTCACGGTATGCAAGCGTCATGGAAGATCCCGAAGCCAGCATGGTATCGGAGAGGATGACCACCTTGTTGTCCGTTTCCGTGACTGAAGCATACTGCATGTGAATGCTGAAAGAACCGTTCTTTTCATATTTCCTGTAAGCAGAGATGAAACCATTCTCCGACTTGTCGAAGATGTTCAGAAAACCCTGGTGAAAGGGCAATCCTGCGCGGAGGATGGTGGTAAGGACCGGGTATTCGACCAGCATGGGCACATTGGCAATCCCGAGCGGGGTTGTCACCTCCCTGGTTTCGTATGCCAGTTCCCTGCTGATATGGACTGCAAAGATCTCCCCTATCCGCTCGAGGTTCCGGCGGAAACGCATGCTATCCTTCTGGATCTCCGAATCCCTGATCTCAGAGATAAACTGGTTCAGTATCGAATTGGTGTGCGAAAGAACAGTTACCATAATATGAAGTTAAGGTTTAAAGCCTAACAAATGTACCTATTTTTTCCTCCCCTTCAGCATTTGAAGCAGATTGAAGCATTGTGTTACGGGCCATGAAAGCCGGTTGATCCGGAGCAGGGAATAGGGTATCCCTGCAGCCCCGAAGCTTTTATAGAACCTCCCGATCCCCGGGTCATTTCCCCCTTCAAAATCGAGGGTAAGCTGCTGAAGTGCATTTTCCCTGATGAAATGATCTATCAGCATGAACATCGCACCGTTCTCCCTGGCTTCCGGTGCACTGGCCGCAAAAAGCAAGTATACACGGGACTTCTCTTTCAGAAAAAATGCTGCTGCCGATAGCTTCCCCTCCTGGTTATAGGCCCCTGTGATGTAACCCATATCCTTTCTGCGTGCATGATCAAGCAGTTTCTGTAATGTGACGTAATCACCGAAGGTCAGCACTCCCTCTTTTTTTCCGAAATTTTCCCTGAACAGGGAGATCAGTTCGTCTGTTCCTGCCTTCCTGCCGATGGTAACCCCCGATTCGATCGCCTTGACGATGTTCCGGCGGGTATTCTGTGAATAGTTAGCTGCCAGGTTCTCATACGGGCTGATCAGGTCAAGCTCATGGTTTAGCCTTACCGAGATGTCATATTTCTCTGGGTCCGGCTTGTTAAATGCATTCAGATGGATCTCGATGTACCTGTATTCCTCCGGAATGGCGGCCAGGAATTCATCCAGCAGTTCTGGTGTCAGGTGGGCGCCGGAGAAGAGGCCAAGCTGTTGTGTAAAGAAGGGCTGGTACAGGTAGCTGATCCCGGCCTTCCTGCGGTGGGTCAGGGGAAATATGCTGCGATAATTTTCGTCGGTAAGGGCATCCCAGCCGGGCGACACAATATCGAGATACCAGCTGTTTGCATAAACCCTGCTATTCACAGCCTGTCCGGCTGCAGCGTCCCAGCGGGTCCTGTCAATTTCCTTATGCTTCAGATACCTGATCATGTTTGATTTCACCCGGCAGCCTCCCGCAGTAACTCCCTGTAAACCTTACGCCAGCCCTGCCAGTGGCCTGTATCGGAAAGACTCTCATTATGCCACAGGCTGATAAAAACTCCGTTTACCGACCTGACCTTCTGAATTACTTCGCGGATTGCTTCAAGACTTTGTTGCGCATTTAGACGACTGTAATCCTTTAACGTTACATCCATGATGGCAACCGGGTGGATCATAAGATTTGTCGTCTCATTCCTGGAGAGATCGAAGAAACGGAAAGGAATGGCCATCCCTGCCCTGAAACCAGGATGAGAGGCATACCCCATCGAGTAATCATCGGTGATCCCAAGCTGCAGTAAGCTTCGGTAAGTTTTCGGGAAGGAAATTTTAAGGAAATGCTGGCGGCTGATGGTTACATCGCGTCCGAGCAGTCCGGAGAGTCCGCGGATCTCCGATTCGAGTTTCTCCGGGTGCTTGCCTGACGAGAGTGAGGGGTGGATTCCGACGGTATGGTCACGGTCAAGCCCGGAAATCAAATCCCGGAACTCCCTGTTCCTGGTGGAGACCTGGTTGTCATTGCCGCCGTAATCGGCAAAGAGTATAAACCAGAGTGGTTTTACCCCGAACTTTTCATGTACCGACCGGATGAAACCATAGTTGTCGTAGGGATCCCTGGCAGTGCCGGTCATGACACGCAGCCGCCGTCCGATCTCCCCGAAATGGCCCTTGATAACAGACCGCCCGATGCTGCCGGCAGTCCTTCCTATGGTACGGGCACGGTAGGCAAAGGCATGATCGATGTCGATCGTCGGGACAAAAGAGTAAGTACGCCGACTCATTTTCAGGGCAGGAAAATGCTTTAACAGGGTCGATTCCAGAATTGATACCCAGTGATGCACGACAGGTATTTCCAGGAACTTTCCCTGCCAGGCAATGCTTTCCGAAACGATAAAGCGCCCGAATTTATCTTTTTTGCTCCTGTGATACTCCTCGTAACGGGATACCATGTAAAAAGCCGCTGCAAAAGGATCGAAACCCGGTTCCGATCCGGGATGGGTCGATTCAAACAGCACCGGGGTCCCTTCGTGGTGAACGATCTTCAGATCATGGGGAAAGACGACAGACTCGAAAAGAAGCCCGGCCGATTCGATGAAGAGGGAATCCCCGACCGGTTCCCTGGCATAGCAGAATTTCGGTCCTTCGTATGCGTTCCATTGTTCGCGGGAGTTGGTAATGGAGTAATCAAGCCCAAGCATCTCCTTCAGAAGCAGGGAGAAGATATACTCCAGCCGGGCAGTAACCGAAGCTGTCAGGATAAGGATCATGCCGGGATCATTCAGCAGCCAAATTAAGGAAAAATCAAAAACTTTCTTAATTTTGAATCATCTTTTTGGATTTGACCCAAGCCCCTTTATGGAAAACTTTATTGTTTCGGCCAGGAAATACAGACCCCAGACTTTTGATACGGTTGTCGGACAGAAATCGATCACCAACACCCTGAAGAACGCCATCAGGAATAACCAGGTGGCGCAGGCCTTCCTTTTCTGCGGGCCGCGCGGCGTCGGGAAAACCACCTGCGCAAGGATCCTGGCCAAGACCATCAACTGCGAATATCTCACTCCCAATATCGAGGCCTGCGACCAGTGCAGCTCCTGTGTCTCCTTCAACGAAAATGCCTCGTTCAACATCTACGAACTCGACGGTGCATCCAATAACTCGGTGGATGACATCCGTACCCTCGTCGACCAGGTGAGAATACCTCCGCAGATGGGAAAATACAAGGTCTATATCATCGACGAAGTCCACATGCTCTCCGCCTCCGCCTTCAACGCCTTTCTCAAAACGCTGGAGGAACCACCTGCTTATGCCAAGTTCATCCTGGCAACGACCGAAAAACACAAGATCCTTCCGACCATCCTGAGCCGATGCCAGATCTTCGATTTCAAGCGGATCACGGTGGATGACATCGCCTCCCGCCTCGATTTTGTCGCATCCCAGGAGGGGATCACTACCGAAGAGAATGCCGTTCACATCATCGCCCAGAAGGCCGACGGCGCCATGCGCGATGCCCTGTCGATCTTCGACCAGCTGGTAAGCTTTACCGGGAATACCCTCTCCTACGAAACCGTCCTGGAAAACCTTAATGTCCTGGATTACGAATATTTTTTCAGGATCACGGAATTTATTTTGAATGGTGATATTTCAGGGACCCTGCTGACCATCAACGAGATCCTCGACAAAGGGTTCGACGGCCAGCACTTCCTGATCGGCTTCGGGGAGCACCTGCGCAACCTGCTCGTATGCAAGGATGCCGTTACCGCAAAATTGCTTGAGACCGCCCCCTCCATCCGAAACCGTTACCTGGAGCAATGCGATCAATGCACTCCCGGGTTTCTTCTCCAGGTACTTGAAATCAACAACCGCTGCGACCTTAACTATAAGATCTCCAATAACAAGCGGCTCCACTTGGAGCTGGCGTTGCTGCAGATGTGTGCGTTGGGAAGTCAGAAATCAGAAATCAGAAATCAGAAAACAGAAATCGGAAATCAGAAATCAGAAATCCGAAGTCCGAAATCCGAAATCACTAGTCACTCGTCATTAGTCATTAGTCACTCATCACCTCCTCCAGCTGGTCAGAAAAAAATGACCGGGACGGTGAGGATGAAGGACCTTTCGGAGGATGTTGCCGGAACGGTTTCTATCAGGCCGGGGCAAAAGAAGGATGCCGAGATCAGGGACCCGTTGGCAATTGATCCATCGCTGGCGGAGGTGGCAACCCTATTTTCACAGGAGTTGCTTAACCTGCGCTGGGATGACTACGCGGAGATGCTGAAGCCCGACTATCCCCATCTCTTTTCGATGCTGAAGAAACACAGGCCGGTCCTGATGGAGGAGTTCAGGATCGATTTCACGATCGACAACAAGCTGCTGGAAGAGGGGCTGAATGAAAAGAAGGGAGAGCTGCTCTCTTATCTCAGGAAAGAGTTGAACAATTACAAAATTACGCTCCAGACGAGGATTTCCGAATCGGATAAAAATTCAAAACCCTACACCGACAAAGAGAAGTTTGAGAAGATGGCCGAAAAAAATCCCGCCCTTCGAAAGCTCAGGGAGGAGCTTGACCTGGAGATCGAGTTCTGATGAACAAAGTTTTCACCATCGGAGAGACTGTCCTCGACATCATCTTCAGGCAGGAAAACCCGGTTGCGGCCAAACCGGGAGGTTCCATGCTCAACACCTCTGTATCACTTGGCCGGGCAGGCATCCCGGTCCGATTTATCAGCGAATTCGGGCACGATCCTGCCGGTGATCTCATCACAGGGTTTCTCGATGAAAACGGGGTCTCCACCCGGCACATTCACCGCTACCGTGATGGGCAAACGGCCATTGCACTGGCTTTCCTTGATGAAAATCAGAACGCCTCCTACTCCTTTTACAAGTCCTACCCGCAGGAAAGACTTATGGGATCATTTCCTGAGGTCGGGAAGGAGGATATCCTGCTCTTCGGCTCCATCTATGCCATAACGGGTGAAATAAGGGAGCAGCTCACCCGTATCGCCACGCAGGCCGACGAGTCGGGGGCAATCATCATTTATGATCCTAATTTCAGGGCCAGTCATCTCCCGGAACTGGAAAAGGTGCGGCCGATGATCATGGAAAACCTCTCGATGGCATCAATTGTACGTGGGTCCGATGAGGATTTTCTTAATATTTTTGCATCTGAAAATGGCCGGGATGCTTACGGCAAAATGAAGGAAGCCGGGAAGTCATCAAAAGAGCAGTGGCTTGTCTATACCACGAGCCATGCCGGGGTAAGGGTAATAGGCAAGAACCTGGACCTGGAGATTCCCGTTCCTGCCATCACACCCGTAAGTACGATCGGCGCCGGGGATGCCTTCAATGCCGGGATGATCTTCTGGCTTGTGAAGAAAAAACTCACCCTGGATGGATTAGGAAGTATGAAAGCGGATGAGTGGGAGGAGATGATGAAGGTTGCGATCCGTTTTGCCTCCAATGTTTGCATGAGTTATGAAAATTACATATCCGCAAACCTGTTAAAAGAGATTGATCTATGCTGAGATGGTTGTCCAAATTGATCCTTCGATTGTTCGGATGGCATACAGACGGTTCTTTGCCGGAGGGGCTCACCCGGGTGGTGATCATATCGGCTCCCCACACAAGTCTGTGGGATTTTGTCATCGGCAGGCTGACCTTCTGGGCCATCAGGATCAACATCCGTTTCCTGATCAAGTCGGAAGCTTTCCGTCCCCCATGGGGATTTTTCATGAAGAGACTCGGCGGAATACCTGTCGAAAGGGGCACCAGAAACAGGATGGTAGACCAGGTGGCGAAAATGTTCAGTGACCACGATTCACTTGCCGTGGTCATCACTCCCGAAGGGACCAGGCAGCTCGTCACCCAGTGGAAAAAGGGATTCTACCTGATCGCCATGCGGGCCAATGTTCCGATCGCCCTTTCCTACATCAATTACGGGGATAAGACCGGCGGAATCGGCCCCATTCTCAACCCAACCGGCGATTATGACAAGGACCTGGAATTCATCCAGGAGTTTTACCGCGACAAGGTAGCCAGGCACCCCGATCGCTTCAGTCTCTCCTATCATCAACGTAAATATCAGAAAAAGCGGAGCCTCCAACCGGAGGATCCCTCTTCATAAGGTATCCTCATATTTTGAATTTTCCGTTCAAAAAAAATAAAATGATGAAAACAACAAGACAAGCCATTGACCGGTTCCTTGCACCAAAAAAACTGGCGGTTGCAGGCGTATCAAGGGACCCAAAAAAATTCGGGAACACCGTTTACAAAGAGCTGAAAGAACGCGGGTTCGAGGTCTATCCCATCAACCCGAACATCGACGAGGTGAACGGTGAAAAGTGTTACCACTCTATTGCAGAGCTCCCGGCAGGGGTCAGATACCTGCTGGTGATCACCAAAAAACCGATGACCCTGGGGATTGTGCAGGAGGCGGTGGCAAAGGGGATCGACCATCTCTGGATCCAGCAGATGTCGGAGACCCCCGAGGTAATGGATTTCCTGAAGGATAAAAAGGTGACCCTCGTAACCCGCGAATGCATCCTGATGTGGATCGAACCGGTAAAGAGTATCCATAAGTTCCACCGGTGCATCCGGAAGATATTCGGAAGACTGCCGGAATAACCTGTTATCTTATCCGTAAAACCGGCCCGTCAGGAGGGTTATTTCAGCTACAGCGCATTGATGTAGTCCATCACTTCGGTTGAAATTTCGGGGTTCCGCAGGTTCTTGTGGTCAACCCATTCGAGAAGCGGTTTTCTCTCTTTGACACTGTACCCTTCAAACATTGCCGAAGAAAGCGGTACCAGTCCGTCATTGGGCGGACTTTTAAAGAGGATAAAGGCATCAAAGCCGGCTTTGTCCATGATATCGTAGTAATCTTCAGCCCAGACCCACCTGATGCGTTTGTTTACGATCTTGAAACTCCCTTTCATCTGGCCCCCAAAAACAACATACCTGTTCCTGTACTGAACGTCGTTGGTATTCGAAAGCAAAGACTGGATACATACGGACTGAGGCGCCATGTCTTTGGGCCCCGGAAAATTGATGAAGCAGAGGAGTTTTACCAGGGTTGCCAGCGGACTTCCGAGGTGGGGCGTTCCGAGGGCAACCAGGGTGGCTAACGGTCCTCCTTTCGCGATATAAGCCCTTGCAACCAGCCCTCCCATGGAGTGGGCCACGATGATCGGATTGGTGAGTCCGGCTTTCTGGACCGAGTCGAGTAATATCCTTCCGTTCGTCATGATCGAGTCTTTCCAGTTATACTGGTAAACGTAAACGTCATGGCGTTTTTTGAAATCCGCCGACAGCAGTTCGATGATCTTGTCCCAATGGGTGAGATCCCCGGTCATGCCGTGGATAAAGATCACCGCGGAGTCTTTGGGGTGTTCCGAGGAGTTGACTTTCCTGAAGACGGAGGGATTGTCGGGGAAGACATCGGGGCAGCGGAAGTCTTCGGATGAATTAACAATCAGCTCCATCTCCTGGTTGGTGCCCGCCGGTAGGAGATCATTATGGGCTGTTCCTGTAAGACGGGCGTCTCCGGCTTCAAATCCGGGCAGGCCTCTGAAGGTGAATTCAAGATCTTTCTTCGCAAAACTGGCAGTAAAAAAGATGCTGTCATTTTCAATGAACCCGCTGATTGTACCGGTCTCAGGGGAGACAGAATCACGAACATGCACCTCGCCTGTCAAAAGATCCCCGTTCCGTTCGAGGGTAAAAAAATAGAGATTGCCCGTGGTATCCGGGTTGACCTCCATCAGGCTGCACTCCCAGTAAGTCGTGCCAATGAACATTCCATCGCTTATCGGAGTGGTTGTCGTCTCTTTTTTGCAGGAGGCAAGGGAAATGACGATTCCTATCATCAACAAAACGATCAATTTTTCAAAGTGTCGAGCTTTCATGGTGAAGAGTGTTAAATGATGATTCTTTATTATGGAATATCAACCTGATATCAAATATACGAAGTGCAGCCGGTAATAATCAAGGAATATCTTAAAAGAACTGTTTAGAAAGGGTTTATGCCCGGTTGTAACCTTCCCGAATTTCATGTATGTACATTGTTGGTATTATATTGACAGGGAATGGTTGCAAAAGGTTGGCAGGAGATCGAAAAAAAAAGGGGCGGGGATCCAAATAAAAAAGACCTGCAGGCAGATGGGAAAATCTGTTGAAATTGAAAACGGGAGTTTGGTAGAGAAACCTTCGAAACTAATGATGTTTAAAGACTGAGTAATTTGAATTCAACTTTTTGCTTATCCAACTCTTTCCACACAGGATGATCAAAAGACTGTGGTGAAAACTCAAAACAGATGATCGTTTTATTGATTTTCGGGTATTGGCTAGCCGATATTTTGAAATTAAGGTTGATAGGATTAAGGGAGAAAAACACATCCATTATGGTGATCTTACCCCTATATAGTCCTTCATCGGATAATTTCTTAAACTCTTGGATTGACGGAGGTTGAAACGTTAAGTTACTTTTGGTTTTTGTATATACTGATGTTGTCAGCCCGTTGAAATAGGCTAACAAGTCCGTTTTTAATTGTTTTGTGTCTGCATTCAGAAGGGTATCGAGTTTCCAGTAAAAAAGATAACTCCATCGTTGTTCCGAAATACTATCACTCATCCAACCCGGGGTGAAATGCACTTCTTCCACTCCCGGATATTGAAGGGTTGGGGCAAAGTCCAAAGGAAATAGAATTACCTCCTTCTTCCACTTTTCGGGAAGCGGCCAAGAATAATCCATTTCCTGTGATTGAGCGGTTATCAGCACAGAGGAAAAAAGAAGTATCCAGCTTATTTTAATGATTTTGAATGGCATGTAGAATCATTGTTGAATATTATATTTTTGCTAGCTATTCCGGAAGTGCCAAGCTTGTTTATCGGGTTGTTATTGTGACTGAATCGAGCCACTCCTTAATGAAACTAAGGACAGCCTCTTTTTCGAATTCATTGTGAAGTTCGTGGAAAAGTCCTTCCCAGGCCCTGAAGGTATGCTTAACGATTACTTTTTCAGAAAATTCCGCACTGGCAGAAAATGATGTCAGAGAATCATCAGTCCCATGCATCAGTAAAAGAGGACATTCAACCTTGTCGGCATGTTTAAGAGCATAATCCCCGGCAAGTGATATCTCAAGGAAGGTCCTTATAGAAATGCGACCATGAACCAATGGGTCGGCGATATATCTCCTGGCAACCTCTTCGTCATGGCTGAGATGCGATGGATTTATCCCGTCATGCTGGATCAGGGAAGGGAATATTTTGTTCATAATCTTTGCCATGATAACCTTATATGGGGATGGCTTAAATGTCAGCCTCAGCCAGGGGCTTGTAACAATAGCACCGGCGATACGCGGCCTGTTCCTGATGAGATAGTTCAGGACAAGGTTTCCTCCCATGCTGTGGCCATATAAAAAAAATGGCAAGGAAGGATGCCTTCTTCCTGCTTCTTCCATAAACAGGCTGATATCATCCATCATCCTGTTGTATGAAGGGAAATGACCTCTTTTACCAAATGACCTGCCATTGCCTCGGAGGTCAACAGCGATCATCACATAACCGAAGGCAGCAAAATATGATCCGACGTGATGATACCTGGCTGAATGATCACTCAAACCATGGATAAGTAAAATTATGGCTTTGGGTTCCTCAGGCGGGGACCATTCAAGGGCAGCAAATGACTCTCCTTTACGAAGAAATATGTCGAACTCAGTAAACGGCATCGGATAAAAGTAGCAAATTAATGGGTATATGCGTTCAGTTGTTATTGAACAAAAGAAGCCATCCCTTCAGGAATGGCTTCGTCAAATTAGACAGGGGATATATACGGGTTATTCAAAGTCGGCTTCGGATGGTGCTGCAGAGGCTAGGACGCCATTATCAACAACATTTGCATCATCATCAAAATCTGCAATAGCCGGGGTCATGGGAGCCAGGTTCAAGGTTGAAACCATTTCTATTGCTACATCCTCAAAGGTTGCTTCTGCAGGAGTTGTCGGATTCAGGGTCATTATGCTGGTTGTGGTGGCGGCGGGGATTGAAGGAATCGAGGTGATATCGTTGCTTGCGAAGAGAATATTTACTGAGAGGGTGAGGGCTGCTGCGATGAGGGTGATTCTTGTTTTCATTTTTTCTGTTTTGCGATGTTGATAGAACAAAGATATATCGGTTCCCGCGACTGGATGATGTGTATTCGATCGACTCGTAGAACCGCCCGTCAGAAAGCGGAAAAAAACCGTCGAAAAGAAATATGTGAGTTTGGCGATGAAATTGGAGCGATGGCAGGTTGAAGAATTGTTTTATGGATGGGATGAAGCCCAACGAAGGGGAAAAGGGGGTCGGTAAATTTATTTTGAAAGGCGGGGAGGTGGGAGAAACCGGTCTGATTGAACATCCGCCGCCGATTTCGGCTGACAATTTATTTTTTAAGATTTTATAAAACCTTCATCCGAAAAGGTTTGCTTTTTGCAGCAAAGAAAAATTGTTTATCTTTGCACCCTTAATCCGGGAGTTTAGCTCAGCCGGTTCAGAGCATCTGCCTTACAAGCAGAGGGTCGGGGGTTCGAATCCCTCAACTCCCACAAATGAAAAAGACCCGCGATAGCGGGTTTTTCGTTTTTGAGCGAGGCCGCAAGCTTGCTTGCAAGCCGAGGTGAAAAAATGAAAAATCTGCACGAAGTGCAGGTCTTTTTTATTTGACTCCCCTCCCCCGGGGATCACCGCAGGTAATCCCTCAAGTCCCACCTTAGAATCAGCCACTTACAGCGTTCAAAGTAAGTGGCTTTTTAAATGTTGAATACTTTTATACCTACTAGGGGGGGCGTCGAGCCCTTGATCCCTTCCCAAAAGTCATTTTCACAATTTTTCATACACATGCATTTAAGTTCATGTGTTTTTTTATGTGCTAAAATACAGTAAGTTAGGATATGTTTTGTACCACTTGACAATCCATTTCAGGAACCTGAACTTTGTAATGATAAATTAAAATACAATGGAAAACATAAATACAAATGATTTACTGACCCGAGTATCTAAATATTATACTATAAAAGTATATACTAATTTGGAGTTTTCCAAATTTGCTTCAATAAAATATTGCAACCAACTGAATAGGGTGGGGCTGACCTGAATGGAACTTTTCCGGGCAAAAATATGATTGGCTGGCCAGTAAAAAACTTATCTTTGAGGATACATCCTACTCGTAAAAACTATACGGTTGGGTATTTACTGTGAAAATCTGTGATCAATAATGGATTTAAACAAACAGCAAAAGTATGTTTACCGATGATATTCTAAAAACAAGAAAGGAAATTAAGAGATTTTTCATTGCAGGCTTCTGGACTTTGCTGTTGGAAACTCTTTTATGCCTGTATATCGCATATATTTCAAACTCTGTTATCATTTTTACTTTCATGCTGCAAAACTCCTTATCGCTCATAGTTTATTTTTTCGCGATAATTGCGC
>JBAXRT010000043.1:0-19857 GCA_037131065.1 bacterium | reverse complement strand
CATACAACCAACCCCGGATGGAAGCCGGCAACATTCGCCATTCACAATAATTACTACCAGCTCACAGGGGCCCATACCACCACCGACTGTAACAGTTGCCATCCCGGAGGAAACTATAACAATACACCCAATGCCTGCGTAGGTTGCCACCAGACAAACTACGACCAGACCACCAACCCGAACCATGCCACACTGGCATTTCCTGCTACCTGTCAGGATTGCCATACCACGAATCCCGGCTGGAAACCTGCCACCTTTGCACTGCACAACAATTACTACCCGCTCACAGGTGCCCATACTTCGATCGGCTGCAACGACTGTCACCCTGGGGGAAACTACAACAACACCCCAAATACCTGCGTGGGCTGCCACCAGACGAACTATAACCAGTCGGCCAATCCCCCCCATGCCTCACTCAGCTTCCCCACCACCTGCCAGGATTGCCATACAACCAATCCCGGCTGGAAGCCAGCCACTTTCGCGATCCACAACAACTATTATCCACTCACAGGGGCCCATACCTCTGTTGAATGCAACAGCTGCCATGCTGGAGGAAATTACACCAACACCCCAAATGCCTGCGTGGGTTGCCACCAGACCGACTACAACCAGTCGGCCAACCCGCCGCATGTCTCCCTCAATTTCCCGACCACCTGCCAGGATTGTCATACAACCAATCCCGGCTGGAAGCCTGCCACTTTCGCGATCCACGACAACTACTACGTTTTGCAGGGCGCTCATACAAGCATCAGCTGCAACACCTGCCACAACGGCAATTACAGCGGCAACCTTCCCACAACTTGTATCGGTTGCCACCAGCCTGATTACAACTCAACCACAAATCCTCCGCATGCCTCGGCACAGTTCCCGACCAACTGTGAGCTGTGTCATAACCAGAATGCCTGGGTGCCAGCAACATTCAATCACGACGGCCAGTACTTCCCTATCTATTCCGGGAAACATAACGGGGAGTGGAACCTTTGCTCCGACTGCCATACCAATGCCTCAAATTACCAGGTATTCAGCTGCATCGACTGTCATGAACACAATCAGAACGACATGAATGATGAGCACAACGGGGTATCAGGATACTCTTACAACAGTGAGGCTTGCTACAATTGTCACCCAAATGGTAGCTCCGGCGGAAAGAAGCTCATCAAGAAGGTGATCATAAACCCGACAATCAGATGACAATCCTCAAGCGGTTTTCCATTTTCTGTTTTCTTCTTACTTTTTTCAGTTTCTCACTGAAAGGGCAAACAACAATGTGGGGTGAAGAGGGGAGCGTCTCATTCATTACTTCTCAGAACACCTACGTCAAATTTACTTCAACAGCAAACATCAGGACGGGGGATACCCTTTTCATAAGACAAAATGATCAGGCGATCCCGGCCCTGGTTGTGAAGGACCTCTCCTCAGTCTCCTGTGTCTGTGTCCCCCTGTCTGATTTGAAATTTAATGTTTCCGACAAGGTTTATTCCATCAGGGTCGAGGGTCGAAAAACAATCAGGGAACAACCCGTCCAATCCTTTGTCCCTGTTCAGCTGGTTCCGGGTTCCGACTCCCTGAAAACCGGCCAGGTGCCAGAGAAAAAAAGGCTGCAGCAGATTCACGGGTATTTCAATATAGCCTCCTATACCAACCTGACAAATAACAGCGGGGCGGGCTCACAGAGGATGAAATACACCTTCTCCCTGCTTGCAAAGAACATCGGAGATACAAAACTTTCTGCCGAATGCTATATTGCTTTCATTCACAGCAACAAGAACTGGGATGAAATCCAGAGTAATCTCTTCAACGGGCTCAAGATCTATAACCTTAATCTCAGTTACGACTTCAGTAAAACATTCTCGTTACTCCTCGGCCGTAAGATCAACCCTAAACTTTCGAATATGGGCGCCAACGACGGACTCCAGTTCGAGATGAGGTTCAAGCCTATCACAGTCGGAATTATTGCTGGTTTCAGGCCAAATTATTCGGATTACGGTTTTAATGCCAACCTCTTCCAGTATGGTCTTTACCTCTTTAACCAGGTCAATGGCAAAAATGGTAACATGCAGTCCACCCTGGCCTACGTTGAACAGATGAACGACTGGAAGACCGACCGCCGGTTTCTTTATCTCCAGCATGTGAACTCCCTTGTGAAGAACCTGACCTTTTACGGATCGGCGGAGCTCGATCTTTACCGGATGACCTTCAATACCCAGGACAGCAGCTACTCATCGAACATGACCCCGAGGCTCACGAACCTTTACCTCTCACTCAACTGGCGTGTGATAAAGCAGCTTTCGCTGAGCTTCTCGTACAATAATATGCAGAACGTGATCTATTACCAAACCTACAAAAGCTATCTTGACAAGATGCAGGATCCTGCCACTTTGCAGGGATTCGGTTTACAGATCGTTGTCAGACCGGTGAACAAATTATCCATCGGGCTCAATGGCGCTTACCGTTTTGAGCAGAATGACCCTAAAAACACTAAGAACGTTTACGGATATATCACATACAGCCAGATCCCCGGGATAAACATCTCCGCCACCGCCTCGGTAAACCTGATCCAGACCAGCTTCATCGGGGGAGCTATCTACGGCTTATCTCTTTCCCGCGACTTTGCAAAGGGCAAGCTTTACGCGGGTCTCGGCTATAGGTACGTCGATTACCGTTACTATGGTTCTGAGATCAATACACCCCAGAATGTTGGTGAAGTAAGTCTCACATGGCGGATCTACAAAAGGATCTCCTTCACGGTCTATTATGAAGGAACATTTGAAAAGTACAATTCCTACAACCGGATCTACGGCCAGCTGAACCTCGGATTCTGACAAATCAAATAATATTTTATGACCCGGATTGTCGTCCTTACCGGAGCAGGCATCAGCGCCGAGAGCGGGATCAGAACCTTCCGTGATGCCGACGGACTCTGGCACAACCACCGGATCGAAGAGGTGGCCAGTCCGGTGGCCTGGGCAAGGGATCCGCAACTTGTCCTGGATTTTTACAACATGCGCAGGAAGCAGCTATACGAAGTGGAGCCCAATGCTGCACACGTATCCCTCGCTGAACTTCAAAAAAGATTCGAGGTGCAGATCATTACCCAGAATGTGGATGATCTCCATGAAAGGGCTGGCTCGACGAATGTCCTCCATCTGCACGGGGAGCTGAAAAAGGTCCGTTCAACAAAAGATCCGGAAATTATTTTTGAACTGGGTGGATGGGAGTTGAAGCTCGGCGACCTCTGCCCGAAAGGGTCCCAGCTTCGTCCGCATATCGTCTGGTTTGGGGAAGCCGTTCCAAACATCTCTATTGCTGCAGAAATAGTCAGTAAAGCTGAAATTCTTCTTATAATTGGCACTTCGCTAAAAGTCTACCCGGCCGCCGGCCTACTGATGTATGCCCCATCGAAAATCCCGAAATACCTTGTTGATCCGAACGCCGAACCCGACCGCAACATGATGAACCTGAGGATTATCAGGGAAAAGGCAGTAAAAGGGGTTTCTAGTCTTGTAAAAACCCTCCTCCAATCCTGACTGAGGACTGCAGACTTAGTACTTATTCCACCACCACCTTCCTCGCGATCTTCTCTCCGCCCGCATGAACGGTCAGACAGTATATCCCTACAGAAAGACCGGAGAGGTTAACGGTGACTGGCGTTGCGCCGCTCCCTGTACTTCCGAGGTCTATAATTTTCAGGTTCTGTCCAAGGCTGTTGGAGATTGTGATCTTCACATCGGCAGGGCTGTCAAGGTTGATCAGTATCCTCGTATTTTCCCTTGCAGGATTCGGCTGGCATTGTGAGACAATAAAACCGGGAGTTCCGGCCGGTGCAGGTGTGCCGACAAACAGCTCCTTCGGAAAATCGATGTGATCTATGAAGTTTTCTTCACCGGAACCAGTACCAGGGGTAAAGTCTTCCTGGAAAACAACATGGATCTTATCTTCAACCAGCGGAGCCAGGGCTGGAAAAACACATTCCGAATAGGTGAAGTAAAAATCGTTTGTAAGGTCTTTTATGCCCGTCCAGGTTGCTCCCCCATCCAGAGAGGCATTAATGTAGAGATGGCGGAAATAAAAGTCCCCGCTGAAATTTCTTGGAGAGAGGGCGGACCAGACAAGGTAGAGGTTATCAGATCCATCAAGGCCGAACTGAGGCCCAGAAGTCAATCCCACACCATAATTGGGTTGTCCGGTCGGGATTTCGATGGTGGTATCCGGAATGACCTTTCCTACGAGATACCCGCCTGCTACCAGATAATCCAGCGTATAGGAACTTACGGTTGTAGAGTCAACCGGGGGCATGGTTTCATTCCAGTAAATCAGGCCGTCTGTGGCAGAGTAGAAATACCACCCGCCCGGAGGAGTGGTGATAACATCGTAAACCCTGACCATTCTACCGAATGCAACATGTACTTTACCCTGGGAATCCAAAGCAATCGCGGAAGTACCATCCCCGCATCCAAATGCCGTTGTCTGGTCGGGCAACCCGAAGGGTGAGTATGGAGACTGGTATACGACGATTTTTTCCCATGTCGTTCCGTTGTCCGTAGATTTGAAAACCAGTCCGTCGAACTGATCAAAGCCATAGGTAAAGGCAATTGTGTTCCCTACCGGCTGGGCCCAGGAGTAATGCAGAGATGCGATAGAAGGGAAGTAGGTTGATCCCAGACCGTCGATGATCTCCCCATTGATATCCCAAGTGACACCTCCGTCAGGAGATCTGTAATAGAGCAGGGCACTCGTCTGCCCTTGGTACTCCCCATCATAAACATAAGCAAGCACATGAACATATTCATGGTCTGGCCCACTGGTGATCATCGAATGCCACACCAGGGAATAACCCTCTGGGGGATTGAGCACGCTCTCCTGCCAGGCACCAGTACCTTTAGTCTCTCTCCTCAGGAGCTTGATGGGGCCCTCCCCGGAAATATACTGGTAATGTGCAACGATCTCGCCATTCGGTCCCCAGGGTGCATAGCTTGGGAATGCATTGTTCGGATCACCTCCCAGGTGAAGGGATGCCCCGGTCCACGTTGTTCCGTCAAAATAGTTATATGCAGTACCCCGGTCAGGTGGCACTGATGCCGCTTTGTGCATCCACGTGGCACCAATCGTTCCATCGGAGTATTGATAAATCCGGTTCATCAGATTTCCCCAGTTATAGGTTTGGGTATCATACCATGTATTCCCAATGACAGTGATGGCTGCAGGTTTTTCTCCCGGCTGAAGCGCCTGGTTGTTTATTGTACCTTCAGGACCAGCTGAAGGCGGACACAGCTGGGGGTAAAGCATCCGTTTGCCGTCGGAAATCGGCCTGACCTGAGCTGCAGCGGACAACACAAAGAAAGCTGCAAAAAGAGGAAGTATAAATCTTTTCATGGCTTTGAATTTTCGTTGTACCTGGTTTAATACCATCTACTTTCTTAATATATCACAAGTTGCTTGATGATCATTTTTTTGTCGGTCCTGACCTTAATAAAATAGACCCCTGCCGGGTACTTTGCAAGGTCAAGGATTTTCGTCGCGGTACTGCCTGTTGTCCTTATCTCTTCCGAAAGGAGGATCTGCCCCTTCATGTTGGTCATCGAGAAGCTGACCGATCTCTCCTGAATGCCGGTAACAACCATCTTAGAGGATTGTGTCGCCGGATTTGGCTCAATGATGAGCTCCGGTTCACCTGCAGCTGTCTCTCCGATCCCGGTGCAGGGATCAAGGGTGATATGTCTTGTACCGACCACTTTTCCCGTACAGGGACTTATCGCAAAAACATGAAGCTGCAGGTTGACTGAATCTACATCATAATCATGGGATCCGAAAGTGTAGGTCGTATTCAGTGAGGTCTGGCTGCTGAAAACGCCATTGCCAGTCGAAGACCAGCCGATGGATTTGTAATTTGAGGCGACACCGTGAAGGTCAATGGATACTTCATGTTCACATACAAGGGTGTCGGCTCCTGCAGAACCCGAAGGTTTAAAAATAACTTTCACCTGGAGAGTATCATATTTTGTCTGACTCCCATCGTTAACCGCTACGATATACTGTGTTGTGTCCATCGGGGCGACCTTCGGATCTTTCAAACCGGAGGTGAAACCGGCCGGGATCGAACTCCATGAATAGGTGTAGGTTCCCGACCCGCCATAAGCCATGGCAAAGAGCTGTGACGAATCATTCTGGCAAATCTTCAAAGGATTGGCTGTGGCATAGACCGAATATTCATTGGTAAAAGAAAAAGAGGCTACCCTTGTTTGCCAGGAGCTCGCGGCAGTAGTCGAATAATATTCTGTAGTATACCAGAAGGTCGTCGGGCAGGAGGCATCCACCCTCATACCGCTGTAATCGCCCCAGCGGCTGCTGCTGCTGGTCTGGCACCCGCCGCCATCGATGATCCGGCGTTCGTTCACCGTCATCTGGTTAAGCGGATCGCCGCTCAGCCTTCCGCAATAACGGATGGAGGGGTAAAGGCTGGAACTGGAGACCGAATATCCTATCGCAATGTTGCCGGCCGAATCCATGGCCATACTTCCCATCCAGCGCGAATGGCTGTCGGGGGAGTAGGTTCCCTGCTGGTATACTTCCCAGGCACCTGTGGTTTTCCTTAGCTCATACCAGCGGATCCCGGCGACATTGGAACCGGTGTTCACCGAATGGTTGCATACCATCGACCAGTGATCGTTGAATTTCCGGAATTGGAGCCGAAACATCAGCCGGTCGCTTAGTGTAGCAAGTTTCACGCTGGTCCCTTTTTGGGAGATTCCCGGTCTAAGATCAGGGTCGAAGCTATTCACGGTCAGTGAGGTTAGGTTCCCAAAAGTGGAACTGCCCGGTGTTTCCCAATTTACGTTGAATTCAAGGATCCCAAGATAGTAGGAGGATTGATAGAATAAATAGGTAAAATAATTGGGTGTACCTGCTGGTGGAAATAAACCATCACAATCGGCCGGCAGTAGCGAATATGCATCATTTGAACCAGGAAGGGTAAAATAGACGATCTCTGCACCGGGATCACCAACAAGCATTTTATCCCTGTCAAAAGCGGCAGCGCCGGTTCCGATATAATGCGTCGCACCAGCTGAGAAACGGTTACATGACATATAGTATCCATCCTTCCATATCCCGAATTTCGGATAGTCGGGCATATCTGTGAACTGGTACTGATAACGGTACCAGCTGCCGGTGGGGTCGGGAGTTTGCGAAATGGCGATCATCTGGAAAAACGGACCGTTGGGGAAATTCGGCAATGAAAACTGGGAGAACATCCAGCGGTCGGCTACTTCATCATAAAGGATTACCGCATCGCCATCGTTTGAGTTGTTAGGCATTCCGCTCCAGACCGAACTGTTGGCCATTGGACCCAGGATTTTTGAACCTGTTTTGTTATAAATGGCAAAGGAACAGTTGACTACCTGAAAATAGTGATTGGGACCTATCTCTCCGTCGGTATCAGGAGGAATAAAAGAACCTCCTCCCAGACCTTCAAAATTCTGGATGGTGGTATCGGTGGCCAGCGGGCCGAAATAATTCTGTAATCCCGGATCGGCGAATGGCGTGATGGGGCCGTTGGGAGATTTGGGGTCCTTGAAATTGACCCCGTTCTGGACAACACCGTTTTTCCAGCTTGTTTCCATCGTCGATTCATCCAGTTTCATCATATCCCTGAGTGGCGGGGAGACATCGAAGTAGACGGGTTTCTGAACGGAGGAGGGAGTGAAAACCTGTCCCTGTGTGATCAGGGGAAGGGATACTGCAAAAAGCAGAAGGAAGGTTGGCGTTTTTATCATAACAATCCGATATATGTTTATGTGGTGATTAATTCTGGTGTAAATGTAGACAATAAAAACAAGAAAACCGTTCGCAGCCAGGTAAACATCCGGCCGGGGTTACTTTCCGATCAGATCCAGGATCCCATTGATGAAGGTCAGGGGATGAGGGGGATTTCCAGGAACAAAAAGATCGATATGTAAAGAGTCAATGAAATTGCGGTCGAGAGCAGAACTCTCCCGGAAAATTCCTCCGCTGATTGCGGCAGTTCCGGCGAGAATCACGATCTTCGGATCGGGCACTGCTTCATAACAGATCCTGAGGGGTTCAGACATATTGGCTGTAACGGGTCCGGTAATAACAAGGCCATCCGCATGGCGTGGAGAGGCGACGAACTCGATACCAAAACGCCCCATGTCAAAATTGACATTTCCGCAGGCATTCAGCTCCATCTCTGCTGAATTGTCACCACCGGCAGAGACCTGTCTCAGTTTCAGGGCATGTCGGAAATATGCCCTGATCTCCTTCCTGGTTTTTTCAGGATCAACCAGGATTGGATTCTCTGTTCCCGGCCTGAGAACAAGCTGTTCCCGGTTGTTGGTGGCAATACGGTGGTCGCTGGTGAATGTTATCTTTCCGGGGACCAGAAATGCACACTCCCCGCAGAACTCACACTTTCCGAGGTCCATGGAAAAGGGGACTTGCCGGATTGCTCCCGAAGGGCAGAGACTGGTTAGCTTCTCCGCCTCATCCATAGTAAGATCTGCACTGATGACAGGCCGTCCGCGAAAAGGAGCCGGTACTATGGCTTTTCTCAGGTCCGTTACCGACTGTCGTCCGTGCTTCCTCAAAATGGCCAACTCATTCATCTGTTCTGAAATTATAAATCATGTCCGCAGTAAGAGAGGTTAAAACTTTTATTGCAGAGCGGAAAATCTGATATCTCCTGGTTTCTCATTGCAATGGCCAGCGCCATCCAATTATGGAGCGACGGATCTTTAACCTTGTACCGGATGATCTTCCCGTTTTCATCGGTCACAGCCGTATGGACAATCTCTCCCCTCCATCCCTCAACTGCCGAAACTGAAAGGGAGGAAGGAGAAAGTACAAGTCCGTAATCAGGTTTTTGGTCTTTTCTGTCGGCAGGCAATTCCATAAGGAGCTCCCGGATAAGACCCACAGAGCTGACCACCTCGGCTTCCCTCAGTTTCGCCCTGGCCCAGACATCCCCTTCGTCGAAAAGAACAGGATTATATTTCATCCCCCGGAAAGCCTGGAACGGATGAGACCAACGGATATCCCGTTTCACGCCGCTGCTCCGGGCTGCCATTCCTACAGTCCCCAATAATTCCGCCTGGCGTTTGGTAACCCTTCCTGTCGATTCAAACCTGCTTAAAACACTTGGCATTGAGAATAGCCTGCCCGACATCTGCAAATACCGCTCTTCGATTTCAGATAAATGGTTCAGCAGAAGATTTTTCAGATCTGAAGTCAGCAGATGGTTAGTCCCTCCGGGACGCATCAATCCTTTACCAAACCGGTTGCCGCACCATTGCTGCGTGGTGTTGATGACAAGGGTTCGCAATGCTTCATTCACAGCCTGCCCAATCTGGTATGCGATGTCGCCGCACAGGGCTGCAGTGTCGCCGATATGTACTGCGATCCTTTCCATCTCAATGGCTATAGCCCTTTCTTTTTGAAGTTGTTGTGAAACCAATCTTCCCGAGAGGGACTCCATCATCTGGACATGACACAGGGCATGTCCGGTTGCCGTATCCCCTGCGATATTTTCGGAAAGCAGGATTTTTTGCAGTGGTGCGGTCTCTCCGTCCAGTAGCCTTTCCACTCCCCGGTGCTGGTAGCCAAGCTGAATTTCGAGGTGAAGTACCCTCTCGCCGTTGCAAATAAACCGAAAATGACCGGGTTCAATAACCCCGGCATGGATGGGACCAACACCAACTTCATGATGTTCTTCTCCCCCGATCTGGTAAAAATCATAATTATCCATTACCTGATTTCTATCTGCCCGGTAAGATGGAAATCGCACCGGTTTCAGCCATGGATGCCCGTGAAATTCTATTCCGTACTCTTCATGGATCTCCCTTTCAAATATATGCAACCCGGAATGCATGGAAGTGAGTGATTCTAACTCAATTCGTTTACCAGCCGGCGTCACATGCGATAATATGCAGATACTCCCGTTCGAATCATCCGCGATCAGGCAGATAAACCGGTATTGGTCTCTGGATGGAACAACAAAAT
This sequence comes from bacterium, assembly GCA_037131065.1. Taxonomy (GTDB): domain Bacteria; phylum Bacteroidota; class Bacteroidia; order Bacteroidales; family FEN-979; genus JBAXRT01. Next base: position 9,843 of record JBAXRT010000043.1, on the reverse strand, counting down.
AGTTCAGGCAATGGGTTGACCCGGAAGCCATCAGCCGGTCTGTTTCGCGAGTAAACTGCTGATATGAAAGGACCGGGATTCCTGCCAGGGGAATGGCATCCGGATTTTTCTCGATGATGTAAAATGAGCTCCCCATATCTCTTCTATTTTGGCAGGACGTTGATGATCGTGTTAATTAACTCCCGCAGCTGGATTGGCTGAACGAAACAGATGAAGATCACTGCACCAAACAGTAGAAACTGTGTTACGGTTTGCCAGGGATTTACTTTTTGATGAGACAACCTTTTTTCTTCCCTGGGATGTGAGAAGACAATATGAAGTATCCTTGTAAGCAGTGCATACAATACAAAACAAAGCAGGAGGGCAGTGATCACAAGGGGAATATAATATCTGCCCCCGATCATGGCCTTAAACAGGTAAAGCTCTGAGATGAACATCCCGGAAGGAGGAATGGCGGTAATACACAGCAACCCGAGCAGCAGCGCGGTTGCCCCGGCTGGGTAGAGGGTCATATAATCACCGGAATCATCCAGTTTATAGGTTCCCATGACCTTGTAGGATTGTCCGATCTGGTAAAAAAGACCGGCCTTGGTAAAGGAATGTAATACAATGTGAAGGATGGCGGCATAATAGCCAATTCCGCCGATCCCGAGCGCAATGGCGACAATTCCCATATTTTCCAGGCTTGAATAGGCAAGCATCCTTTTGTTATGTTTGGCCTTTAGCATGTAGCCGGATGATACCAGCAGCGACAGCAGCCCGGTGAGGATAAGCACATTGTTCATAAACGGGAGGATGCTCGTTGCCGAGAACAAAGCATAGATCCTGAATATGGCAAGGAAACCCACGTTCATCAGGGTGGTAGAGATGAAGGCGCTGATCGGGGCCGGGGCGACCGTATGTGCATCCACGGTAACGGTATGCATCGGGAACAATCCCATTTTCGTGCTGTACCCGATCAGGACAAAAACGAAAGCGATTTTCAGGTAGAGCGGGTTTGCCAGTCGGGCGATCCCTGAGATGCTGTCGAAGGAAAGGTGGAGAAGGCGGGCGTCGTGTACCGTGAACCCGAGGAACAGAATGCCGATATAGGCAAGGGCAATCCCGATGGAACATACGAATACATACTTCCAGGTTGCCTCGAGCGAAGCCTGCGTCCGGTCGTGGTAGATCAAGGCGGCAACGGCCATCGTGGTCGCCTCCACAAAGATCCAGACCGTGGTCATTCCGTTGGCCAGGTATGCTCCCGACATCGACAGGATGAGAGCGATCAGCGCTGCATGGTAAATGGCATAGATTCGCGGAGAATCATTTTTAACGTAGATAAAACCGTGATAAACCGTGGTAATGGTCAGTACCGACAGCACCGAGAGAAGCAGTAGTCCCAGCGGATCGAGGGTGAAAAAGCCGAGCACGGTCTCTCCCATGTGAAACCAGCTGTATGTTGTAAATGCAAGATGCATGACGGTAAAAAGGACCGTGAGGATCCGGGCAAGTGGTTTCAGGTGAATAAGTCCCGTTACCGCCGTCATGGCTGCCGAAAGAATAAAGAACCCGATGAATATTGCCGACGGTTCAGTCATCTTTAAGCAGGGTTAGTTCATGAGTATGTTGCTTGAGCCGCATCACAAAAATGCCGAGGATCAGCACGCTGACAAAAATATCGAGCAGGATTCCGATGTTGATCAGCATCGGCATCTCGCTGCCGATGGCAAGGGAGAGGAGCAATACTGCATTTTCGATCACCAGGAATCCGATCAGGTGAGCGAAAATTCTGATATGTGAAATGATCAGGAAGAGTCCTGTATAGATCGCAAAGAATGATACGATGAAATAGATCAGCGTGTCGGTCTGAGTTTTAAGCGAGAGCGAAACAATGATGCTGAGCAGCAGTCCGAGCGTCACAAAGAGCAGGGAATAAAAGCCCGGCATGGCGTGTTCCGAGACCTTGACCAGGCCTGTTTTCTTAATGATCCGCCTTAACATATAAGGAACAACAATAACTTTAAACACAAGTGTTTCGATTGCCACAAAAAGCAGGGTTCCCAAGGTGATCTTGTGAAGTTCAAGCAATGAAAGCGCGAAAAGGATGAGTCCCTGGACCCCGATAAGCGTTGCATAAATAAGGAACCGCTCCGTGATGCTGAGATAGATCAGGGTGATCGAAAATAATATGACCAGCAGGATACTCATCTCATGGAATCAGTTTAAAGGTGATCAATAAGGCAAGCACAAAAGCTATCAGCGCAATGGAACTGAGTGTAACAATAAATTGCGGGTTCTTGGCCAGTTTCTTTCTGGCCCGGAACGATTCCAGGATCCCGATCGATACTGCAAACCCTGCCTGGATCCCAAAGAAAGATAAGATCTGCCAGGCTAAACCCATGCCCGGCGGAATAAGACAATTTGCAATGAGGGTGCCGTACATGGCAAACTTGAAGATCGTGCCGGCCTGAATCAGGGCCAGATTGAACCCGCTGTGGTCAAGGATCATGACCTCATGGATCATGGTCAGTTCCAGGTGGGTCTTCGGATCATCCACAGGCATTCGGCTGTTCTCGATCATCGCAATCTGGACCAGCAGGTAAACAGCAATGATCATGATCACCGCAGTGGAGGCTCCCCCGGTCTGAAGATTTGAAAACATTCCTGCGAAAGAGGTGTTTCCGGTCAGTAGGGCAAGGGTCCCGAAAAGGATGAAGAAGGCAGGCTCTGCCAGCATGGAATAGAGTGCTTCACGGTTCGCTCCCATGCCTTCAAAGCTGCTCCCTGTATCGAGTGCATTGAGGATGAAAAGAAATTTTCCCAGGGCAAGCAGGTAGGCGAAAAACACAAAATCGGCCTCAAAACTTAAAAAGGAGGGTCGGCCGGGAAAAGGCAGCAGGAGGATCGCACATAAAACCGTACAGAGGTATACAACCGGGGCAATCGGAAAGATAAAGCTTGTAACGTTGCTGATCACACTGCCTTTGCGGAGAAGTAACCAGATGTTTTTCCATGGTTGCAGGATTCCGGGCCCTTTTCTTCCGCTGAGGATACTTTTCACCCTGACGATCAAACCGGGAAAAAAAACAGCAGTCACCACTGAAAGAAGAAGGACGGTCATAATATTTTCAGATAGAGCAAAATGAAGATAACAAGGATGAAAACGAAGGCATAGAGAATATAATGCCGGATATTTCCTGTTTGCAGCCTTGCAAGTTTTTTCAGGACCAGCATGTTAAAGTCGGCAAACCGGTTCAGTCCCTTCCGGAACAGATCCTGCGGATGATGTTCATAGGAACGCTCACCGGGAAAAACCTCCTCCTCACCGATGGCTGTGAACTGATCCTTAGAATTCAGGACCGGGTTGGCCAGTTCACCAAAATTGGCAGCGTATGAGGTCGCAGTATACTGCTGCCGGGCACTGCCGGCGGTATACCCGCAACCCCAGGTTGGTCCTTGGGTTACTGTCCTTTTCCTTAACATGAACCGGCCGGCCAGGTAAACAGCAACTACAAGCAGTACAAGGATCCCGCAAAGCAGCGAAATTTTCATGAACATTCCTGATATGTCAGTCAATCCGACACCAGGTACCAGATGAAACTGGCCGGTTATCATATCCGTGATAGGTCTAATAAAAAGGAGCGGGAAAAATCCGATCAGAAGAATCAGCAATAAAATAAGGTATTGCGGGAAAAGCAGTCCTCTTTTATCTGAAGCATCCTGCAGGTCGTGCTTCATCCTGGGAGCTCCCAGGAAGACCATCCCGAACACCCTTGTAAAGCAAAAAATGGCAAGCCCGCCGATAAGAACAAGTGAAACGATGGCCAGGATGATGGTGATGGCCTGGTAAGCGCTTCCTGCTGATAATCCTTTGATGAGTCCAAGATAGATCAGAAATTCCGAGATAAATCCGTTCAGCGGGGGAAGGCCGCAGATGGCCGCTGCGCCGGTCAGGTAAAGAACCGCTGTCTGGGGTAACTTATGGATCACTCCGCCGAGTTGTTCCATGTTGCGTGTATGATAAAACCTGTAAACGACTCCGGTACCGTAAAACATGAGTGATTTGAAAAGGGAGTGATTCAAAACATGGAGTAGCCCTCCTGTAAAACCGAGCAACGCCAGTACCGGGTTGTGCAACCCAAGTCCCATCGTCCCGAGACCAATTCCCATTCCGATGATCCCTATGTTCTCAATGCTTGAGTAGGCAAGTAATCTTTTCATGTCTTTCTGCACAGTCGCCATCATCACCCCAAGCACACCGGAGATTGACGAGACGACCAGCAGGATCCACCCGATCAGATAGAGATCTGCCTGAAGATAGGTAATAACACGGATGATCCCATAAATACCCATCTTGATCATGACCCCCGACATGACAGCGGAAACATGAGTGGGTGCGGCAGGATGGGCTTCCGGGAGCCAGGTATGGAAAGGGATGAAACCGGCTTTTATGGCGAACCCTGCAAAAAACAAGAGGAAGAGACCGGCATTGTTATTCTTTGAAAAATAGTTTTGAAGTGCATCAAAACTCATTTCACCGGTAGCCGCTTCGCAGATCAGAAAGGCAAATACCAGGATCATAAGCCCGATATGCATCTGGATCAAGTAATTGACAGCTGTTTTAAGCGTTGCCCGTTTTTCGGCTTCAAAAAGGATAAGCATGAAGGAAGAGACTGCCATCAGTTCCCAGGCGATGAGGAAAGAGAGACCGTCGCGAAGCATCAGGACCCCAAGCATCGAGAGGTGAAGCCAGGTAAAACTGAAATAGTGAAGTGCAAACTGGGCCTGGTTTTTCTTATCCCTGTAAATCTTGAGGTAGCTCCCTGCAAAAAGGACCCCGGTGAGCATGGTAAAATTGGTGACCAGGATAAAGAACCCGCTTAAACCGTCAATTACAAGGTCGATCTGTCCGAACGGCCCCCGGAGGATAAGCGTTTCCGTATCCGGTGAAAAAATCATCCTTACGGATGGCACGGAGGTGAGAATTCCAGTGAAAATGGTTAACAATAGAGCGTAAGGATGCCTTATTCTTTCGGGAATTATCAGAATTAAAAAAGAGAGGAGTACCGGTGCAACTATTAAATACTGGCCCATTTTCGGTTTGCAAAGTAAGGCAATAGCCGTGGAACCTGATAAAGATATTTACATTTATTATAAACAATCAAACGGTGAAAAAAAAATTTAATTTTTGAAATGCTTTTCTATTAACTTAATCAATAAAGCTATGCTGTATGGTTTTGAGATGTAGTCATTACATCCTGCCTCTATAGCCCTTTCTTTGTCTTCTGAAAGCACATAGGCTGTTTGTGCAATAATAACCACCTCCTTATTAAATTGTCGAATTTGTCTGGTTGCCTCATAACCATCCATTTTGAGTAAATTAATATCCATCAGAACCAAATCGATGTCAGGGTTATTGCGGCAAGTTTCAACAGCATCATCTCCGGTTTTTACCTTTAAAACTGTTTTACTAAACCGTTTCACTGCCAATACAATTAACATTTCCGATGTCTCATCGTCTTCGGCAATCAATATTTTCAGGTTTTTAATCTGATTGTCTTCCACAGCATCCGATGTGATATTTTTTATGACGTTTATTTGTCCGTTTTCAACTTTGTGTGGGATAGTAAAGTAAAATATTGAGCCTTTCCCCTCTTCACTCTCTGCCCAAATATTTCCTCCTTGCTTTTCAATAAAATCTTTGCACATTACCAAACCCAATCCTGTGCTTGGTTCACCATCGGTGCCATTACGGTACGTTTGAGTATCAAGGCGAAATAAATCATTAATCAGTAACGGGCTCATTCCAATACCTGTATCTTTTATATAAATTTCAACCATGCCGTTTTTCGTATCACGGGCGGCAACTTTGATATTTCCGCCTCTGGGAGTGAACTTTACAGCATTGGAAAAGAGGTTCCTCATAACTGTCCTGAGCATGTTAATATCGGTAAAAACATTCAGGTTATCAGGTATATCATATGTAAATTCAATTCCCTTCTTTCGACATGCATACATAATTATTGCTGAACTTTCGATAATGACGGGCTGCAAACAAATCACCTCTTGATTGAAGGGGATTAATCCCTGCTGGATTCTTGACCATTCCAATAGATTTTCGAGAAGACTATAAAGATTTGTAGCAGAATTTCTTAGTGAGAGTGCAATTTTCCGGGTTTCATCCTCGGTAAATGAAGTCAATTCGTTCGCTAACAGTTTTGTAAAACCCAGAAAAACATTGAAAGGACTTCGCAGGTCGTGGGCAATGATTGAAAAGAATTTATCTTTTTCAGCATTTATCTTTAACAGCTGTTCGTTTATATGCGTAATTTCCTCTTCAGCTTGTTTGCGTTTGGTGATATCAATGATTACCCCTTTCAGTTTAACTACCTGATCATCTATTACAACAGGAAGAAGGTTGTTCTGGATTGTTTTAATCATTCCATCCGGGTGAATGATCCGTAATTCAAAACTTTCAGGAAGTTTATTCTTTAAAATGGTGTCATGTGTTTCGTCAAGAATATGAACATCATCCGGGTGAACCATTTTTCTGAAAAACCCGAAACTTGGTTCTGCGGCAGATGGCTGTATTCCAAGAATGGTGAAATAATTATCAGACCAGGTGGTTTTTTGTGTGATCAGATCCCAATCCCAACTTCCCAAGTTGGCGATTTCCTGTGCCTGGAGAAGAGAAGATTCCCTTTCTTTTAATACTTCTCCTGCCCGTTTAAATTCCGTAACATCATGAACCACAGTCAAACGATATTTTTTATCCTGCACATAGATATTTTCTGCTGATATCAGCACTTGCTTGATATCGCAATTCTTAGCTATTAGATCGGCTTCTGCATTGGTTACATTTCCATTACTATCGGCTTTTAATAATATTTCATTTATTGTTTCCGGAGTTAAAATACCTAATTCCGATGCTGTTTTCCCAATCACGTCATCTTTATCAAACCCTAACAGAGTGTAAAATGCTTCGTTTACTTCAATGTATTGGTGGGTGTCCAAATCACTTAAGCCACAAGCGGAAGGATTGAGATGAAATAATTTCGAGAACTTTTCTTCGGATAACCTGACTTTTGAAATGTCCTTGGTAACTCCGAAAATAGCAGGTTTGCCGTCCCAATAACCATGGGACACTCTTGTTTCAACCGGAATTTGGAAACCTGATTTTGTGATGACAGGAATAGGACAGAATTCGGTAAGTCCGCTTAACATTTCACCAACAATTTTGCCAGCTTCATCACGTCGATCGGCCGGATGCACTATGAGAATTGATTTCCCAAAAAGTTCTTCTTTTGTATAACCGAGACGGTCATAGACAGTAGAATTTGCGTAAATTATATTTCCCTGTTCATCCAGGATAAAAAGAAACTCATTAATAGTGTTAAAAAAGTCTTCATAATTTTTACGGGTTCGTTCAAGTAAATCTGCCGCCTTCTTGTTTTCCGTGATGTCTTCAAAAATAGTTGCAAACCGCTTGTTTTGGGTACTTATGGCCTTTACACGTAAATAGCGGGAGAATGTTTTCGAATAATATTCAAAAGAAATCGGTATCCTTGTAAATGCCACTTGTCCATATTGTTTAATCATTTCAGTATCTGCAAAAGGCTTGATTTCACGCATTGTTTTCCCAACAACATCAACAGTTTTCATTCCGGTATGATTTTCATATGAAGCATTTGTATCAAGGAACCGGAAATCGATAACGCGACCATGTTTATCTGTAATGACTTCATGGAGAGAAACACCTTCATTCATATTTTCGAATAGTGATCGGTACATGGATTCACTTTCTCTCAAGGTTTCTTCCAATTTTTTGCGTTCAGTGATATCCTGACTGTAAACCGCAAGACGAACCAGGTGTCCGTAGTCATTCACGATCGGAAAAATATGGTTGTTCATCCAATGATTATTCCACTGATCTTCATAACCTACAACCTGGCCATTAAACATTGCACGGTCAAGAAAGGGTAAGCCCCCGGAAGCGATATCGGGAGGGAATACATCAAATAAATTGCGCCCGAGAATCTCTTCACGAGGATGTCCAAGTCGTTTACTGGCGACATGATTCATTGAAAGGACAGTCCCATCTGCAGCCAAAAGAAAAATCGATTCATCCGTTGCATTAAACACTGCATTTAAATTGGCCACACTTTCTATCAGGGCAGTTTCGGCTTGTTTGTATTTGGAAATGTCTGAATGGGTTCCTATAACCCGGAGTGGTTTTCCGTCGCTGGCCCACTCAATTACTTTACCACAATCAAGAATCCATTTATAGGTTCCGTCCTTACACAATACCCGATGTTCGTTTTGATAGAAAGGCGTTTTCTTTTCAAAATGTTCATTCAAGTCCTTGAAGCACTGTTTCGCATCATCCGGATGCAAACGTTTTCTCCTTTCATTCAGTATATTCCCGATTTCATCATCTATATATCCAAGCATTTCTTTCCAGCTATGAGAATAAAAGACCTCGCTGGTTTTTGCATTCCAATCCCATACTCCTATCCCGGCTCCTTCAAGCGCAAACTGCCAGCGCTGTTCATTCACCCTGTGAACCTCTTCCGCTAATTTTTGATTTTGAATGTTCTTTTCGTATAGCGCTTTTAAGGACTCGTGTTCCTTCTTCAATTCCTGCAACTCTTTTACGAGTTCTTCATTTGCATTGTATTGAATCTTCATGATCAATGAATTTGACAGGGGAAACAATAAATGTACAACTCTGTAATGAAGGAAACTGTAATTTCAAATTGTATTTTTGTGTACGAAAATAAATTACAAGAGAGATTCAATGATCCGGTTGCCGGAGGCATCATAGAAATTGATCAGGGTGTCATTATCCAGGATGATCATGTGCAACTCACCCCTTGCGTTATATCCATACTCAATTACCTGGGTTTGCTGGGCATAAGCAGAAAGACTCAGAGTGAAGACAAAAATCAATAATAGTTTTTTCATAGCATGGCTTATTAATTCGTCGCATTTCTTTTTTAGTAATCTGAAGTTAGATTGTATGATTTAAATGCCTCTATTCTGATGAATTGATTTTGCTTCATTTTATCAATACAAAGGTCAATAACCATATATTAACGATATGGGAGCCAACATAACTGTCAAGTCAGCAAGAGGATTTTCCATAGGATGGTCTTTATAATACTTTTTCATTCTTAAGTAATTTACATAGTCATTGATATCCTGCTCATCTTGATTTTTTTTTCTTTCCGCTTCTTTTTCTTCTTCAGTTAAAGGAGGAGCAGGAGGACCTTTGACTTGTCGATTCATGTCACAAATCAACTCATCTGCCGCATTCATGTCAAAATACTCGGGAATTGTCAATTCCGGCTCAGTCCCCGGATAGCTACGCCCAGCTTCATTGTTGTTAAAGTAATTCGCTTTTTCTTCCTCCTGGCTGGGTTCATTATTTCCATCGCCATCCCCATCTCCTTCTTCAAGTCCGGTTGGATCTATAAAATTAAGCGGGTTATTCCCGGCATACCGGTAGAGATTAAACCCATCCATGAATCCGGAGGGATCACGCTGGATAAATTTTCCGGTAAACGAATCGTAAAAACGGCAGGGCATCCGGTAGAGGTAGTTGTATTCATGCATCACACCCCACGCGCCGCTGTATTTGAAGGGTTGTTCAATGCTGCCTGTTTCCTTCAGGATTTTCCCCCACACATCGTAGGCATAGGTTTTAACAATGTTCCCGGAGCGATCGGACAGAGCGACGGTATTACCCTGGTGATCGTAGTGGTAAAAGTAAAAACCCGATTCCATTTTACATGCGATCAAAGAATTATGGTTGTAAAAAAACTTCCATCCGGCAGAGGTTCCTTCCTGGGTGATTTC
>JBAXRT010000042.1:0-20317 GCA_037131065.1 bacterium | reverse complement strand
CAATCGTAAATTTCCAGCAACGGGTCCTTATCAATGATTTTTCCGAATAACTCGGCTGCGGCCGGAGTGCGCGGCATGGCAGCATAAGATTCGTAGGTAAAAGATAAAAAAGCAACATCCGGCCCGATCCCACGGTTATCGAGCAGATACCCTCCGGTGAGGGATGTCGGCAAAGTAAACCCATCACTGGTCCTGATGTCGGCGACATCCGGGTATGAGACAATAAATGTTCTCTCTTTTGAAAGAATCACCGGGACCAATAAACTGTAATCTTTCTTTGTCTTGTAAACAATGCACTTTGGTCCCGGCAAACCAGTTTCGCCTCCTTTTAAATCTCCGGCTGCAGTTCCTGTTATCTTCCGACCTGAACATGAAACAAAGAAAACAACCGAAACGACCATGACTATTATGGATTTCATTAAATCTGATATTAGCGGGATTGGACCAACCATGAATATTGCAAAATTAATACAGAATCTCTGTGTCCCTCCGGTATGAAATGTTAAAATATCGTAATTTTTAAAAAATCGAGGCAATATTTTATAATTTTGCAGTCCGATAACCGTTCCTTACCAAAAACCTATTTTATGTATAAATTAATGCTTTCATTCAGCTTGTTGATTTTTGTGACATTTTCTTTGAATGCACAGGAAACGACTCAGGTTGTTAATCCCAATGCTCCCGAAATCTCTTTTGAAAAGACGGTTCATGATTACGGTACCATCACCCAGGGATCAGACGGAACCTGCGAATTTAAATTCACAAATGCAGGGAAAGAGCCTTTAATACTTTCAAAACCTACTTCATCTTGCGGATGTACCGTTCCGACCTGGCCCCAGGAACCAATCCTTCCCGGAAAATCGGATGTGATCAAGGTGACGTATAATACCAACAACGTGGGTATCATCAATAAGACAGTTACGGTTCTTTCCAATGCCAAGACCAGCAGGGTGGTTCTGAACATCAAGGGAACAGTAGTAGCCAAACCCGCTACAACGGTCCCTGAGAAGCCGAATAACCAGGGAGCAACTCCCATCAGCAAGTAAAACATTTCAATCTTTTTCTTACTTTAGCCAGCCAAAAGCTGGCTTTTCTGCTTTAGTAAAATCAAAGAACCATGCCCGATATTTCCAAGAGGGGTAAGATTGTTCCCCCGTCCCCCATCCGCAAACTCGTTCCTTTCTCCGATGATGCCAAAAAGAGAGGAATCAAAGTTTATCATTTAAATATTGGACAGCCGGACATTGAAACTCCGGAGAATGCCATGGATAAGATCCGGCATACCGACCTGAAAGTGATTGAATACAGTCACTCCGCCGGAATTCTGTCATACAGAAAAAAACTGGCAGAGTATTATAAACGATACGAAATCGATGTTTCTCCTGAAGAGATGATCGTAACCACGGGTGGATCTGAAGCCATCCTTTTTGCCATGTTCACATGTCTCGATCCCGGAGATGAAATAATCATTCCTGAACCGTTCTATGCTAACTACAATGGCTTTGCCGTTGCCGCTGGTGTGACGGTTAAGCCCATCGAGTCTTTTATCGAGAATGGGTTTGCCCTGCCACCGATCAGCGCGTTTGAAAAAGCAATCGGCCCCCGGACCAAAGCCATTATGGTCTGCAACCCAAACAACCCGACAGGATACCTCTATTCACGCGAAGAGCTTGAACTGCTGAAAGGGATTGCCCTGAAGCATGATCTATACCTCTTTGCCGATGAGGTTTACCGGGAATTCTGTTATGACGGGGAACACCACTATTCGGTCATGCAGCTCGAAGGTCTTGAAGAACATGCCGTCCTGATGGATTCCATCTCAAAACGTTACAGCGCCTGCGGAGCCAGGATCGGTGTCCTTATCTCCCGAAATAAAAACATCATCTCCTCTGCACTCAAATTCGCACAAGCCAGGTTAAGTCCGCCTACTTTCGGCCAGATCATTGGTGAGGAGTCTGTTAACACGCCTGACTCATACCTCACCAGGGTACTGGGGGAGTATGTCCATAGAAGGGATGTTGTGGTTGAGGCAATCAATAAGATGGAAGGTTGTTTCTGTCCGAATCCCGGCGGCGCCTTTTATGCAGTTGCACGGCTTCCGATAGACGATTCCGATAAATTCTGTCAGTGGCTGCTTGAGCATTTCAGCTACCAGAATGAAACCGTTATGCTTGCCCCTGCCACAGGATTTTATTCCACCCAGGGCCGTGGCAAAGATGAAGTCAGGATCAGTTATGTCCTTAATGTGAACGACCTTCAGCATGCCATGAAATGCATGGAGGAAGGGCTAAAGGTTTATCCGGGGAGATTATAATTGAATATTAGTAATTGATCATTTCGGGTTAATCTTTATATAACAGATATTTTGCCCGGATCAGTTTGAATTTTTCATGATCCTCCAGCCAGGTCACTTTGATCTCCTCCTCAGAAAGTCCGAGGATAATCTGTTCTCTTAATTTTGCGGTTCCCGCGAGTTTTTCAAAATAATTATTGAAGAAGCCGGGATTGGATCCAAGATCGGTAAAGGCAGCAATTAGCCAGGAAAGTTGCAGGCTCCCAAGAAATCCAGGATGGTCCCGTGTGATCATCCTCAGATCGATGCCGCGGCATTCTTTCCCTTCATAGGGAGGATGTAGGCACATCCCGAGGATAGATCTGGGAACAAAAGTGAAAGAGCATTTCAGCCAGTTGGGATGCCCGAACACTTCAAACGGGTATAGTGTCCCCCTTCCGACGCTTATCATAGTTCCTTCAAAGAGACAAAGGGAAGGATAGAGGTAAACAGCATTCATGGAGACAAGGTTCGGCGATGGCCAGGCTGGCAGTGTGTATCTTGTCCGGTGAGTGAAATTTTCCAGCTTAACGACACTCAGGCGGCACTTAACACTGTTCCTCAGCCATCTTTCTCCATTAACCATCATGGCATATTCTCCGATGGTCATTCCATATACCATTGGAACAGGATGCATTCCCACGAATGATTCAAATCCCTTTTCAAGAACCGGGCCGTCAATATAGAAGGAGTTCGGATTTGGCCTGTCAAGCAGAACCAGCGGAATTCCGTTTTCGGCACATGCCTCCATAACAAATGAAAGAGTAGAAATATAAGTATAGAAACGGACGCCGACATCCTGGATGTCGAAGAGCATGAGGTCGACCCCTTTCAGGTCCTGGACTGAGGGTTTACTCTTTTTGCCATAGAGTGAAATCACATCGATACCCGTTCCCGGATCATTAAAATTTTCAATCCCTGCGCCTGCATCTGCATAACCACGAAACCCGTGCTCCGGAGAAAAGATCCTGACAATCCTGACACCTTTTTCCAGGAGTGTGTCAACCAGGTTTTGTGATCCAACAACGGAAGCCTTGTTCGCAACAATTCCGATATTTTTTCCTTTCAGCAATGGAAGATAATCATCCATCTGTTCCGCACCTGTTATCACTTGTGCGCCCGCAGGCCCTGAACTCACAAAAAAGAGAAACAGAACTATCAGGAATGGTACGGGGATCAGTCCATTTTTCATACATGACAAAGATCAAAATAATTCTTTCGTCATCAGCAATAACATTAAAATATTGGCGCTGAGATGAACATGCTTTCCCGGATTCCCTATAAGATGAAGCCTGTCGCCATTTTTTAATACATTTGTAACAAAGAGAGAGATTTGAATACTGAGCTGTTCATCGCCCGCCGCATCGTCTCAAGAAGCAAAGGGAACTTTTCACGCCCAGTTGTAATTATTGCAATTACTGCTATTGCCCTGGGCATGACGGTCATGTTCGTTGCGATTGCCATCCTTACCGGTTTTCAAAAGGAGGTTCGGGAAAAGGTCATCGGCTTCGGGGGACATATACAAGTCTCCCATTTCAGCGAGAACCCCTCCCTTGAATCCAAACCCATTGAACGGGATCAGCCATTTCTGCGGCAGCTTAAAAGGACAAAAGGGATCAGGCATGTCCAGGAATACGCCATAAAGGCCGGGATCATTAAAACGACCAACCAGATCCAGGGCATCGTACTGAAGGGGATCGGCAGTGACTTTGACTGGGGTTTCTTCGGGGACAAGATCGTGGAAGGCAGTGCTTTCAGGGTTACCGATACCGGAAAGACAGATAAGGTGCTCATCAGTAAAACCCTTGCACGTTTGCTGAAACTGAAGGTCAACGACGATCTCAGGATCTATTTTATAGGTGGAGAGACTACCCTTGGCAGGAAGTTCAAAATCTCAGGGATCTATGAAACAGGTCTAGATGAATTCGACAAGCTCTTTGTCATCGGTGATATTCATCATATCCAGAAACTAAATGGCTGGTCACCGGAACAGGTGGGTGGATTTGAGATCCTGATCGATAATTTCAGGGAAATAGACCAGATGGGTCTGACAGTCTACCACATGATCGGTTTCAGCCTCGATGCCTCGACGATCAAACAGATGTATCCCCAGATCTTTGACTGGCTCGACCTCCAGGATATGAATGTCCTTATCATCCTTATCCTCATGCTGTTTGTCTCTGCCATTACGATGATTTCAACCCTACTGATCCTGATCCTGGAGAGAACGGCGATGATCGGCGTACTCAAATCGCTGGGCATGTCCAATCCTGGAATCAGAAAAATATTCCTTTACAACGCTGTTTACATCATCGGGATCGGGATGCTCTGGGGGAATATACTTGGCTTTGCCATTTGCCTTCTCCAGCAAAATACCGGTCTGTTGACCCTTCCGCAGGAATCATATTATATGCCGGTAGTTCCCATCTATCTGAATGCCGCGAATATCCTGCTTCTGAATGTCTTTACACTGGTGACCTGCTACCTGATGCTAATCCTTCCTTCATTTATTGTGACCAGGATCAGCCCGATCAAGGCAATACGTTTCGGCTGAGAAAAATCAAAGGCTTTTTAATACGCCAGTCAATTCATCAAGGTGGAACGGTTTAGAGATGTAATTGTTCATCCCTGCTTTATAACACCGTACCTCATCCTCTTTCATCGAATTGGCGGTGATGGCGCAAATGTATACCGGGTTGCGTGACGGGTCAGATTTCTCTCTTTTCCGGATCTCGATTGTTGCGTCCAGCCCATCCATCTCGGGCATATAAATATCCATCAAAACAAGATCATAATGATTTTTTTCGAACAAGTCTACGGCGACCTTCCCGTTTTCAGCCACATCGGTCTGTTGTCCAAGCTTGTTGAGTGTTACAAGTGCAACCTTACGGTTGATCAGGTTATCCTCAACAAGCAGGATCCGGAGTTTTCTCTCCGGCTTTTGATCCGGCTCTTTACTTTCTTCTGATCCGTGATCCTGACTCTTCTCCTTTCTTGAAAGGACCTCGGCAATACTCCGTTTAAGCTGGTCAAGTTTCACAGGTTTACTGAGTGATCCGCGGAAACCGGCATCAATGATCTCTTTCCTTGTCAGCAGATCAGTCATGGAAGAGAGAAGGATCATCTTATATTTTTTCAAGGCAGTGTCATGAACGACTTTCCTGGCAAGCTGTATCCCGTCCATATCCGGCATCTGAAAATCAACAAGTACAAGGTCATAAGGTCTGTTTATAGCCACCTTGTCCTGCATCATAGTCAATGCCTGCGAAGCATTCTCTGCCTCCTCACTTTCACACTCCCAGCGCTCAAGGTATTTCCTGAAAACAAAACGGTTGCTTTCATGGTCGTCGACGATGAGGACCTTCAACCCTTTCACGAGGTCGGTGAAGGAGTCATGGATCTCCTCTTCCGGAATCCGTCCGAAGATGGCCGTAAAGGAAAATGAAGATCCGATGCCAAGTTTGCTTTCGACCGAAAATTCTCCTTTCATATGAGAGACAAGCCGTTTAGAGATGGCCAGGCCCAGCCCGGTCCCTCCGAATTTTCTGGTTGAAGAGGCATCCACCTGCGAGAAGGACTGGAAAAGTTTCCTGATGCCTGCCTCACTGATCCCTATGCCGGTATCTTTGACCCGGAACAGAATTTTTACGATATTATCATCCCATTCAAGAAACTCGGCTGTAATGACCACCTCTCCCCTCTCAGTAAATTTTATCGCATTGTTCGAAATATTAAGCAGTATCTGCCGAAGCCTTACAGGGTCACCCTTAATCACACTCGGGATATTCGGATCTACAAAGGTGAGCAGGTGGATCCTTTTCTCCTGGGCATTTACCACCAGGAGGTCCGAAACCTCTTCTACCACTTTCTGCACACTGAAAGGTATTTTTTCCAGTTCGATCTTTCCAGCCTCGATCTTTGAAAAATCAAGGATATCGTTCAGGATGGTCATCAGGTTATTGGCGGAGGTGACGATCACATCCAGGTATTCTCTCTGCTCGCTGCTGAGGCTGGTTTGCTGAAGGATCTCAGCCATACCGAGTACACCCGACATGGGGGTCCTGATCTCGTGTGACATGTTGGCCAGGAAAAGGCTTTTGGCACGGCTGGCCGCGTCGGCCTGGTCGCGTGCAACAATCAGTTCAAGTTCTGCTTTTTTTCTTTCATGGATATCGATTAGCATACCGGAAATCCTGATCGGGCTTCCAAGGATATCTGTTTCAACGATCTTTCCCTTGTCATAAAACCATTTCCATTCCCCCGATTTGGTCCTGATCCTGAATTCAGCTTCATAAGTCGGGCGATCCCCGGCAATGTGCTGACGGATCCTCTTCATCATAAGATCCGAATCTTCGGGATGAACCATCCTGGCAATTTCACTAAAAGAATGGGGTAATTCGTCCAGTTCATATCCCAGCAAACGTGCCCGGTTCTCATTGAAATAGATTTTCCCCGTTTTGTACTCCCAGTCCCACCAGGCCAGATTTCCGGCGGTGAGGGCTAGCTCCATCCGTTCATTGAGTTCAGTAAGGGAACGTTCGATCAGCTGCAGCTTTTCGTTGGATTCCTTATACAATCTCTGTATCTGTTCCCACTGAAGACTGGCTGATTTCAGGATCTTGTTCTCCTTCTCCAGCTCCTCGATTTTTTTCTGAGATGGTTCTGACATATGACAAGGGTGTTATTTCAGCCGAAGTTCAGGATATATAAGATCAAGACCACATTTGAGGTTTGACAGATAGGTAAGGGCCCTGGGAACGAATTTTTTCGGAATTATAGAGCCATGTTGGGGAAGGATGGCATTTATCTCAACGCCCCTGATCCTGTCGATGAATCCACGTGCGGCAATGTTGCTCGCCATATAATCGAGATGAAAAAGGTTCAGTTTGAGTTCATGATAGCCAAAATCGTCAACCACAAGCTTCCAATCCATATCCATGGCAGCCCAGACATCGCCGGAAAACAAAAATCCAGAAGTGACATCGTATGTAGTGAAAGCTCCCGGAAAATGAAGGAAAGGACTCAGGATGAAGCGCAGGTGACGACCGGACCGGAAATAATATGCGGGATCCTCGTTAACATTGACAAAAATATAATCTGTTTTCCCGAAATGGGGAAGCAGGACATTGGCCCTTACAGAAGTAATGATCTTCAGTGAGGGGTTGATCTCCAGCCAGTCGGTCATGGATGCCCCTACATCCGGATCCTGGTGACAGATGACCAGTGCATTGACCTCCTGCCCAGGAAGAATTTGCTCAACTCTTTTTTTTATGAATTCAAATGAGGGTCTCCCGCCCGGATCGATAATGATTGTCTCTTTCCCGTCCCTGACCAGGTAAGAATTACAACGGAATGCCGAATCTTCGGGTATCCCGAGCCAATAAATGGAATGCTGATCATCGGAGAAAAGCAGGGTCGGTTGTTCAAAGCGTTCCTGGAAGGAATGCCCCAACTCAACAAGATCGATTGTATTCATTTTTCAACTTATTTGTTATGTTGATGGATTCCACACTCTTTTTTACCGGAAGGCTCCCACCACCACCTTCCTGCCCGGAAATCTTCACCCGGAAGCACGGCCCGGGTACAAGGCTGACACCCGATGCTGGAGAAGCCCTTATCATGGAGTGGATTATAGGGGACTTTATTTTCCATGGCGTATTCCCAAATTTTTTCTGTTGACCAATCAGCCAACGGGTGAACCCTGATTAACCGGTGGTCCTCATCCCATTCAAACAAAGAAATTTCAGACCTGCCGGACGACTGGTCCTTCCTGAGCCCACTAATCCAGAACTCCACTCCCCTGAGCGCCCTGGTAAGAGGGATGACCTTTCTGACCCTGCAGCACAATTTGCGATTTTCAAAACTGTCATAAAAAAGGTTTATCCCTTTTTTATTGACCATCTCCTCCACCTGGTTAAAATCAGGAAAGATAACCCTTATATCCATCCCGTATTTGGATCTTGTGGCTGAGAGCAAGTCATATGTTTCAGGAAAAAGCCTGCCTGTATCCAGTGTAAAGACTGAAACCGGAGGAATTATTGCATGCAACATCTCGGTGATGACCTGGTCCTCAACCCCGAAACTGGTTGAAAAAACAACCTTTCCGGGGGAATAAGATGCGAGGTAGGCGAGGATCTCCTTCGAGTCTGCCTTTCCAAACCGATCGTTCAGCTCCGTGATTTTCTTTTTCAGTTCAGTCAATTCTGGGGTATTCTGATCGTGAAATTAATAAATCTGTAATACAAATGTAACCAATAAGAAGGTTTAATGTATTTTTGATAAAAAGCTTTTATGAAGGTTCATTTTATAGCCATCGGAGGCAGTGCCATGCATAATCTTGCCATTGCCCTCTGCAGGAAAGGATATGTTGTTACGGGTTCTGATGATGAGATCTTCGAACCTGCCAGAGGGAGACTTGCAGGAAACGGGATATTGCCATCATCGGAAGGGTGGGATCCGTTAAGGATAACGGGGGAGCTGGATGCCGTCATATTAGGCATGCATGCAAAGGCCGATAACCCGGAACTGATCAGGGCAAGGGAACTGAACCTGAAAATATTTTCCTACCCCGAGTTCCTTTATGAACAGTCCAAGACAAAGAAAAGGGTGGTGATCGGGGGCAGCCACGGAAAAACAACAATTACCGCCATGATCCTTCATGTTCTCATGCATTACAGAGTCGACTGCGATTACCTAGTGGGTGCCCAGCTTGATGGGTTTGATGTGATGGTAAGGATAACCGGGGAGGCCCCAATCATGATCCTTGAAGGAGATGAGTACCTAACCTCTCCCCTTGACCCCAGGCCAAAATTTCACCTTTACAGACCTGATATTGCCTTGTTGAGTGGGATCGCATGGGACCATATCAATGTCTTTCCCACTTTTGAGAATTATATTGAGCAGTTCAGGATCTTTATCGGACAGATCCCGGCCGGGGGAACACTGATCTATTGTGCCGAAGATGAAATTCTTCAAAAGATATGTCCTGAATCAAAAGCTGATATCAACCTTTATGCCTATACAACTCCTGCATACCGGATCAAGGATGGTATTACAATAATTATCCATGAGAATTCGGAATTTCCTTTGCTGATCTTCGGAAAGCACAACATGATGAACCTAAACGGAGCAAGGCTTGTTTGCAACCAGCTGGGCATCGATGATATAAAGTTTTACGAAGCGATCGGATCGTTCAAAGGGGCTTCGAAGCGTCTTGAGAAAATAAAAACCGATGGGAACAGGATTATCTTCAAGGATTTTGCCCATGCCCCGTCGAAAGTAAAAGCCACCCTTCATGCAGTGAAGGAGCAGTTCCCTGATCGAGTGGTCACTGCCTGTCTTGAGCTTCATACCTACTCCAGCCTGAGTAAAGAATTCCTGGTTCATTACCTTGGAAGTCTGGATGATGCCGACCATCCGATCGTCTATTTTAGCGAGCATGCCCTCAGGTTAAAACGGCTTCCTCCAATAACAGCCGAGGAAATCAGGAGTGGCTTTGGAAACAGAAAACTGGAAGTATTCACTGATTCCGCCTCCCTTCTTGAAAGGCTTTCACAAAAAAAGCAGGAGCCTTCGGTCCTGCTTATGATGAGTTCTGGAAATTTCGACGGGATAGATCTTCCCGCCTTATGATCTATCCATTCATTGAGATCAGGAATTCCTCGTTTGAGTTAGTGAATTTCATTCTTTCTTTAAGGAACTCCATCGCCTCTAGTGGATTCATATCTGCAAGGTGATTGCGGAGGATCCAGATCCGCTGAAGAACATCCTTCTCCAGCAGCAGGTCTTCACGACGGGTGCTTGAAGAGACGATATCGATCGCCGGGTAAATGCGTTTGTTCGAAAGTTTCCTATCGAGCTGCAACTCCATGTTACCGGTGCCTTTGAACTCTTCAAAGATCACTTCATCCATCTTTGAACCCGTCTCAATGAGAGCGGTTGCGATGATCGTAAGCGAGCCGCCGTTTTCGATCTGGCGGGCAGCGCCGAAGAACCGTTTGGGTTTCTGAAGGGCATTGGCCTCAACTCCTCCCGAGAGTACTTTCCCGGAAGCGGGAGCTACCGTATTATAAGCGCGTGCCAGACGTGTGATGGAATCGAGCAGGATCACAACATCGTGACCGCATTCAACCAGTCTTTTTGCTTTTTCAAGAATAATATTGGAAATCCGGGCGTGACGCTCTGCCGGTTCATCAAAAGTAGAGGAGATTACTTCGGCCTTGACGCTCCTCTGCATATCGGTAACCTCCTCAGGACGTTCATCGATAAGAAGAACGATCATATAAACGTCGGGATGGTTAGCAGCAATCGCGTTTGCGATCTCTTTCAGGAGGACGGTCTTCCCCGTTTTAGGTTGCGCAACGATCAGTCCGCGCTGTCCGAATCCTATGGGCGCGAACATGTCAATGATACGGGTCGACATCGATTCGTCCGGATGACCGGTCAATTTGAATTTTTTCATCGGAAAGAGCGGTGTGAGGTAATCGAACGGGATACGGTCCCTGACCTCTTCCGGCTTGCGCCCGTTGATCAGTTCAACCTTGATGAGGGGAAAATATTTTTCTCCCTCTTTGGGCGGCCTGATGGTACCGCGGACAGAATCCCCTGTCTTCAAGCCAAAAAGTTTGATCTGAGATTGTGAAACATATACATCATCAGGCGAATTCAGGTAGTTGTAGTCTGATGACCTGAGGAACCCGTAACCGTCTGTCATGATCTCCAGGACACCTTCTGTTGTGATGATGCCTTCGAACTCAAACGTGTATTCCTCACGGTGACGTTCCTGGAATTTCCTTGGATATTCCCTGCCTTTTTTCTCTTCCTGGGCCGGCTGAGAAACCTTCTCCTCAACACCATTCACCTGGGGCTGATCGTTGTTCTCAACAACGGGCGCCTCGGCCTTTACGGTTTCAGTAACAGGTTCTGAAAATGATTTCTCCCGAGGATCATCAAATCCAAAAGGTTCATCATTTGTTTCAGGAATATCCTGAATCTGCATCCTGACCATTGGTTCGGATGAGACTGCCGGTTTCTCATGTTGCTTGTTAAAAGGTCTTGGCTCCTTCTTCTTGTTATCCTCGTTTTTTCGTGGTCTGCCGCGGAAGGGTTTGCGTTCTACGGTCTTTTCTTTGGAAAGGATTTCCGGGGTTGGGTTAAGTGCCTGGTGATCGAGTATCTTGTATATGAGTTCCTGTTTCTCGAGGCGATCAACTTTAGGAATGTTCAGACGCCGTGCAATGTCTCTGATCTCTGATAGCTCCATGCCATCGAGTGAAATGATATCGTACATAAATATAAATATTTAGATTCAATTATTGGAAAGAAAAAAAATGTGAATGTGTAGATTGTTAATTCAATAAATGCTTTTGAAAACTGCAAAGAAAAACCAAGGAGGATTAATATCGGTGCAAATATATGCAAATAAACCTAATTGTCAACAAAAAATTTGCACAACCCAATAAGCCACGACGAAAAACTTTCCTAATTTCGCCTCAATAAAAAGATCCATTATGTTACAACGTATTCAAACTGTATACCTGCTGCTGGCCGCCATCGCATGTGTGTTATTGTTTTTTGTTCCACTTGCATATTATTATAGCCCGGATCTCGGAAACTACAAGCTATTCATCAATAGTGTCAAATCTATGGATCCTGATCCAAAACATATTTTCGGCACCTGGTATACAATCCCCCTGTTCATCCTAACCGCCATTTCTATCATCCTTGATCTCTCCGCCATTTTCTTTTATAAAAAAAGATGGCTCCAGATGCGGTTTGCCGCCTTCAGCGGATTGCTGATGATCGTCCTTGTAATGGTCATTTTCTTTTTCTATGCCACGAAGATCACTGAAATCACTAAGATCGAACCGGAATACAGTCTTTTCGGGATGATGTTGCCGCTTGCCTCCCTGGTTTTCGTGGTCCTTGCCAATTATGCCATCCGGAAGGATGAAGCACTTGTCAAGTCAGCGGACAGACTGAGATGACCATATCCGAAATCTGAAATCCGAAATCAGATTTCAGATTTCAGATTTGTGCATTATCGGGGGATATCGAGCACTTCAAGGTCTTTCATCTCTTTTCCGTCAACGGTAAAGCGGACAGCGGTCATTGATTTATGCAGCCCGTACTTGCCGGCTGCACCCGGATTGATGTGAAGATGATGGTGCTTTTTATCGTACATCACTTTCAGGATATGGGAGTGACCGGAGACGAAAAGACCGGGTTTTTCTTTGTTTATCAGCTCAAGGGTCGATGGATCGTACCGCCCAGGGTAGCCTGCAATATGACGCATCACCACTTTCACCTCTTCAACAGTAAAAACAAGCGTTTCGGGGTACTTTGCCCTGATATCCCATCCGTCGATGTTCCCGGACACAGCCCTGAAAGGCTTCAGTGCCGAAAGTTGTTCACAGATTTCATAAGCTCCAATGTCGCCGGCGTGCCATATCTCTTTTACGTTTACAAAAAAATCGAGGACCCTCGGGTGAAGTATTCCATGAGTATCCGAAAGTATACCAACGCGTATCATGCAGTAAAGGTAATATCATCCGGACCCGTGCAAAAGTTCCATGGTCAAAAGTTTGCCATAATTATGAACAAATGGCCAGAATTTCTAACTTTACCAATATTTTTGTGTCATGTCTGATCTTCTGCTTGTCGTCATAGGTTTAGCTGTTCTCGGAGGGTTCAGTTTGCTTTACGTAAAAATAAGCAGGGCGGGAAGAAATGAGATCCCTGGTGAGGTCGAATCACTGAAAAAACAGGCAGAACTGCTGGAAACTGATAAGCAGGTTGCGATGAAAGAGATCAGCATCCTTCAGCAACAAGCGGCAGCGCTGGCGGGACAGGTTAAAGAAAAAGACACCACGATCCTTGAACTGAACAGGGAGATCTCCAAAAGAACTGCGGAATTCGATGCCCTTTCTGACAAACTGAAACAACAAAAGTCAGAGATCGATCTTCTACAGGAAAAATTCAGGATTGAGTTCAGGAACCTGGCGAATGAGATCCTTGAAGAGAAAACACTGAAATTTACCGAGCTTAACAAAACCAGGCTCGATGAGTTGCTTAAGCCCCTCGGGGAAAAGATCCGCGACTTCGAAAAAAAGGTGGACGAGACCTATGATAAGGAATCTAAGCAGCGATTTTCCCTTGAAAAAGAGATCAAAAGTCTTGCCGAACTGAACCAGCAGATCAGCCAGGATGCGAGAAACCTGACGACAGCGCTCAAATCAGATACAAAAAAACAGGGCAACTGGGGAGAGTTGGTGCTCGAGCGTGTTCTTGAAAGCTCAGGCCTGGTCAAAGGCCAGGAGTATATCCGTGAATTTTCAACAAAAACAGACAACGGTGAGGTTTTTCGCCCGGATGTCATTGTGAACCTGCCCGACAACAAACACATCATCGTCGATGCAAAAGTATCACTCCTTGCATACAACGATTTCGTGAATGCTGAGAGCCAGGAAGAAAGGGACAGGAATCTCAAACTCCACATCCTTTCGATCAAAAACCATGTGAAACTGCTAAGTGAAAAGACTTACCAGAACCTTGAGGCATTCGATACTCCCGACTATGTATTGCTTTTCATCCCCATCGAATCCTCCTTCAGCCTGGCCCTCCAGTCGGACCCTGAACTTTTCAGCTATGCATGGGAAAAGAATGTCGTGATCGTAAGTCCCACCACTCTCCTGGCAACTCTGAAGACCGTCGCCTCCATCTGGAAACACGAGAAACAGACTCAGAATGCAATAAAGATCGCCCGCGAGGGAGGACTCCTGTACGACAAATTTGTCTCATTCCTGAATGATCTTGAAAAGATCGGAAACCAGCTTGATGCAACAAAACGGATCTACGATGAAGCCCACAGGAAACTGTCGACGGGGAGCGGAAATATCATAGGTAAAGTTGAAAAACTGAAGGAGATGGGCGCAAAGGCAAGTAAAGAGATTCCGAAAACCCTCCTCGAGAAGTCGGGGGAAGAAGATACGTGATTTACGATATTGGATTTTAGATTTACGATTTATAATGAAGAAGGAAGAATACATATATGGCATCCGGCCGGCGATTGAGGCGATCAAGTCAGGCAAGGAGGTCGAGAAGGTCTTTATTCAGAAAGGGCTGAAGGGAGAGCTTTTCCGTGAATTATTCAGTTTTATAAAGGACCTGGAGATCCCTTTCCAGTTTGTACCGGTCGAAAAACTGAACCGTCTCAGCCGACAGAATCACCAGGGTGTCATTACTTACCTTTCCGAGATCACTTACCAGAAACTCGAAGACCTGGTTCCGTTCATCTATGAGCAGGGAAGAACTCCCCTGTTCCTGATCCTCGATGGCATTACCGATGTTAGGAATATCGGAGCCATTGCAAGGACGGCAGAGTGCGCAGGCGCCGACGGGATCGTTATTCCTTCCAAAGGATCTGCCAGGATCAATTCCGACGCCATAAAGACCTCTGCAGGGGCGCTGTACAAACTTCCCGTCATCCGAAGCGAGAATATCCGTGACTCCATACGGTTCCTGAAAGAGAGTGGCTTCATAATCATGGCTGCAACAGAGAAAGCTCAGCACGCATACCACGAGGCAAACTACAACCATCCCCTTGCGATGATCCTTGGTTCCGAAGGTGAGGGGATCAGTGAAGAATTTATTAAACTCTGCGATCAGACCGTCCGGATTCCGGTGTATGGTGAAATCGAATCCCTGAATGTATCCGTCGCAGCCGGGATCCTTTTGTATGAAATCATCAGGCAACGGAAAACCAATTCCTAAGGTTCATGAAGTATATCCTGAAATTCACCCCTGAGATCATCCTGTTCCTGTTCATTCTGCTTTTCATCAGCTTTAAAGATCCTTACCATGCGTGGGATAGGGTTATCAACAGCGACGGGAAAGGATATTATGCCTACCTTCCTGCCATCTTCATTTATCATGATCTGCAGTTTAAATTCGTTGAACAATACGAAACTCAATACTATCCTTCCAACAAGTCTGTATTCAAGGAATTCAGGAATGAGGCCGGCGACAGGAATGTGGACAAGTACTTTCCCGGGATGGCCATCGTTTGGCTTCCTTTTTTCCTGGGAGGTCATCTCTTTGCCTATCTTGAACTTTTCCCGATGGATGGTTACTCTCTGCCCTACCAGTTTGCCATAGCCCTTTCTGCCTTATTTTTTCTTTGGCTCGGAGCCAGGTGTCTGAGAAAACTGCTGCTTCTGTTCGGTTCCAATGAAAAAACAGCCGCCTTCATCACTTTTGTCATTACACTCGGCACTAATCTTATCTTCTTCACCATTGTTGAAGGCTCAATGACCCATGTTTACTCCTTTGCCCTTATCACCTGTTTCGCACTGTCCACATTCAAACTGTTTCATGACTATAAACCAAAATGGTTCACTCTGTCGCTTTTCCTGTTCCTGCTGATAACACTTATCCGGCCTACCAATGCACTTGTCATCATGCTGGCACCATTCATGGCCGGTGATCTTAAAACCTTTTCATCAACGATTAAAAATGTTCTCAGCAGCAAATGCAATATCATTTGGGGCGTGATCCTTTGCCTTGTCTTTCTTCTTATTCCACTTATCCTTTGGAATGTTCAGACCGGCCGGTGGTTAGTTTATACTTATGGGAATGAGAAACTGAATTTCTTCAGACCCAACATCCTCCAGATCCTTTTCAGTTTTAACCGCGGATGGTTTGTATACACGCCTGTTGCCTTTCTCTCCCTTTTCGGCCTTATCGGTCTGTTCAGGCAAAGCCGGTTCCGTTTCTACTGGCTGCTTGGATTCCTTCTTGCGTTTATATACATAGTCTCCTGCTGGTGGGTCTGGTATTATGCATCAAAATGCGGTCAAAGGATCTTTATCGACATCTACTTAGTAGTGGCCATTTTACTGCTTTACCTCTATAACGCGATGGGATCACGCTCCTGGAAGCGCTTCCTGACCTCCATCCTGATTATCCTTACCGCTTTGAACATCTTCCAGTTTTACCAGCATGCAAAATGGATCTATCCCCCATCGATCATTTCCGGGAAAATTTTCTGGGACTCCTTCCTCAGCATCACCAAAAAGGCAAGGGTTTACCTTCCGGAGGAGGGGATTGTAAGAACACAAAGCTGCTTCAATGACCTGGAAAAAGATATGGGATGGATGAATGCAGCCACCCGAACAGGGGAGCTGTTCCATTGCGGCAGTTGGTCATCAAGGACAGACAAAAATTATCCGTATGGTATCGGGCTCGATGTGATGGCCGATTCCCTCTTCGTTACCGGTAACCGGATCGTGCAGGTGAGCGGTTGGGTCTATACTCCCGGTGAACGGACCGAGTCGAGCCTCGTGGTTGATTTCCAGGCAGGATCGGTCAGCAAAAGCTATAATCCATTTTACATGGAAGATTTTGCTGTGCCCAATAAATGGACCTATTTTGAAAGTGCTTTCTACGTACCTGAGAATCTTCCGGAGAGATCATCAATAAAAATTTACTTTTTCAATCCCTCTTCAAAACGGGCATTTTACATTGATGATCTGAAAATCGATTTCATTTCATTTAAAGATGAACCCGATTTTAAGAAGATCGAGGGAGTGATTTTACCCGTGCAATAAGTGGTGCAATTGTGCAGTTGTGCAGTTGTGCATCGATGATTTAATGACTAATGACTTATTGACCTAATGACCTAATGACCTGAAAGTATGTACATCATTAAAATCAAGGGGACAACAAAAATTCCGGATTACGTCCAGATACGGGACGAGGACTTTACGCTGATCGCCTATTTTAAAGTAACAAATCCCAAAACAGCGCTTTCCCGATCGAACCTGCTGGAAAAAATGGATCAGATCATGAAGATGGTAAAGGTATTGCCATACGGGAAGATCAAGAAACTGGAACTCTGAAAGTGGAACAAAAATTTACTTTAACAGAATGTGTCGAATATGGCTGGAGATCGAATAATTGAACTGGACAAAGTATCGGTTTATCAGAATGAGAACCTGATCCTTGCGAATGTCACCCTTACGGTGAGCAAAGGGGAGTTTGTTTACCTCATTGGCAAGACAGGGAGCGGGAAAAGCAGCCTGCTGAAGACGATCTATTCTGAACTACCGGTGAGAGTGGGAATCTCAAAGGTTGCAGGATATGATCTCCGTTCCATCAGGAAACACGATGTTCCTTTTCTCCGGCGCAAGCTGGGTATTGTATTCCAGGATTTCCAGCTGCTCATGGACCGGTCCGTGAATGAAAACCTTCTCTTTGTAATGCATGCCACAGGATGGAAAGACAAACGGCAGATGCAGAAAAGGCTGCTCGAAGTGCTGGCCAAGGTGAACCTCGGGAACAAGGGGCCTAAAATGCCTCATCAGTTATCCGGAGGGGAGCAGCAGCGTGTTGCGATTGCACGCGCACTGGTCAATGATCCTGAAGTGATACTGGCAGACGAGCCAACCGGCAACCTTGACCCCGAGAGTTCCGAAGGGATCATCAGCCTGCTAATGGATATCTCAAAAACAGGCCGGGCCGTTGTAATGGCAACGCATAACTATACGTTTTTCGACAGATACCCGGCCCGGACCCTGATATGTGAACATGGTAAAGTACTCCCTGTGACTAATCCCCCAGGGTAGCAACCATTACCGCTTTGATCGTATGAAGGCGGTTCTCCGCTTCGTCAAATACAATGGAGGCATCCGATTCGAAAACTTCTTCCGTCGTTTCAAGCCCTTCGAGACCATATTTTTTAAAAATATCCATCCCCATTTCGGTATCTTTATTGTGGAATGACGGGAGGCAATGCATGTACTTCACTTTCGGATTGCCAGTCTTTCGCATCATCTCTGCATTGACCTGGTAGGGAAGCATCTCTTTGATACGCTCATCCCATAAATCTTTTGATTCACCCATGGAGAGCCAGACATCCGTATATACAAAATCGACGCCTTTGACTCCTTCATCGACATTTTCCGTGAGCGTGATCTTTGCCCCAGTCTTTTTCGCAATCAATTTACACGTATCAACAAGCTCTTTTTCGGGCCAGTATTTTTTCGGAGCGCACGCCCGGAAATCCATGCCCATTTTCGAAGCGCCTACCATAAGCGAATTACCCATATTATTCCTGGCATCCCCGCAATAAACAAAAGAGACCTGGTGTAAAGGTTTATCCGAATGCTCCATCATTGTCATAAAATCAGCAAGGATCTGGGTGGGATGAAATTCGTTTGTCAGGCCATTCCACACGGGAACACCTGCATATTTTCCCAGTTCCTCAACGATGGACTGTCCGAATCCACGGTATTCGATTCCGTCGTACATCCTTCCAAGGACCCTGGCGGTATCTTTCATGGTCTCCTTTTTACCGATATGTGATCCTTCAGGACCCAGGTAAGTGACCTTTGCGCCCTGGTCGAAAGCAGCCACTTCAAAGGCACACCTTGTACGGGTAGATGCTTTTTCAAAGATCAAAGCAATGTTTTTTCCTTTCAGACGCTGTTGTTCAGTTCCGGCATACTTTGCCCTTTTCAGGTCAATTGCGAGATCCAGCAGAAATTTGATTTCTGCCGGAGTGAAGTCCAAAAGTTTCAGGAAATTCCTGTTTCTGAGATTGAAAGACATAGTTGTTGATTTTAGATTTACGAAGTACGATTTACGATTTTATGATTGCAAAAATAACAATTTCAAACTATTCCCCCGGATAAGCTTTACTGGTTTGACGACTGAAAATCACTGCCTGACGGGCGCTGAAAGGCCTTCAAACCAAAGTCGGGCAGGATTGCGATGATTTCCTCAAAGAGTGAAGCCTGAAAGTTTTCGAATTCAGACCAGTTGGGAGGATTGTAGAAGGCATAAATCTCAACGGGCAAACCAAATTCACCAGGTTGAAGTGTCCTTACCATCAGGGAGGCCTCCTTGTTAATATTCGGAATTTGTCTTAACCGACCGATCAGGTAACACCGGAATAGTCCGAGGTTGGTTTTCACCTCTTCACCGGTTATTTCAATGTTCACCTGTATTCCCTTGTCTTTGAGATGTTCAAGTATGCCGGGATTGAGAAAACGGATGGTCCCAGTGTCGATAAGAAACGAACGCTTTAGTCTTCTGCCACCGGCATCCCCCATGCTTCTCCAGTTCTGAAAGGAATCAGATATCAGGGTATAGGTTGGGATACAACTTACTGAATTATCAAAATTGCGAACCTTGACGGTAACCAGGGAAATATCGATCACATTGCCGTCGGTATGATACTTTGGCATCGTTATCCAATCGCCAAGGGAAACCAGTTTATTGGATGAAATCTGAACTCCGGCGACAAATCCGAGGAGGCTGTCTTTAAAGATCAGTAACAAAATGGCCGACATGGCCCCCAGTCCGGCAAGCAGGCTGAGAGGCGATTGTCCCAGTAAAATGGAGACCACTGAAATTCCACCTACTACGAATGTTATGATTTTGCCGATCTGAATATATCCTTTGATTGGTTTTGAGCCGGAAATATCGAGCTCACCGTAAATCTGTTTTACAGCATTGAAAAAAGAAACTATGACGATCATCAGGATAAAGATGATGTAGATCTTCAAACCCATTTCGATGAAACGGACCGCTTCGGGATGTTGTGACCCTGCAGCCTGCAGCGCGACTTCCAGGACAAACGCAGGCAACAGCAGAGCAAGACGTGTAAAAACTTTATGTTCATAAAGATAATCGTCCCACTTGCTTTTTGAGTTCCTGATAAGACGCTTCAGGAAATTATTTATGATGTATTTTGCAATGTAATAGGCTACAACCGAAGCGGCGAGAACAATAAAAAGATAGGCAAAGTCGGCAAGATAACTTGCGAGAGTATCTGAAAAGCCAAGGTCAAGTAAAGTGCTCTTTAAACCGCTGCTGATATTCTGTGCTGAGACTTCTTTCATATCCTGCTATTTATGGAACCAAAACGTTTAATGAACTTGGATTTATTTTAACAGTAAATTCTTTGGATATCTTTTTCGGATC
>JBAXRT010000041.1:0-20676 GCA_037131065.1 bacterium | reverse complement strand
TTGAAAAGGATAAAAAGCTCACCCAGCTTGCCATGAAGTATGAATTTGACAAGAAACAGGCTACCGACAGCATCCAGCACGCAGTTGAAAACAACCTGAACCAGCTCCGGTTGCAGAAGCAAAAGACCTATACCTATGCGGGATTTATCGGGATGGCGCTGGTTGCGGTTTTACTGTTCTTTGTATTCAAGAATTATAACAATCAGCGCAAATCCAATTTGCGCCTGCAATCCGCTCAAAAGGAGATCCTGGAACAAAAAGAACGTGCAGAGCAGAGCGAACGGTTCAAGCAGCAGTTCCTGGCTAATATGAGCCATGAGATACGCACCCCCATGAATGCCGTGATGGGGATGACAAGCCTGCTGATCGATAAAAATCCACGGACCGACCAGCAGTATTACCTGGAAGGAATTAAAAAATCATCTGACATACTTCTGCACATCATCAACGACATACTGGACCTGTCAAAAATAGAATCCGGGAAAATGGAACTGGAGAAAACAGACTTTTCGCTTCACCAGACTGTCGAACAGGTGTTGACAACATTGAGACATAAAGCGGATGAAAAAGGATTGCATTTGCTGAGTGATATCGACAAAAGCATTCCTGATGTCCTGATAGGCGACCCGGTGCGACTGAACCAGATCATTTTAAACCTTGCCGGGAATGCCATTAAGTTCACAGAAAAGGGGAGCGTCCAGATAAAAGTTGAATTAGCTTCAGGCGATCCGTCTGTTATTATGAATATTAGGTTCTCGGTAATTGATACCGGCATCGGGATTCCAAAAGATAAGCTTGAGATGGTTTTTGAAAGCTTTAAACAAGCCAGTTCATCCGATACACGGAAGTATGGAGGGACAGGACTTGGTCTGAGCATCAGCAGGCAACTGGTGGAATTATACGGCGGTGAAATAAAAATTGACAGTGAAGAAGGAGCGGGCACAGCTTTTTCATTTGTACTGAATTTCGAAAAAGGATCCGGTGAGAGGTTGCAGCAACAACAGGATGCTCATGCCAATATTGATGGCCGCATTTTAGATGGATTGAAAATTTTAATAGCCGATGATAATGAGTATAACAGGATCGTTGCTGAGGATACCCTGAGATCGAAAGCCAGGCTAACGATAGAAACCGCTTCTGACGGCCGTGAAGCGATTGAATTACTTAAGGTAAATGACTTTGATGTGATATTAATGGATGTGCAGATGCCTGAGATGAATGGATTTGAAGCAACCAGGTTCATCCGCGAACATCTGCCTTCTCCTAGAAAAGATGTACCGATCATTGCCTTGACGGCAAGTGTTTTGCGAACCGACCTCGATAAGTGCAGGCAGGCAGGAA
The DNA here is from genome assembly GCA_037131065.1 of bacterium. Classification (GTDB taxonomy): domain Bacteria; phylum Bacteroidota; class Bacteroidia; order Bacteroidales; family FEN-979; genus JBAXRT01. Next base: position 19,335 of record JBAXRT010000041.1, on the reverse strand, counting down.
TGAACTCCTATATACCCAAGCCGTTTCATGCATCCCAGCTTATCCGGGGAATTGCTGAAGTTCTGGATATAAAGATTAGAACTCTGGAGGGGACAGGGGAAGCAGAGGAAAAAGTTTCGTCGGATCTGGAAACGGTAACAGATATGACATACCTGTACTCCTTTTGCGAAGGCGACAGGAAAAAAATGCAAAAATATATTACCATGTTTTTACAATCAGCCCCGCCCCTGTTAGCAAGAGTAAACGAAGTACTGGCTGCCGGTGATTTTGAGGAGGTCGCTAATCAGCTTCACGGTTTTAAAACTAAATTCATTATGATGGGAATGAAAAGAACAGGCACTTTGTCGGTTAACCTGGAACAACAGTGCAGGGGCGGGTCACCATCACAAACAATAGCATCAGATATCAGGGGGTTACTGGCTGATATCCGTCGCGCCGTTAGTGAATTATCATAAAAGTGCCAAATATTTAATTGCTATTTTTGTAAAAAACCCCCAGATGGAATTAGATAAGCCAAAAAAAATATTCATTGTAGATGACGATACAATGCTCACGGATGCACTTACGGATTTTCTCACCCGGAAAACCCCGAACCAGGTCCATGTGTTCAGCACCGGGGAAGAGTGTCTGAAGCATCTTACGGAAAAACCAGATGTAATCATACTTGATTATTATCTGAATACTGTCCAGAAGGATGCTGCCAACGGAATGGAGATTTTGCAGGTGATAAAGAAACACTACCCGGAATTACATGTTATAATGCTCTCAAGCCAGGAACGATATGCCGTTGCCCTGCAAACCATTCAAAAGGGAGCCGAGCAATATGTGATTAAGGATGAGAAAGCTTTTGATAAGATCGCCTCAATGATCAGGGAATTTTAATTTCCGGCCAGAGGTCTCCTCCTCAAAGGGATCGTATCTGCCTTAATTTTTTTTACGGTCTCTTATATCCCCGGTTATTATACCTGTCGATGGTTTCCTGGGACTTCTTTTTATCTGAAATGAAAATGATGGTCTTGCCGCCGTCAAGAATTATGGGAAATTTGTCCTTGGTCGAACCTGCCTGCTGCTTTGCCTGCGGAATGGCTTCCTGGGGATGGTTCATTTTCTGCCGGACATCAAACTTATCGTGCTTCATCTTGCTCTCGTTAGTTGGCAAGATACGAAAAAATATTGAAAGACGAAAGTTTTATTTATAAGACGCAGAGATCCGGATAGATCATCCTGCATGCGAATAAATCACTTCCACTATCTTTGCACCAGGAATCCACATCCATTTTTTCTCCTGATGAAAAGATATATTCTCCATTTCTTTATTTTTACTGTCATAGGATTCATCAATCCACCGGCATATTGCCAGGAAACCTTTACGGTATATGATGAATTGCCGGGCGTGATCAAAAGCTACAAGCCGGCCTTCAGCGATACATACCCGGAGTGGGCAAAAATGCTCTACCGAAAAACGTTGAATTTCAATGAGATAACCCGCGGGTTCGATACTTATATTGCACAGCATCCCGGTGAAAAAAGTGCCATCATACGCTATTTCAGGATCTGGCGCCGGGCAGTAGAGCCCTTTTCACTTGAAGATGGAACCATCCTTTTGCCAGACCTGAACCATTACTATGAAAGGATCAGGAATACACAGATGAATGCAGGGGAGAAGGATCCGGCAAAGCCGGCATCAAATGCCAACTGGACATTTTTGGGCCCGAAAGAGACCTTCTGGCTGAATGAATCCGGTTCATCCCAGCCTCCCGCCTCCTGCCCCTGGCAGGTGAATGTTTACTCTTTTGATGTGGCCGCCTCCGATAACAATATCATTTACTGCGGAACCGAAACAGGTTTTGTGAATAGGACGACCGACAAGGGAATCAATTGGACCCTGCTGGCCCCGGATTATCTTTTCGGAGGTTCGGTCACGGCCATCGCGGTTCATCCATCGGACAAGAATATTGTTTACGCTGCAGCAGGAAACCAGGTTCATAAAACGCTTGACGGAGGCGTTACATGGACTCCGCTGCTCCCTTCGGGCAACCTCTTTTATGCCGACCGGCTCAGAATAGATCCCGGTAATCCCCAGAAGATCTTTGCAGCCTCCGCCGACGGCTTTTTCGTGAGCACCGACGGAGGTTCGACATGGGTAAACAAATGGACGGCCCCTGCTTATGATGTTGAAATCAAGCCAAACAACAGTTCAGTTATCTATGCATTAACAAAATCCGGAACCAAGTTCTCAGTGATCCTCTCCCAGGATGGGGGAGGATCCTTCCAAACAATAAGTAGTTTTCCGTCGACCTTTGTTGAATCCAGTGGCGGATTGTTAGCCGTAACAGGTGCGAATCCTAATATCCTACTGGCGATCCTCCTGTGCCAGAATAACAAACCATACCTGGTAAAGGGTACGGTTTCTGGCAGCAGTTGGACCTGGAGCACTATAGCTACCGGCGGGACAAGTTCGTTCCAGATGGATAATGGTCAAGGGTATTTCGACCTGGTACTCGATATCTCCCCCGCCAACCAGAATGTCATCCTTGTCGGAACAACCACACTCTTCAAATCCTCCAACGGGGGCAGCAATTTTTCTGCTGTCGGGGGGTATTACGGAAATTTCAGTATCCACCCCGACATCCAGGATATCAGGATGCTTCCCGGCGGAGAAACATGGGTTTCGACCGATGGCGGAATGAACCTGACAACCGACAATTTCGGGAGCCAGGATAACTATTTTGTCAGGGTGAATGGCCTGATGGGATCTGACCTATGGGGTTTCGACCAGGGATGGAATGAGGATATCGTTGTCGGAGGACGTTATCATAACGGCAACACGGCAATGGCAGATTTTTATCAGCCCAAAGCCCTGAGAATGGGAGGCGCCGAATCTCCCACAGGATGGGTTCTCCAGGGCAGAAGCCGGCATGTTGCTTACAATGACCTGGGAAACGGATGGATTTTGCCGGAGAGTGCGGAGGGAGAACCAGAGGGAAGGTTCATATTCAGCAAATACCCGAACATGGAGGAATATGGCGGACGACGGGGAAATATGGTTTTTCATCCGAACTATTACGGAACAATATATCTCGGCGAGGGAACCGGTTTCTGGAAAAGCACCGATATGGGCGTTACCTATGACCTGCTGAATGATTTTAACAACCAGGTACGCTATCTCCAGATCAGTTACCATAATCCGGATGTGTTTTATGCAGATGTCGTTAACAAAGGACTTTACAGGAGTGAGGATGGAGGGAACACCTGGACCCTGAAACCATCCCTGACCAGTCCGCCCAACGGGACCTCCAACTGGAAGGGAAAACTATTTTTTGCCATATCCCCATATGATGAAAATGTGATCTATGCCTGTCTCCAGAACGGAACCTGGTCCGAAGATATCGGGAAGGTATTCAGGTCGGCAGATGGAGGCAACACATGGGAAGACTGGTCGGGAAGTGTCTCGGAATATCTGAAATGCCTGGTGATCCAGCCGACATCCACTGAAGAGGACCTGGTATATCTTTTCACCAATGCAAGAAACGGCAGCACGGCCAGGGTTTTTTACCGTAAACCGGGAATGGCCGACTGGGTTGCGTTTGATGACAACTATCCGGTCGGGACGAATGTGAACCTTGCACTGCCTTTTTACAGGGACAGCAAACTGCGGGTTGGCGGAAACGGAAGCGTTTGGGAATCCCCGATGCAGGAGCAGGATTTCATACCCATCATCAATCCCTGGGTTGAAAAATCCAGCTACAAATGCATGCTGGATACACTCTATTTCGACGATCACTCCATCCTGAATCATGCCGGAAAAACCTGGCAATGGAGTATTTCACCGGAACCGGCTTATGTTGAAAATTACAATATCCGTAATCCCAGGGTTGTCCTTGGAAACCCAGAGACATACAGTGTAACGCTGTCGGTGACACAAAACGGAGTGACCTATTCAAAAACAATTCCAGGGATGGTCACAGCCACGACCTGTCCTTCCATTTACGACTGCAATAACCCGGCCGACCTGCCTAAGAATGAATGGAGCCTGATCTATGCCGACAGTGAGGAGCTCAACTACCCCGGTTACGCAACCATGAGTTTTGATGGTGACCCTGAGACGATATGGCATACCTGTTGGAGTACCGGGGATGATCCCTATCCACATGAAATCCAGGTTGACCTTGGCAGGAGCTACAATGTTTACAGTTTCGCCTACCTCAACCGCCAGGATGGAGAGAACGGCAGGATCAAGGCCTATGAATTGTACATCAGCGGTGATTCTCTCAACTGGGGATCACCGGTCAAAACAGGAGAGTTTGTCAATACCGGGGCTCCCCAGACCATAACCTTTGACTCGGCAGTGACCGGCCGTTATTTCAGGCTGGTGGCATTGTCGGAAGTGAATGGAAACCCTTGGGCATCTGCAGCTGAATTTACCCTGATCGGTTGCCTGGAATGGCCTGTTGGTACTGACCCGGGAGAGGTCAGGAGTTCACTGGCGGCTTTTCCGGTTCCTACCGAAGGACTTGTGAATGTACCGATGCCGTCCGGAAGACTTTCCTTCAGGATCCTTTCAATTGATGGGAAGACCATTGAACACGGAGTGATTGAAAACGCCGGCGATCTTTACCAGTTTGACTTCTCCAGCCGCAAAAACGGAACATATTTCATTATACTTACCGATACCGGCAATATTTCCTACAGGATAAAGGTGCTGAAAGAATAATCAGGTTACAGTAATAAAACAGATCATTTATGTCGCATGGCCGTTTTGATAACCCGGTAGTGGCTTCTCTCGCCGGGTTCCTGGACCGTTTCAGGAAACAGGAGAAGGCATCCAGACTGACTGAGGCAGACCGGTTTGACGGTAAGAGTTGTATTATCACAGGAACCACTTCAGGGCTTGGTTTTGCGCTTGCTGTTGAAATGGCCAGACGCGGGGCCAGGGTCATCATGGCCAACCGGAACAGGAGTACTGATACCGTCAACATGGTTCGCAAACTCAGCGGATCCGGAAATATTGAACAGCGGTACATTGATCTGACGAAGATCGGCTCCATCCATGATTTTGTTAATGGACTTGTGAAAGACGGGATAAAGCCTGAAGTGACCATCCTGAATGCAGGGGTAGCCCTGCCAAAACCACGAAAAACCGAATCGGAACAGGATGAGATGTTCCAGGTTAATTTTCTTTCAAACGTGATCCTCACTGGACTGATGCTGGAAAATGGAGTGATACCGAAAGATTCCGCAACTGCTTTCCTGCCAAGGATTATTTTCATTTCGTCTGATTCGCACCAGGGATGCTCAGCCATTGATTACAGCGAATTCGGCAAATATTATGATTACGGAGTTTCAAAGGGAATCGAGAACTACAGCTATTTCAAGCTGGTAATGAACACCTTCATGGTTGAGCTTTCGGAACGGCTGAATGCCGGAAAGGTCAATGCAGGTGTGAATGTTATTTGTCCCGGTCCGGTTCACTCCAATATAACAAGACCGGCTCCCTTTCCCTTGCGGATGGTGCTGAACCTTATCTTTTTCCTCATCTTCCGTTCACCGGCAAAGGCAGCGCTGCCTGTTGTTTATATGTCAATTTCACCTGATTACGAAGGAAAGTCAGGGGAGTACCTCCACATGTTCAAAACAAAAAAAATGGACCCGAAGGTATATGATCCCCGGGAGGGAATCAAACTCTGGAATGCTTCCATGGATCTCTGGAAAAGGGTTGATCCACTCTTTCCGGCAACTATCGAGAAGGAAAAGAAATAAAAAAAGCCACCCAAAGGGTGGCTCCAAAGAATCAACGGTAGATATATTGAGCAAGCGTATTATTCAAAATCAGCAGCGGACGGGGTTACAGGGGCCAGTTCCTGGTTCACGAACATTTCAACGGTTACATCTTCAAATTCGGCTTCACCGGGGGTGAAGGGGGTCAATTCGTTGTTGTTGATCTCAGGTGTGATGGCATCTTCAAAATTTGCTTCTGCCGGCGTAACCGGGACCAGGTTGTTCACTGTTGAAAGTTCCCTTGTTGATGGAACCGGGATGGAAGAGATAATACTTTCTGCAAAAAGAATGTTGACTGAGAGGGTGAGGGCTGCTGCTAAGATTACCGTTGTTGATTTCATTTTTTTTGTTTTTGATTGTGTTGATGAAGCAAATTTATATCAGAACTGAGGGGAGGGACAGCCGATCTCGTTGAAAGGGATTCCTCTTCCCGATAAATTCCGGAGAAATCCCGATGAATCCCAAACTTTATTATTTTCGTTCCTCATTAAAACGCCCGATCATGAAAATATCCAAGTTATTATCAGTGCTATTGTTTACTGCGATTGTGGTTTTTCATTTTATGCCAGTACAGGCTCAATTCATTACTCTTGCAAGGAAAATAAAAGGAATGCATACCAGCTCAGCGGATGTGGCTACGGTAATTATTGATGCAAAGACCACAGGGGTTTACAAAGCGATAATCGACACCTTGACCTCAAGTCCGAAATTCAAAATTACCCAGAGGGACAACGGCAGGCACCTGGTCGAATTTTCGAAAGACAGCTATAAAATTTCCATACAGGTCGACTCCCTTGCTGTCGACCTTTCGCAGATCACGGTTTCCGCAACTAGTTCGGATAAGGAGGCCCCCAAGAGCTCAAGCATTGCGATTGATGCCATTGAACGTGTTTGTCAGAAGCTCGGGATAAAATGTACGGTCAAATAGAATCAGACCAGGTAGTAGAAAGGACCCTTGCTTTGATTCAAAATGAATACTCAATCGTTCTTTCAACGATCCTTTGTGGCTTATCATTCTCGTATTCCAGCCTCTCTATCCAGTTACCAAATTCATCATACTGATAGACGTAGGTGTGGTGGTCATAATGAAACTTATAGGTGGATTTGAAGAAATTGTTGACATTCATTTCTATGATATTCCCATGATCATCATATTTATATGAGGTAATAATAACATTGCTGTTCGAGGATCGAAAAACCCATTCTATTAAATTTCCCTTGTCATCATATTTATACTGATCAACACTGCCGTCGGAGAAATCATCTTCCATGGCCCGGCCCTTTTCATCCCTCCTGATTTTTATTTTATATAATTCACGTCCGAAAAGATCATAAATAGTCTCCTCGACAGGCCGGCCATGTGTGTCATTTTTATAACTCATCTCATACTTTTCCCCCCAGCTGAATTTTACTGACTCCACAATGAATGGTTTTTTATCAATAACAATTTGCGGGTCCAGCTTTACATAAATGGATTCAACGTTGTTGTCCTCATAACCAAACCTTGCCCTGTATCTGGCGTGGATCGTTCCGTCGTAATTGTATTCGACCTCCTCTGTGATATTTCCGTTTTGATCGAATTTGAATAGTTGATCAAGGAAAACAGAGTCATTTAATTTGGGTCCTTTATGAATTTTACCGAATTTATCACGGACAGAATAATAAGATTCCCGGTATGATTTTATCTTACCAGTCAGCCTTTGTCCAAAAGCCTGAGTAATCGTTGAAAAGAGCATTGCTAAAAAGACAATCCTGACGAAGATATTCATAACGATCACCCTGTTATCAGTCTCTGATACAACGGACGGAAAAACCATTAGTCTGAAAATTGTAGTGACGGATAAGATTTTCGTTGTTGGCATCGAGGACAAAGTTCCAGCTATTTACAAGGGTTGTATCTGATGAGGACCAGAAATAGGCAACATTACCTATGGAATAATAGTTCCCGTAATTGATCCGGTATCCCCCGGGGAGACCGTTAAAACCGCTTGAGTTCGTGGCACCGGTGTTTGGCTCATACCAAAAACCGTTGCCCTGTTCAATCGTCCCTGTTGTTTTCATTTTTCCTCCGGCGACGTTTTCTCCGCCGAGAAAAAGGGCCAGTGAATTCCAATCATTAACGGAAGGCACATGCCATCCTTCAGGACAAAGCCCGCGGCTGTCGTTTACCGCATGCCAGTTGTATAGCCGGCCGTAAGTCTTGGCATTCGATGGCAGATTATCATATATGCACCAGGCTCCGGTTGTAAGCACTTTCCACTGGGCATCGGAAGTGACAAGGGGGATCGAATCTCCGTTCCTGTAATGTGTTGTTTTAAGGTTCCCGGTCAGCCAAACCTGTGTTCCAATGGTCACTTTGTGATAAATATTCCCGTCATAATCAACGACTGTATCGCCGGGGAACTTCATGGTTGTAAATGAAAGTGTATCTCCGTAAGCGGTACCGGCACTGTTGGTAGCATAGGCACGAATATAATACAGCGTGTTCGGACTGAGTCCTGAGATCTGGCTTGCATATGAGCCGGTCCCTGAACCGTCGCTTGTATGCATGTCGATAATCGTCGGCGCTATGCCTGTACTCCAGCATACACCACGGGATGTAACCTGGGCGCCCCCGTCGGAGGTGATCACCCCGCCGGAATTAGCAGTTGTCTGAGTAATCTGGTTAACGGAAGCAGTCTTGAGCACAGGGATTACCGGGATATTGGCCGGATCATCACTGCTGCTCTTTGAACAACCTATGATCAGCATCAGTGCCATGCTGAGTGAAATAACAGATGATATAAATGGTCTCATAACGGTGATCAGAATCTGAATAAATAATTAGACACTATAGGGTTGCCCCGACTTATTCCGGTCATTATCAAAGGGGATTGTGAATTTAAATATACTTCCTCTTCCGAATTCGCTTTCAACCCAGATCCTTCCTCCATTCTTTTCCACAAATTCCTTACATAAAATAAGTCCCAATCCACTGCCTTTTTCCTTGTCTGTCCCCAGGGTGCTGGTTTTATTATCAATACGGAAGATGTTGACGATATCCTCCCTGGTTATTCCAAGACCATTATCCCTCACTGAAATCTCAATGCAGCCATTTGTTTTTTTTGCAGAAACAGTGATCTTCCCTTTCCTGAATGAAAATTTAAGCGCATTTGTGAGAAGATTCCGAAGGATGGTATCGATCATGTTCTTGTCGGCTGTGACAATGAATTGATCTTTTATTTCGGATGAGATGGAGACCTCTTTCTTTTCAGCCTGAGTTTTCAACAGATCAATGACGTCCTCAACGTTTTTTTGAATATCGACCGAATCAGGACGGAAATCGATAGACCCGGTATGTGACCTCGCCCAGAGCAGTAGATTTTCAAGCAGGGTGAATGCCTGTCTCGAGGAGGTGTCGACGATTTTCAGGTAATCATGGATTTGTGCCTTATCCATTTCCTCATAATCCTGGATTATCACCTCCATGAATCCGAGTATGGTGTTGAACGGGTTCAGCAGGTCGTGGGCGATGATGGAGAAAAATTTATCTTTCGTAGCATTAAGCTCTTTCAGCTTTGCTTCACTTTCTCTCAGGGAATTTTCAGCCTGTTTACGCTCGGTGATGTTACGGGTTACGCTGATGATATAGGGATTGCCTTCCAGAGTTATCATCCTTGCCGACATAAGCCCGGTTAGTTCTGTCGAGTCTTTTCGCAGGAATGTCGCTTCAAAATTATCGCAGAAACCTTTTTCCCGGAGTTCGTTTATGACCTTGATGCGGTCGTCCGGATTTTTCCAGAGGAATTGGAGACTTGAATTCCCGATCGCCTCTTTCATGGTATACCCGGTCAATAATGTAAAAGAGTTATTGATGTCGGCGATGAGTCCGTCGTTCATTCTTGTTATCAGGGAGGCGTCCGGACTTGTGTTAAAAATAGATTCAAACCGTTCCTTGGACTCAGTCATTTCGGCATTAAGCCGTTGATTCACCATGATGATAAACCCATAAGTCCATAACAGGCCAACAATAAGAGCATCCAGGTAAAGACTTGTTTGAAAAAAAGTGGAGGAATATACATTAAGGTCAGGATTTCCAACAATGATCACAATGCAACGATAAATGAGGAAGATCCCATGCAGAATGAAAATAGTTGCATTGAAATAAACGGTTGCCCTTATGGACTGGATTTGTTGTTTCAACAGCACCTGGGCCGTAAGAAAGGCCATAAAAGAAAGGGTGATTGCAATAATGGCCGACCGCCAATGTATGTCGTCCCTCACAAACAAAAAATAGATAAGGCTTAGCAGGAAGAAGGCGGATACGGGAATGATTATTTTCAGATTCTCACGCCTGCCGAAGAACCTGCAAATACCAATATAAATGAATATGGTCCCGGAGATGATAGCGACATTCTGGATAATGATGATCACCGGAAGAATGAACGAAAAACCACGTAGCAAAACGCATCCGAATCCGAGAATTTCAGCGGAACACCATAAAAGCCACCATCCGATTCCCTTATATGTTTTGTGGATCCTGTACTGATAATAAAAAACGATGGCCTGTACCAGGTGGGAAATCCCCAGGATTAAAATCAGTGTACGGATATCGATAGCCATTTATCTCCCTTATTTTGGATATAAAAGGTTTACTGTAGCCCTGAATCCAAATGCCGGGGCGTTAAAGTTACCGAAAAAGATTTATTCAAGGCTTACTCTTTCTCAATTAACCGGATCAGTGTATCCAGCTGGTTGTACATCTTTTTAAAAAATTGGAACCGATATTTTTCAGCAACCCCGCTGATCAGGTTTGCTTGCTTGATAAGGTTTTTCATCCAGGTCTCCGAAAGAAGACAGAACTCCCGGTTTGTCGTGAACATTTTATTGAAAGTGTGAAAACTGGAATAGAGGATCTTAACATCACCGACGGCTACCAGGATGTTGTTGTTCCCAATTTCAATCTCACTATGATATAAAATGAAATTCGAACGGAGATCGCTGGACCCTCCGCTGACCATCAGTTTCAAATTCATTTCCGATTCATGCTGCACGGTCTCCATGGTCTTTTTGATTGAAAGGATCAGGGATATCGCGTCCTCCTTTGTTTCAAAAACTCCAGATTGCCAGTAATAGCTGACCTGTTTAAGGACACTGGCAAGGATGCTGTCGGACCAGATTTCGGTTGAGGGGATGGTGGCATAAAGGTCGGCCAGCTGCCTGCACAGATCCGTAATCTGGGGATCTATATCGGACAGGGTGAATTTTTTTAATTGGAGCTCCGGATCATTGGCAACCGACCTGAGCCAGTAGAACATTTTAAAATAGTAGTATTCGGGGTATTTGAAATAGTGAAAGATAGGAACATCAACGGCAGCGTAGGTAATGTGTTTTTCCGGGGCTTTGCTGATCCGGATCATATCATCGCGGATCTCTGTGAGATAACGGATAAAGTGCTGGCTCGTCATGACCTCATTATAATTGAAAGCCACGCAGTTGGCCTGGACTGCTGTCAGGGAATCAAAAGAGATTTTGAAATGGCTGCAGATCATAAAGATCTCATCGATTGTGAGGGCGGTTTCACCCCTGATCCGCCTGTAGGCGCTGTCGGAACTGACCTGGAGCAGATCTGCCAGTTCATCGACAAGGGATATGCTTACAGGGAGAGTGCTTTTGATTTTATTCATCAATCTTCCCTGTATTTCCTGGAATTCGCTCATAGCCATGAACTTTAATTTCAAAGTTAAGCAGTAAATTTATTAAAAGCAAAAACATTTATCTTTCTTATTGTGATGATTATCCGGACTGTGGAACAAAGAGAGCAGGACTGTGATCCTGTCCGATGAAAAAGGGGGAGAAGGTAAAAAATGAAATGTGATTATCAGGGTTTCAGCAATTCCCCACATAGCCGGGAGATTTCGACCTCTGATTTTTTTGCCTCGAATTGGGAGTAGATGAGCTGGTATTCGGCGTCGATCAGTTTTTGCTGGATCTCCCGGAGTTCGACATCATTGAGGCTGCCCAGTTTGTACTTCTCAAATGCAACATATACATTTTCACTGGCCACCTCTACGTTTGTCAGCTGCATTTTAACGACTTCAAGGCTGGAGAGATACTGGTTGTGTAATTTATAAAGGTTTACCTTAAGTTCCTGTTCTGCATCCTCGACCCCGATATCACCTGAATTCATTATAACCTTGGCATTCTTTATTGCCCGGTTGATGTTGAAACCATTAAAGAGGGTGTAGGATAGATTGAATCCGAATGAGGGACCATAACTCTGGTTGTATTTCAGAAAGCCGGTTTCTGAGTTCAGGGTACCATAGGTATACCCGGCGGTGAACCCCAGTGTCGGATATCTTTCTGACCGGGCCTGGCTGACGCCGAGCCTGGAGATATTCTGATTCAGGCGGGCTGCGATGAGCTGTGAATTCTGCTTTAGCGCGAGTAAGAGCAAAGAATCATACCTTAATACCCGTGTGATCTTTATGGTATCCAGGATGCTGAAATCAGAAGTAACCTCCAGGGCAAGAAGACGGTTAAAATCAGCCTTTGTATTCGCCAGCTGGACCATCTGCTGGATCAGGCGTGTGCTGTCGGCATTCAGGTCGACGGTCGATTGCAGCAGCATGAGTTGTGACCCGGCCCCGAGGGATAGTTTTGCTTCGGCGATATGTTTTCGCTGCATGGAAAGATCAACGGCATCCTGGGCAACCCTGACCAGCTTGACCAGCTGAATGATCCCGTAGTAATTCATGGTGATGTCGGCGACAGTTCCTTCGATGACGATTCGGGTGCCGTTTTCGCCAAGATCCTCCAGGACACCAAGCATTCTCTTTGTAACAAACATATTCATTCCGTCAAAAAGCGTCCAGTTCATCTGGATACCGATGTTCAGGGAGTTGTTTTTTGCATTAGTCACATCCTTGATGGTTCCGCTGAATTGCTCCTGGTGGGTGGTACTGACATTATTATTCTGGGTTGCACTGAGGGCGAGGGAAGGAAGGAATCCTGCATTCCCGATCGTATTGTCGTTTTTTGCAATCCGGGCCTGGTTTTTCTGTAGAATGATGGAGAAGTTATTCTTCAGCCCGATCTCGATGGAACCCGGCAGGGTGATGACCTCCTGGGTGAAGGAGTTCATTGAAAAGAGAATCAGAAGAATAATCCAGCAGTGATGTCGGAGAGAAGTGGAGACCACGCCTTGGCGTGGCAGTGATGCCGTGATGCGGTGAATAAAGGGGAACGGGCTTTGACCTCTAAGCAGCATGGTGTAACTTTTTTGGTTTCCCGGAACTTGAGAGATAGGTATAGAGAGCTGGGATGACATAAAGTGTAAGGATAAGGGAGAAGATCAGTCCGCCAATGATGGTGATCCCCATTGGCACCCGGCTGCGTGAGGCGGCTCCGAGGGCCATCGCGATCGGAAGCGCCCCAAGTGCAGTGGCAAGACTGGTCATCAGAATAGGCCGCAGCCGGCGGGTTGCGGCATCAATAACGGCCTCCTTCAGGGAAAGGCCTGCGGCTTTGCGCTGGTTGGCAAACTCGACGATGAGGATACCGTTTTTGGTGACAATACCGATCAGAACGATCACACCAATTTCGCTGAATATGTTCAGGGTCTGTCCGAAGAGCCACAGGGACAAGACTGCCCCTGCCAGTGCAAGCGGTACTGTAAACATGATGATCATGGGATCGATAAAACTTTCGAACTGGGTAGCCAGGATAAGGTAGACAAGGACAAGGGCAAGCAGCAGGGCGAAAAGAAGGCTACCCGAGCTGTCTTCAAACTCTTTTGAAGTTCCCGAGAGGGCGGATGAAAATGAATCATCAAAGGTCTCTTTGCCTATTTTCCTCATCTCGGCGATCCCCTGTCCGAGGGTAACACCTTTTGCCGGCTGTGCAGAAACAGTGGCGGAAACATACCGGTTATATCGGAAAAGCTGGGGAGGATTGCTCTGCTGTTTCAGCTTTACGACATTGTCGAGCTGGATAAGTTCACCTTTATTATTCCTTACATAGATGGAGCTCAGGTCAAGCGGCCTGTCACGGTTTGACCTGTCAGCCTGACCGATAACCTGGTATTGCTTGCTGTTCATAATGAAATAACCATACCGCTGACCGCTGAAATAGAGCTGAAGGTTTTCGGCAATGTCACGGACATTAATACCAAGGGCACGGGCGCGGTCCCGGTCAATTTCAACAGAGATCTCCGGTTTGTTGAATTTCAGATTCAGGTCGACGGTCTGAAACTTGGGGTTGGCCTGGGCTTTTTCCATGAAACCCGGAAGGTACTTTTTCAGTTTTTCGAAATCGGGAGCGAGGATCACATACTGAACAGGGAGGCCTGAACCCCGGCCGCCGCCGATGGTCTGTTCCTGGATCACGAAGGTCCGTGCGAAGTTGTACTTTTTTCCGATGATGCTGAGTTCGTCCGCTATATCCTGCTGGGTCCTTTGCCTGAACTGCGGCTGGGTCAGTGTTATTCTGACGAAACCCGTATTTGTGGAGGAAGAGGATCCGTAACCGGGGGCAGTGATTGCCATCATCGATTCTTTTTCCGGGATGGTATCGCAAATGGCCGATAGTTGGCTGATGTATTTATCCATCAGCTCAAAAGAGGTTCCTTCAGGTGCTGTCGACATCAGTTGCATCCGGCTCTTATCTTCCATTGGTGCAAGTTCTGTCGGGATTAACATACCGATTCCGAGGATGATCCCACCGGATACGATGACAATTATAATTGCAAGCCAGCGGTTTTTAATAAAAAACGTCAGGGACCGGTTATAAAGGTCTGTGAAGCGGTTTAAGAGGTTCTCTGTATAGGTAAACAGGGCATTGTGGTGTTCCACCTTCCGCAACATCCGGGAACTCATCATTGGAGTAAGGGTAAGCGACACAAGTGCGGAGACAATGACGGTCCCGGCCACCACAACACCGAATTCGCGGAAAAGTCTTCCGGTAAGACCCTGCAGGAAAATGATCGGGAGAAAGACAGCTGCAAGCGTTATCGTTGTGGAGAGGATTGCAAAGTAGATCTCTTTGGAACCCTTATGCCCGGCTTCGATCGGATCCATTCCCCCTTCAATTTTATGGTAAATGTTCTCCAGAACAACGATGGCATCATCCACAACAAGCCCGGTTGCCAGGACGATCCCTAGCAGTGTGAGGATGTTGATTGAAAATCCGGCCAGGTACATGATAAAAAAGCCGCTGATCAGGGAGATCGGAATGGCAATGATCGGGATCATCGTGGTTCTCCAGCTGCGAAGGAAAAAGAAGATGACCATAAGGACCAGGCCGAATGCAATAAGGATGGTCTCCTGCACTTCCGTAATCGCTTTGCGAATACTCAGTGTCGTATCGAGGTTTGTTCCGATGGTGATATCGGCAGGCACTTCCGAACGGAGCTGTTCCAGCCTTTTGTAACATTCATCTGCAATGGCAATCTGGTTTGCTCCAGGCTGCGGTGTGATCAGGACCCCTACCATAGGAACATTACCATTTCCCCTTAACAGGGTCCTTTCATTCTCAGGTAGGAGCATGGCGGTCCCGATATCGCGCATCCGGATGACCGTCCCGTTCTTTTCCTTGATGATCATGTCGTTGAATTCTGCCGGGGTTGTCAGCCGTCCTTTTGTCCGAATGGTCAGTTCGGTTCCATAACCTTCGATCCTCCCGGTGGGCAGTTCGATGTTTTCACGGTTAAGGGCATCTCTTACATCGCCGGGAGTGAGCTGGAAGCTTGACAATTTTCCGGGATCGAGAAGTAATTTAATGGAGTATTTCCGCTCACCGCCAATACGGATTTCACTGACACCCGGAACCGTCTGGAGTCGTTCTTTAAAAACGTTGTTTGCAATGTCGGATAACTCCATCAGGTCGCGGGCGTTGCTCTGAAGGGTAAGGATCAAAATAAAACCGGCATCTGCATCAGATTTGGTTACGATGGGAGGATCTGTATCCGGAGGGATATTCCGGATGGCACGGGACACGCGGTCACGGACATCATTCGCAGCCGCTTCCATATCGACGCCAAGTTCAAATTCGACGGTGATATTGCTCCGGCCATCGCTGCTTACGGAAGTCATGGAGCGAATTCCTGCTATACCATTGATGGATTCTTCCAGCGGTTCAGTGATCTGGGATTCAATGACATCGGCATTGGCCCCGATATAATTTGTTGTAACCGTGATCACCGGCGGGTCTACGCTTGGAAATTCCCTTACGCCGAGAAAAGCATAACCGATAATGCCGAAGAGGAGGATCAGCAGGGATATCACGGTTGCAAGGACCGGACGGCTGATGCTTATCGAGGAGATATTCATCGTGAGATCCTGATATTAACCGGCATATCTTCCCTGAGCTGAAGCAGGGCTGTAATGATGACCGTATCTGCAGGATTCAGTCCATTGATAACCTGTACTTCGCGTTCGGTGCGGATACCGGTGGTAACGATACGGGATTTTGCCTTGCCATCTTTGCAGATGAAGACCTTTTCGCCACCCATTATGGGAATGATGGCTTCGGACGGGATAACCAGGGCCTCCTTCAGGTCGTCGAGTACAATTTCTACTTTGGCAAAGGCACCCGGCACCAGCAAGCCTCCCGGGTTGGGGCAGAGGGCCCTCAGGGCAAGGTTTCTTGTTGCGGGGTCAATTTTCGGATCGATGGCATAAACCCGTCCGGCAAAAGAGCTGTCGCTGCCCTCAACTCGGAATTTGATCAGGGTTCCTTTTTTGACCTTTTCCCTGTACTTTTCCGGAATTGAAAAATCGATTTTGACCGGATCGGTCTGCTGAAGCCTTGTAACGAGGGTTGATGAGGAAACAAACCCCCCGGGACTAACCTGCCGCAAACCGATGAGGCCGTGGAACGGGGCGTAGATCTCTGTCTTGGAAATTTGTGTCTTTACCAGGTCAATTTGTGCTTGGGTGATCCCAAGGGTATTGAAAGATTTATCATACTCTTCCTGGCTGACCGCTTTCATTTGCAGGAGCTTTTCCTTACGGTAGAGGTCGTCTTTTGCCTGTTTTTCTTCCACCATGAGCTTTTTCAGCTGGGCTTGGAGTTCCCGGTCATCAATTTTCAGCAGGAGATCACCCTTGCGAACATGACTGCCTTCTTCAAAATTGATTTCGACGATCCGCCCCGGGACCTCGCTGCGTAGTTCAACCTCTTCATTGGCCAGGAGGGATCCGGTGGAGATGATCTTGTTCTCCAGTACCCGTGGTTTTATCACGACTGCCCCCACAGTGATGGCTTTGGGTGGACCGCCTTTACCGGCATTACCCTTATCCACAGAGTTGCAACCCGTAACAAAAAATAAAAAGGGAAGAAGGAGGAAACAGAGAGGAATGACCTTTATTTTATTCATACTAAAGGTTTTGTAAAAAAATTGCACAGGGAAGCAAAGGTAATAATTATATTTCTTCAGGGACCATAAAAGAGGAGACAGAAAAACGCCGGTTGGAAAAATCGGAAATTATTTCGTAATTTTGCGCCCCTCCTTTGAAGAGTCTCCTGAAAAATTCAGTCGTTCTTTTAAAGGAGGTATACCGGGATGTAGCGCAGTTGGCTAGCGCACCACGTTCGGGACGTGGGGGTCGGAAGTTCGAGTCTTCTCATCCCGACCAATCAAAAACCGGCGAAAATCGCCGGTTTTTTTATTTCAGGAAGACGCAAACTTGTTTGCAGTCTGAACTGGAATAAAAAAACCAGAGGTGTAGCCTCAGGTTTTTGATTGAAGCCCCCCTCTTGGAAGTCCGGCGAGGCCGAAGGCTGAGTCACTCTTCTCATCCCGACCAATCAAAAACAGAATTACCCAAATCAATTAATATTGAACATATTATGCGATTTGGGTTTTTTAATTTTATCGTAAAATCTCATCTTTTCCTTTCAAGGTTTCCGGATCATTTACATTAGTTGGTATTTTAATGCGTTATTAACATTTGTTTATCAAGTCTAAATACATATTTATGTTACCATTATGTAATGGGATTATAGTTAAAATATTTTTAATAAATTGCGCCGTTTTTAAAATTAATTATTCACCTTAAACCCAATCCAATGAAGAAACTTTTATTAATTATTGCATCAGTTTTTATTGTGTCCTTAGTCACATTAACTATTTCTTCATGTACAAAAAAGACCTACACATGTAAATGTGATTATGGTGTAACAGCAACCATTCAGGCAATTTCACAAAGTGCAGCCGAAGATGCCTGTAAAACTGTCGGTACAAATTGTCACCTTCAGTAGTGACAAAGAGCCAGAAAATTTTTAATAATTTTCTGGCTCTTAAGTTTTTTCCTTATGTTTTTTTTCTTTAAAAGGACTCAACCGAATTCCATGGTTTATCTTTGGCGTCTGGAGTCACAATTATTTTGAGAACCACCCTCAAGAACATAATTCTCTATACCCTCTCTATCCTGCTGGGTGGCCTCTTTATCATTTCCGCCTATTTAAAAGTCACTGAGATAGAATTATTCGAATTAAATCTGGTTGATACCGGGTTGGTCGGTTGGAAATTTGCCAAATGGATTGCCCTGTTGATCATAAGTTCTGAATTGTTTTTAGGGCTGCTGATCATTCTTAATTTCAGATTGCGACAATTTACATTATTGCTTTCCTCGGGATTGTTGTTAATCTTTACGGTTTATCTACTCGGTTTATTGTTGACAAAGGGGAACCAGGAAAATTGCAATTGTTTTGGATCACTTCTTATGATGAATCCAATCGAATCAATCCTCAAAAACGTTTTCCTTCTGGTTATTACATTTATTCTTTATAGATATCATAATGGATTGGAATGGGAATATCCGAAGCTGATCATTTCCGGAACCATTATTATCTCATTTGGTATTCCGTCAGCGCTGGATATTATCACATCTTCTTCAACGAATCAGACGGTTCAAATTTCGACTTCGAGGAATATAGAACTGAACAAGCTCTATTCGGGTTCAACTTTTACTAAACCTTCTCAGGAAATCAGAAAGGGTAAGCACATCGTTGCATTCTTTAGTCTCACATGCCCTTCCTGTTTGATGGCGGCTTATAAATTTTCTATAATTAGAAAAGCGAACCCGGCAATTCCGGTCTATTTCATTCTTTTCGGAAGGGTTGAAGAAATTTCACAGTTTCTGGCGAAATCAAAATCTTATTCTATTCCGCATACTTTATTACTTACAAAGGATTTTATAAATCTTGTTGGTTCTGAGGTTCCGGTAATAGTGTATCTGGAGAATGGGGTAGTTAAAAAAGAGATCAATTTCTTACAGATTGATCAGAAGGATATAGAAAACTGGCTCGGTACAGGGGCAATATTTTCAGGTCCCAGGAAATAAACTTTTCATCGCTAAGTACCGGTATGCTTTCCTGTTTTGATGCAATTCCATATACCGTATCGCCAAAAAGACAGGCATCAAAATGGAGATTGAAAAAAATCTGTAATTTTGTTGCCGCAGAAATAATGCTACCGCTTAATATTCATGCCACTTTAGCTCAGTTGGTAGAGCAGCTGATTCGTAATTAGCAGGTCGGGGGTTCAAGTCCCCTGAGTGGCTCAGTAAATTACCG
>JBAXRT010000040.1:0-21099 GCA_037131065.1 bacterium | reverse complement strand
ACTGATACCGGGATTGGAATGAACAAGGAAAAGATCGATCAGATCCTCCGTCTCGATTCGATCACTTCCACAAAGGGTACGGATGGCGAAAAGGGAACAGGCCTGGGACTTATCCTGTGTAAGGAAATCCTCGAGAAACAGGGGGGGAGTATGCGAATAGTATCTGAAGAGAATATTGGAACAACTGTCACGATAACACTGCCTTATGGAAACACCGTTACGCGTACTGATCATTGAGGATGTTGAAAGCGATGCTACCCTGGTGATTTTGCAGCTCCAGAGGGAATATCCGAAGATCATCCATGAAAGGGTGATAACATCAACCCAGATGAAAAATGCCCTGGAGAGTAAGGCGTGGGATATTATAATCTGTGATTTCCGGCTGCCGCAGTTCGACGCACCCTCCGCCCTGAAACTGCTCCAGGAGAATGGTCTGGATGTTCCGTTTATTGTTGTTTCCGGGACCATCGGAGAGGAGTCGGCTGTTGCCATGATGAAAGCCGGGGCACAGGATTACCTGATGAAGGAAAATCTCACAAGGCTGGTACCGGCTGTTAGGCGGGAGATCGCTGATGCCAAGGTCAGGCATGACCGCAGGCATTCACTCACCGAGCTGATTAAAGCAAAAGAGAGGGCTGAGGAGAGCGATCGTCTGAAGACGGCTTTTCTTGCCAATATGTCGCATGAGATCAGAACCCCCATGAACAGCATCATCGGATTCTCGGAGTTGCTGGATGATGAAACACTGTCGCCATATGATCGTAAGGAATACATCCGGGTCATCCAGTACAATGGTCGGCATCTCCTCGATATCATCAACAACCTGGTCGATATAGCCCGTATCGACAGCCACCAGATATGCATCACGAAGCATGTCTTCAACGTGAACCACCTGCTCGATAAATTGCTGGCACAGTGTGAAGATGCAAGGAGACAGAAGAGTAAGTCGGAAGTTAAGCTCTCACTTGAGAAGGGTTTGAAGGATCAGGCCGGCTATATCCTTTCGGATGAAGAGAATCTTAGAAAAATTCTGGCAAATCTTCTCGACAACAGCCTGAAGTTCACCTCATCCGGCACAATAAAATTCGGATACACGGCAGAAGGTGAGACACTCCGCTTTTTTGTCCGTGATACAGGCAGGGGTATATCAAAAGATAAGCAAAGCATCATTTTTGAAAAATTCAGGCAGGAGGAAGAATCGTTCACACGCCATTTCGGAGGATCCGGGTTGGGTCTCTCCATTTCCAGGGGGTTGGTTCACCTGATGGGGGGGGAGATGTGGCTTGATTCGGAACCTGGCACGGGTTCTGATTTTTATTTTACGATACCCTTCTCTATCCCGGGAGAAAAGGTGAGGGTGCCTTATCCTGAAAAACCGGTTTACGAGTTCAATTTCAAGGGGAGGACCATCCTGGTGGTGGATGATGTGGATGCTAACCTCGACCTCATACAGCTGAGTTTTGTAAAGACTGGCGCTTCACTGTTTACTGCCACCAACGGCCGGGAAGCACTGGATGTGATCCATCTGCACCCGGAGATCGATATCGTGCTGATGGACATGCAGATGCCGGTAATCAACGGTTTTGAGGCTACGCGTGAGATCCTGAAAGTCAACCCTAATCTCCCTGTGATTGCGGTCACTGCCTATGTTTCGACGGATGATAAACAGCGGTGTTATGAAGTAGGTTGTGTGGATTTCCTGGCGAAACCATTCGATAATAAGGAAGTACAACGGATTGTCGGGAAATATTTGTAGAAGAGACAAAGGAGAGAACGATGGTCAGAAAGACCAGTAAAAAGGATGATCCTGTGATCACAGATTCCACCGAGTTGAAACACACAATGGAGGAGTTGCGGCTTACGGAGGAAAAATTTCGTGTGTTTTTTGAAAAAAGTTCGGCAGCACTTGCTATTATTGAACCGGATACCACGATCTCAATGGTGAATGATGCCTATTGCCAAATGGGCGGATATTCAAAAGAGGAGGTCATCGGGATGAGCTGGACCCGGCAGATCCCTCCGGGAGATCTTGAGCGTCTGATGGAGTACAACCGGCGCAGGCTGATGAACCCGGAGGATGCACCAGACAGATATGAGTTCCGCTTCAATCACAGGGACGGAAGCCTGCGTTACGCCATCATGTCCGTAGCCATGATCCCCGGAACCAGGAAGGTCATCACTTCTTTCACCGATATTACCGACCGGCGTATTGCAGAGGAATCGTTAAGGATCAGTGAGGAAAAATTTTCAAAGGCGTTCCGGAATATACCGGATGTCATTATTATCACTGCTCTTCCGGAGGGGATAATTCTGGATGTAAACGATGGACTTTTCAGGGTGGCCGGTTACAGGAGGGAAGAGGTTGTTGATAAATCAACCCTTTATCTTCATATGTGGAATGTTGAAGAGGATCGGGCAACGTTTATCCGGATGCTGGGAGAGAAGGGGCGAGTTACTGAATTTGAGACTACATTCAGAAAAAAGACGGGTGAAATTTTTACCGGACTCATTTCAGGTGAGATCATCATGCTTCAGGAAAAAAAGTGCGTTCTAAGCGTCGTTCACGATATCTCCGAGCGAAGACTAGCCGAGGAAAAAATTGCCAGGATGAATGAGGAACTGGAAGAGAGGGTGATCCGGCGGACCAAGGAACTGGAAGTTGCCAACAAGGAGATGGAGGCATTCAGCTATTCCATCTCCCATGACCTTCGCGCTCCCCTTAGGGCCATCGCAGGATTTTCTCATCTTCTGAAGGAGGATTATGGAAACAATCTTGAACCTGGCGCAGGTAAGCTGCTGACCGATATTCTGGAGAATGTAAAGAGGATGGGTCAGCTGATCGAAGACCTCCTCTCTTTTTCGAGGACGAGCAGGAAAGAGATTGCCATTTCGGAACTGGACATGGAGCAGCTCTTTACCGGCGTTTTCTCAGAACTTAAATCACAGCAGGGCAGACCGGGGATCCTCCTGTCGATGGAGAATCTTCCACATGCAAACGGTGATAAAAACCTGGTGAGGCAGGTAGTGACCAACCTGCTTTCGAATGCCATCAAGTTCACCGGTCATTGTGAAAAGCCATGGATCCGGGTTTCCGGGACTGATTATGATGATGAGTGCCGGTATACCGTAATCGACAATGGCGTAGGCTTTGACATGCAATATGCCGGTAAACTTTTCGGTGTGTTCCAGAGGTTCCATGCTCAGCAGGAATATGAAGGTACAGGGGTTGGTCTCGCCATCGTTCACAATATCATCACACGGCACGGAGGCCATGTCTGGGCTGAATCAGAGCCCGGGAAAGGAGCCACCTTTTATTTTACCCTTCCAAAGAATAGTCCCGGGAAAGGGGCTTAGGATTTTAGATTTCCGATTTGCTTCTTGATCCTTGTCACGCGTTAAGTGTCACACGTGGCGAATTATCCGTACCTTTGCAAACTTTTCAATATCTTCATATTTAAATTGTTTCCATGCAAAATGTCAGGAACATTGCAATCATTGCCCATGTCGACCACGGGAAGACGACCCTCGTTGACCGGATCCTTCACCAGGTAAAACTTTTCCGCGAAAACCAGGAGATTCGCGACCTGATCCTCGATTCCAATGACCTGGAGCGGGAGCGGGGGATCACCATCCTATCAAAGAATGTTTCGGTCCATTACAAAGGGGTTAAGATCAATATTATCGATACTCCGGGTCACTCTGATTTCGGTGGTGAAGTGGAGCGTGTCCTGAACATGGCCGACGGGGTCCTTATCCTGGTCGATGCTTTTGAAGGGCCGATGCCGCAGACCCGGTTTGTGCTCCAGAAGGCTTTGGAGCTTGGGAAGAAACCAATCGTGGTGATCAATAAGGTCGATAAACCGAACTGCGATCCGGATGAGGTGAACGAAGCCATGTTTGAGTTGATGTTCAGCCTTGACGCCAGCGAAGATCAGTTGAACTTTCCAACCGTTTATGGTTCTTCCAAACAGGGTTGGATGTCATCCGACTGGCGGAAGCCCACGAAAGATGTCCATTACCTGCTTGAAACCATACTTGAACACATACCGGCGCCACCTCAGCTCCCGGGGACACTACAGCTTCAGATCAGTTCACTCGATTACTCCTCTTATGTAGGACGTATCGCGGTAGGGAGGATCTCACGGGGAAATGTCAAAGCAGGAATGCAGGTCTCCCTCGTGAAGAATGACGGCACCATACTCAAATCTGTGATCAGGGAACTTTATCTCTTTGAAGGACTGGGGAAGGAGAAGGTTAAATTCGAAGTCGGAGCAGGGGAGATCTGTGCCGTGCTCGGTCCCGAAAACTTTGACATTGGCGATACCATTGCCGATTTTGAGAACCCGGAAGGGATGCCGGGGATCTCCGTCGATGAACCGACCATGAGCATGGTTTTCACCATCAATAATTCACCCTTTGCCGGTCGCGAAGGAACTTTTGTGACCTCACGGCATATCAGGGAGAGGTTATTCCATGAAACAGAGAAGAACCTGGCACTCCGCGTCGAAGAGACAGAAACTCCGGATAAGTTCGTGGTCTTCGGAAGAGGGATCCTCCACCTTGCGATCCTTGTAGAGACGATGCGTCGTGAAGGGTATGAGTTCCAGCTTGGCCAGCCGAAGGTTCTGACAAAGGAGATTGAAGGAAAACACTGTGAACCTGTTGAACTGCTGAAAGTGCAGGTCCCTGAAGCCTTTTCGGGCAAGGTCATCGAGATCGTCACCCGGCGCAGGGGCGACATCATCCAAATTGAAAATAAAAGAGACCGTGTCATCCTTGAGTTCCATATCCCGGCCAGGGGACTGATCGGGTTGAGAAATCCTGTTCTGACCGCTACCGAAGGAGAGGCCGTAATGGCTCATCATTTCAAGGCCTATGAACCCTGGAAGGGGGATCTGCCGGGAAGGATCAACGGCTCTCTGATCGCCATGGAGACGGGAACTGCAATCACCTATTCCATCGATAAGCTGCAGGATCGCGGGAAGTTTTTCATTGAACCGGGCGAACCGATCTATGGCGGACAGGTAGTCGGGGAGAGCACCCGTACCGATGATATCGTGATCAATCTGACAAAGACCAAGAAACTTTCGAACGTTCGCGCCTCCGGTTCAGACGATAAGGCCATGATCATCCCCGCCGTGAAATTTTCACTCGAAGAGGCGATGGAGTACATCCAGGGAGATGAATATGTGGAGGTAACCCCGAAATCGATAAGACTTCGGAAGATCTTTCTCGATGAAAACGAACGGAAGCGGAGCAGGAAGCTTTAAATCGTCCAACCATAAATTAACAACCAGGTTTCAGATCCTCACAATCTTTCCTGTCAGAGTCATTTCCTGTTTCATAACCTTTACGAAGTAAACTCCTGGTGGCTGGCTGGTCAGATCGATCTTTAACCGACCATTATTTTCATTGGTCAGGCTGATTCCGGTAACCTCTAATCCATTTGCATTGGTGATCTGCACGGAGCATTCGGTGCAAGGCAGGTCCAGGTAAAAGATCCCTCCGGAAGGATTGGGATGTATCTTCAGTTTTGATTGTTCCGGCTCCTCCATTCCAGGATTATTAAGAATGGTCAGGGTGATGGAATCCCGGCCTGTACAAGGACCTTCGGTTGCTTCGCAGGAGATGGTCCAGGTCCCGGCGCCCAGGTCGCTGCCATGGATGGTAATTGCGTAAACCGTGTCGCCGGTTGACCATTCGTAATGCTCATAACCGGGTCCGGCGTTTAGTTTCAGTGAATCTTTTCTGTAAATGGTTGTGTCACTCCCGATGTTGACCGGAGGCATAATAGTTATTTTCACATTCACGGAATCGGCCATCCAGCAGTAGTTTTCATCTGCCACATCAAGCCGGTAGTTTCCTGATTTTGTCACGGGAAATGAGCTTTCAGATGATTCCCCGTGGTTCCAGACATAGCGGGCATAGCCTGGTGGACCGTGCAGAACAATTCCGTTGCACACGATGGTGTCGAGACCGAGATCGAAGGCAGGAGGAGTATGGTTCTGAAACCTGGAGATGAAAACATCCCTGTAGAGATAAAAGGTTTTAAGGGAATCAGGACCGAAATTCGCCTGTGTCCAGAAGTACCCGGCGATAAGCATATTTTTACAGTTATCCAGCATCATGGAAGTGCAGTTCAGGTCCATGTTGCATTCGGTTACGAAGGTCCGCATAAGATGGCCCTCCGGACTGAAACAGCCTGAAAATGCCTCGGAGTAATACCCGATATCAAACTGGGTGCCGTCGAGCGTGAATTTACGGTTAGCGGTAGTTGAAAAATAAAGTGTGTCACCATCAGGATAAACATTAAAGTTCATGAAGGCGGCATAGTCAGCCGTTTTGACAACATGGTGCCATTCAGGCTGCAGATCGGCGGTTGTCCTTCCAAGGATATATGCGGAACTGTCGGGCCTGACCGTGATTGTATCTTGTCCGAAAACAAGTGTATCGTTTAACCTACCAGAGATGTAGATGTCGCCTCCGGAACCGACTTTCATGTCGATGATATACATGGACCAGTCGATGATGGAACTCCTGAGGATCTTTCCATCCTGGTCGGAACAGAGCAGGAACGGCAGTCCGTAAGTGACGCCCGGTGGCATATGCACTGTGTCACCGTCTAAAATGAAATCGCGGGAGGTATCGCCTCTGAAATAGACATTTCCGTCATCCCCAAGAAAAACCTTCACTCCGTTGGTTGCTGGTGTGGAGCTGAGAATCTCCTTTCTCCATAACAGGTTTCCATCCGGATTAATTTTCATGAAGGAATTAAGAGTTGTCAGGTAGGTAGATGAATCCTGGCCAAGGAACCAGACTTGCATGGAATCTGCTCCATTACCATAATTGCCTACTCCGAGGTAAACATTATTTCCCTCATCCATGGCAAGTTCACAGGGAAAACTCTGCGAAGTTCCCCATATCTTTCGTGTCCAGAGCACCTTCAGTTCAGGACTGAGCTTGGCAAGATACATATCAGGGATGTTCGGATCTATTCCTTCGCCGTGATCAATGACGGAATCCTGGATAAAGACCCGGTCCTGGAATGATCCTGCTACATAGATGTTTCCCATTTTATCAGTTACCATTGACGGCGACCAGAGGAAACGGTCAGGGTTAGTATGTATATCCAGGGCTTTTTTAAACTCACCCTTTTCACTGTAAATTGCAACTGCAAAATTCTGGCTGTACTGATTCCCCTGGTGCTGGAAAGAGGTGTCGGGGAAATAGATCCCGGTCATGTAAGGGATCTGGCAGTAGATGTTATTGAGCGTATCGGTTGATGCAGCCGTGATCTGAAACAGGGTACTGGTGTGAGCCGAAGCGCTTTCTGCCCAATCCCAGTGCCAGCCCTGGCCGATTACGGTCGCGGGACAAAGTGTCCAGATGAACAGGCTAATAAACAGGTAAAATTTTTTCATGGTCTTTGGACATTAGGTCATTAGGTCATTAGGAATAGGAAAGCAGAAATAGAAAAATCGCAAATCCACTCGTCACTCGTCACTCGTCATTCGTCATTCGAATTACTCGTCACTTTAACATAGGGTGTTTCAGATGAAATCCCGTCGCGTCCTGGTATCTTTTAACAATGGCAAGCAGTCTGGCTTCCCCGAACAGCTGGCCGATAAAAACAATGCTGGTCGGACTCTTCGGGTCGATGAATCCATTGGGTAGGACTACCGAAGGATGTCCCGTGAGGTTCGTTGCCAGCAGGTTATCGCCGGCCAGTGACGGTGCAACAACGATGTCAACCTTTTTCATCAACTCATGCATCTTTTGGATCAGCAGGAAACGCAGGCGGTTGGCGCGGATATATTCTGTTGCAGGGATAAAATGGGCTGCACGGAACAGGTTGGGCCAGCGGTCCTTGTTTTGCTGGACCATTTCATCATCACGGTTCGAGAGGGTAAGGTCATCAAAGGCAGCGGCAGCTTCAGCCATCAGGATGATCGACATATCCATGTAAGGGAAATTGGGTAGTTCGAAAGGGACCAGTGTGGCGCCCATCTTCATCAGCTGGTCGAGGGCAGCCTCGTTGAATGGTTTGTTGATTGAGGTGTCTTTCTCAAAATCCTTCTCAATATACCCGATCCTGATCCCTTCAAGTGAGGGGATGTTGGCATAGCTGAAGGTATAGTCAAAAAGGCTCTGATCCTTTCCGTCGGGTCCATAGATGGCATTGAAAACGATGGCACAATCCTCCACCGTTCGGCAGATCGGGCCGATCTTGTCCATGCTCCAGCTGAGGGCCATGACACCGGAGCGGCTCACCCTTCCGTAGGAGGGCCGTAGCCCGGTGGTTCCGCAGACCGTTGACGGTGAGATAATTGATCCCCACGTTTCCGAACCAATGGCAAAAGGCACAAGTCCGGACGAAACGGCGGATGCAGGACCTGCGGAGCTGCCGCTAGAACCTTTGGTCGTATCCCAGGGATTTCGTGTTTTTCCTCCAAACCAGACGTCATCCATGGCAAGTTCCCCGAGGGAGAGCTTCGCGATCATTACTGCTCCTGCTTCCCTTAGCTTTTCAACCACCGTTGCATCTTCCTCAACCCGCTGATTCCTGAATGGCGGGGTGCCGAAGGTGGTACGGTAACCTTTGGTAAAGAACATGTCCTTGATACCGTAAGGGATGCCATGAAGAAGTCCGCGATCTTTGCCCGAAGCCAGCTCTGCATCTGCCTTCCGTGCCTGTTGTATTGCCAGCGAATCGGTAAAGGTCACGACACATCGCAGCATCGGATTGAACTTTTTGAGCCGCTGAAGGAAAAAAGCAGTAAGCTGGGCAGAGGTGATTTTTTTTCCATGGATGAGGGTGGAAAGCTCTCCCACTGTGTAAAATGCCAGATCATTCAGATCATCAGGAAGTTTTGTCGCAGAGAAATCTGAAGAGCGGAAGAATTTCGGCTCCTTGCTAAAAGTTGCTCCAACAGGGGCCGGGTTGAACCATATAGCCGGAGGAACACTGTTGGAAATAGCAACTTTACGGATGTTCTCATAATTTCTGAGCTGGTCGTTGAGGGTTTGCAGCATACTGTCGTTTTCGGCCCGGGAAAACTGCATTCCGATCAGTTTTTCTGCATGGTTAACATCCGTTGAGTTGATCCTGATCAGTGTAACAGTGACGAAGGCTCCGGATATAAAGAAGAAAAGAGCCAACAAAATGATCCCGGGTACTGATTTGATCTTTTTCATGGAAGGGTCCAATAAAAAATTGCTCCTCTCCCGACCGACCCTTCTGCCCAGATAGATCCGCCATGCCGCTCAATGATCCTCTTTACAGTGGCCAGCCCCACTCCGGTGCCCTGGAATTCCTGCTGGGTATGCAGACGTTCAAATGCATTAAACAGCTTCTGGCTGTTAAGGGGATCGAATCCCGCGCCGTTATCACTCAGGGAAAAAATTTTCCGTCCTCTCTCTTCTGTTTGTTTCAGAACGATTTCTGCCTCCTCCTTTTTATTTGTGTATTTCCAGGCATTTCCAAGGAGATTTTCCATTACGGAGCGGATCAGGGAGGGATCTGCATTGGTAAAAAGCCCTTCCTGGATTGAAATATTTACTTTTCTTCGGGGTTTGCTGTTTCGGAGATTTTCTACGATTTCCTTGCAAAGTTGGGTAAGATCAATTTTTTGGGGTTCCAGTGGGGCGCGCCCTGAACGGGCAAAATTCATCAGGTCCTCAATCAGGTTAGCCATGGCAAAAGCTGATTGTTCAATCTTATCGAGAAATCCCATCTTTTCATCATCAAGAGAAGCGCTAAGCTCTTCTTGCAGAATCTGGGCATAACCACTGATCTGGTGAAGGGGCGAACGCAGATCATGTGAGACAGTATGGGTAAAGGAATCCAGCGCTTCATTCGCTATCATGAGTTCCTCATTGCTCGTCTGCAGCTTGGCCTGGGTCTGGATCAGTTCATCATTGCGCAGAATGGCGGCTTCGTAAACTGATAACAGAAGATCCAGGATCTGCTTTTTATCAGAGTTGATGGCATACTTGTTACCGCGGAACATGATCTCGATGACCATCTCGGTGCTGCCGGATCTCCTGAGGCTCCTGTTAACCAGCAGGTACTGGATTCTAGATAAAAGATAATGTTCCTCATAAGGTTTTGTAATAAAATTATCCGCCCCCGATTGAAGACCTTTGATAATATCGATCGGATCGCGGAGCGAAGTCAGCAGAATAACAGGGATTTCCTTGAGCTGCTGATCCTCCTTTATTTTGGAACAAAAATCATATCCATCCATTTCCGGCATCACAATATCACTGATGATTAGGATCGGCTGCTCGTTTTTCAGGGCAAGGAGTGCATCCCGGCCATTGGTCTGAACATCAACCCTGAAATTATTCTCTTCAAGCAGGAACTTAAGTTTCTTGGCCTGTACGCTGGAATCTTCAATGACCATGATCAGGTTCTCAGCGGAAGTGAATTTAAATAATGAGTTCATATATCGATTAATTTTTAAAATGTTCGTTTATGAAACGGATCATATTTTCCGGAGATAACACATGACAGGCAGCTCCGAGCCGGATAGCTTCACCGGGCATGCCGAAGACGAGAGAACTCGCCTTGTTCTGGGCGATGGTAATACTGCCTGCATCTTTAAGCAGTTTCATCTCCTGTGCCCCGTCGTTGCCCATGCCTGTCAACAGAACTGATAAGGCCCTGTTACCGAATACGCGGAGAACACTGCGAAAAAGATAACCCACCGATGGGCGGAATCCATTTTGAGGAGATTCTTTGTTAACCGTTATGTTACCGTCGGGTCGGATCCCCATCTGGTGATCACTCTCCGAGATGTAAATTTTCCCCGGCTGGGGTTGCATGTTTTCCCGGGCAACGATGATCTTTTTTCCTGAAGCCTGGGTCAGCCAGTCTGCAAATCCATGGGTAAAGGAGTGGTCGATATGCTGGACGATAAAGATCGGAACAGGGAGCTGGTCTGAAATATTCCTGAGGATCTCATTCAAAACGATGGGGCCCCCTGCTGAAGCGCCGATGGCGATGACCTGGATGTGGCCGGATGAAGATCCCGGTATTTCTATCTTTGTAAAAGGCTCATTTCTGAGGTGGTTTTCCTGTAATACTGAGGGTCCGTGAAAATACCTTTTAACAAGTTTGACCTCTGAGATGGTCTTCATTGTACTGATAAAATCCGCTGCTGATCTTTCATGTTCAGGGTCTCCCGGGCCTTTAGGGCGGGGGAGTATAGCGACCGCTCCGACCTCCAGCGAACGGAATGTCTTTGCAACTTCTCCAACTTCGTAATGACCGCTTACGATCGCGATAGGGATTGGATTGGTTTGCATGATTATTCTGGTCGTTTCAAAGCCATCCATGCCAGGCATGAATATATCCATCGAGATAACATCCGGGATCTGTTTTTTTATGAAATCCAGGGCTTCCAGTCCATCTTTCGCAGTGCCGATCACGTTAACATAAGGATCTGACTCCAGGATATTTACCAGGAATGTTCTGATCAACGCGGAATCGTCGACAACCAACACATTTATTTTTCGCCCCGGGTTGGATTTCATGGATGGATCTTTCTATAGATAAATTATATCAGTCGTTGGATTGTTTCAATCAGATTGTTCTGTTCAAAATTGCTCTTGTTGATATAGGCGTTGGCTCCTGCTTCCATTCCACGCTGCCTGTCATCAGCCGATTCAAGAGCTGTAACCAGGATCACGGGCAGGTCGGCCAGTTCCTGATCGCTTCTGATCCTGGTAGTCAGTTCGATTCCGTTCATCCTTGGCATTTCAATATCTGAAACCACAAGGGTGAATTGTTCTTTCTTTAACACATCCATCGCTTCAACCCCATCGACTGCAGTTGTAACATCAAAACCCGCCGATTCAATGATATTCCTTAGCAGCGATCGGGCAGTAATGGAATCTTCCACAACAAGAATGGTTTGTTTTTCTGCTAAAACTGTCTCAGCTCCTTCTTCAGCCTCGGCAGAATACGTTTCACTCTTTGTTCTGATGGCGGTTTCAATCAGCTCGGGAACATTAAGGACCGGGATGATCCTCCCATCACCCAGGATGGTCGCTCCGGTAATATTCCTGACATACCGGAGCTGCGGTCCAAAGGGCTTAACAATGCCCTCCTGCTCAACCGAGATCCTGTCAACGGCAAATGCAATGTTACGTTGGGCATGCGAAAGAACAACCAAAGCTATTTTCGCATCCTGGTTTATCTTTTGTTTGTGCCTCATAATCCCGAGTACATCCGACAAGCGAACCAGGGCAATGGTGTGACCGTCGAAGGTAATGGTATCATGATTTTCAACAGTCCTTATTTCTGAGCGGTCAATCCTCATGGCACGCTTTATGGCATTTGTCGGAATAATCAGCTCCTGTTCGCCAACCTGAACAATGACACCCCGGAAAGTTGCCAGCGTCAGTGGAAGCATGATAATAAACCGCGTACCGGAATTCTTTTCGGATTCAACCCTGATCGTTCCGGTCAGGTTGGATACCTTCTCTGCTGCAATGGCAAGGCCGAGACCTCGTCCTGAAATATCGGTAATGAAAGGACTGGTGGAAACACCACTGCGGAAGATCAGATCCGGTATCTCTTTCCCGGAAAGTTTTTTCGCTGCTTCAGCAGAAAGCATCCCTTGTCTGATGGCCGAATCAACTACTTTTTCAGGGTCGATTCCCTGGCCATCGTCTGAAATGGTGATCACAACCTGACGATCGGTATTCTGACTAATTTCAATGGAGATAGATCCGCAAGCAGGTTTGTTGAATTTTTCGCGTATTTCCGGTTTCTGGATCCCATGGTCGATACAGTTCCTGATGATGTGGATCATGGGATCTTTCATTCCTTCCAGGATTCTCCTGTCGATTTCAATTTCCCCGCCCCTGATCCTCAGGTCGATCTCTTTTCCCTGCTCCCTTGAAAGGTCCCGGACCAGTTTTGGGAGTAACTCCAGCAAGGAGGAAAAGGGTATCAGGAGGGTTTGTTTGATATCGATAAGCAGATCGTCGATTTGCCTTGAAAAGGAGCGGTAAAATCGTTCCAGGTCACAAGAATAGCCAGGAAGGTCTTCGGAAAGAGCGGAAGGATGGCCGGCAAGGCTTCGGATACCCATCGCCAGGTTATGCAAGGTTGCCTTTGAAGCGATCAATTCCTCAGCATGGGTGAGGATGGTTTCTAGTTTGTCAGTCGAAACACGCACAGTCTCTTTAGATGCAAATGGTTTTGCCGGCACCGTCACATGCTCGTCAGCGGGTGTCTCTGTAATGGAAAAATTTATCTCCCGGCTTTCCGATTCTTTGCCGGTTGCCGGATTTGACTTGAAGGATTCAAGCTGGATGATCATCCGGTTAAACTGATCCGGTCGGACCGTTTTCTTCGAGGATGCAAGGTCCTCTAAAAGGTTGTCGAGAAGATCGACTGCCTGGTGAAGCGAGTCAAAAAGGCTAAGGTTTATATCCAGTTTGCCTTGCTTGATGAGGGAAAGTACATTTTCCATACTCTGGCACAAGGTCTCGGTCCCCAAAAGACTTACGGCACGCGCAGCTCCCTTGAGACTATGAATCTCCCGGAACATCCGCTCTATAATCGGCCGATTATCGGAATTTGCAGATAATTTTTCAAGATCAAGAAGGGCATTGACAAAAAATTGCCGGTGTTCTGCCGCTTCGATTTTGAAATCAGATAAGAGCTCTTTCAGAAACTCTTCTTGTTTCTTGTTCATCACGAAAGGTCAGACTTTAAATTTATCTACAATTTTTTTCAGGTTCTGACCCAGGTCATTCAGGTTATGTGCTGCGGTTTGCGTCTGCCTGGTTCCGATCACATTCTGTTCGCTGGCTTGTTTGATATTTTCCATGGCAGGCATGATCTGGTCCATACCGGCCATCTGCTGCTGACTTGAGATGGCGATCTGCGTAGCCGACTGGGAAGCTTCCAAAGCATTCTCAGCGAGTGTCTGGATCACCTCACCGCTTTGTGAGGCTAAGGAGCTCCCATTCTCCACGGCTTTTGTTCCCTGCTCGGTCGCCATGACGGCCTGGTTCACTGCTTTCTGAATATCATTTAAAATTTCCTTTATCTGGGAAGTAGCCTGCTTCGACTGTTCGGAAAGACTCCTGACCTCTTGTGCCACTACAGCAAAACCACGGCCCAGTTCACCTGCTTTCGCAGCTTCGATGGCAGCGTTTACGGCCAGCAGGTTCGATTGATCTGCAAGGTCATTAACGGTAGTGGTTATTTCGCCGATGACACGGCTTTTATCGGATAATTTGACAACGCTGTCGGTAATGAGGGTCATCTGGTGGCTGATGCGTTTCATGCCCTCCACGGTCTCCAGCACTGAATTTTTTCCTTGTTGTGCAGTCGTTGATGCCTCCCTCGAAATTTCCACTACCATGTTTGCCTTTTCACTGGCATGCAGGGCCGTCTGGCGCACCTCTTCGATCGTGGAAGTAGTTTCGGCAACTGCTGTTGCTGTCTCTGTTGTGCTGGCCGACACCTCTGTTGCTGTTGTCAGGATTTCGCTCACAGAGGTTCCGAGGATATTGACCGCTTCGTCTATTTGCCTTGTGACGCGGCGAAGCGCTGAGATCATCCATAATACCATGATAAGGCATGTTACAACGGCGAAACATCCGATAATAAAAATAGTCCACTCAGCAGTTATGGCAGTGGATACGGAATTTTCTGCCGCCCTATTTGACCTGCTGGTTTCAGCAGCTTCCAGGTCATTAATCTCCCCCCTGATTTTTTCATATAGTTCAGCCTGGATACCACTGCCCATCGTCTTTACTTCATCCAGATTTCCTTTAGAAATGAGTTCATATTGTTTTTCACGGTTGAGCCGATATATGTCTATATCTGATATAATCTTCCTGATTTTTTGTAATTCGGAAGGGCTATTTTGATAATATTGTTCCACATCCTTAAGCAGCTGATCGAGTTCATCTTTTTTCGAAATAATATCCTTTTTGAGTTTTTCCTGGACTGCAGGGTCCTTTGTCATCATCATATCAAGAATCAACGCGCGGGTTCTGTTCTGATCGGCCTTGATCCCTGCAAGTGTCAGGCTGATTTTAGATGAGGTCATGAGTTCCTTTTCAGCAGAAATGATCCTGTTTATACTGAAATAAGCTGCGATTATGATGATTACCATCAGAATGACGATCAAACCAAATCCTGAATAAAGTTTGGCTCTGGTACTCAGGGTAAATGATGATTTCATAGAAAATCCTCCTTTTTTATAATTGTTTATTTTTTTCCTGTTGATCTACAATGATTGTTCTCGTACCCAGCAGCGTAGAACCGTCTAGAACAATGGTTCCATCCCTTGCTATTCCGAGAATGAATTCAGCCCCGATACCGGAAATGGTTGGTGGTGGCACATCCAGCTCTTTCAAAGAAATGAAGGCATTCTCCAGAATCTTATCGGCGATGATCCCAAAAAGCAGGGTTGGAGAAGAGAGAACAAGAATCTTGTTGAATTCAGTTAACCCAGACTGTTTGAGATTAAAAAATTTCTTGAGATCGATGATGGAGATTATCTGGCCCCGCAGGTTGATCACTCCGGTTACAAAATCAGGGGTGTTCGGTACCCTGGTCAGTTCTTTTAATGAGGTAACCTCCCTGACATATTTTGATTCAATCCCATAGACTTCCGGGGTTAGAAGGAATTTAATCATGTTTTGGCCGGAGCCCGTTTTGTAATCCTGAACGGGAAGATCTTTCGCAAGTTCTTTAGCCCTTTTCTTCAATATTTCCTTTTCAACATTCTTCATGATATTATATTCACTTCTTTTTCGTTACAAGCGTCTCTGCAAGTTTTTTAAGATTACCTGCTGTCATCTCATCCGATTCAGGGATAATGGTTTCATCCGGGATCTTGCTGAGCAAACTATAGAGGTTCCTGAAATATTTTTCGGCATTTTTTTGTTTATTCTGGCGCTTCATCACATTGCCAAGTAAAAAGTAGGACATCAGGTGGCCGGGGTCAAGATAAAGAGAACGGGAAAGAGATTTTTCAGCCTCCGGAAGCTCATTCATTTCTATCATCAGCATACCCATGGTATAATGGGAAACAGCCGACATCTCATCAACAACAATCAGTTTTTGACACCATTTTTTTGCCGATTCGAGATCTCCGGCATTGGCAAATAACCGGATAAGTAAAAAGATCACCCTGGTGTTGGCAGGATCGTTTATCAGGAGTTGATCTGCTATACGAATGACTTCATTGTGCTGTTTTTTTTCAAAAAGGCGATGGATTTTTTTCAACGGATCTTCGGGGACATTTTTCTTCAGGGGCGGGGACACCGGGACTTTGACCGAATTTTTTGGCAATGATGGAGTATAACTTGTTTTCTTGGCAGATCTCTTGTGATCCGGATTTCCTTTTGAACGTAATTCGGCCTTGTCTACTTTAATATTGTTGACTGCATCGGCATTGCTCTTCTGCAGTGCGACTGTATTAAATATATTTCTCTGCGTGAACAAAGGAAATAATTCACCAGAAATTTCAATCGGATTAAGGATCAGCCATCCATCTTCTGCCAATGAGGAATAAAACCGGTTGCCGACCTGTGCGATCTGGTCCTTTGCAAAATACATCAAAACATTCCTGCAGAAGATGACATCCATCGAGGCTGTATTGGTTTCAACCGACGGATAATTGCTCCCGGCAAGGTTCAATTCCGAGAAAGTCACCAGCTTTATTATTTCCTGATTGATTCTGAAATCTTTGCCGCTCTGGGTAAAATATTTGGATTTTATTTCTTCCGGTGAATCCCGGAAAGACCATGCTCCGTAGATTCCACTGCGTGCCTTTTTAATAAAGGAGGCATTGATGTCGGTTGCAAGCAATGTAATTTTCCAGCCTGAGATATCGGGAATTGCTTCAGACAGGATCATGGCAAGGGTATAGGGCTCTTCTCCGGTGCAGCAACCAGCGCTCCAGATGCGGATTGACTTTACGCCATTCCTGCGTTTTTCAATAAGCTCCGGAAGAATTCGTGAACGAAAATGATCCAGTCCCGGTTTCTCCCTGAAAAAATAGGTTTCCCCGATGGTAAGTTTTTCGGCAAGGATGGTAAAATGATCATCTGAAAAGGTTTCCTTTAGAAGGTTGGAAACGATCGCCTCGGCGCTTTCATATCCGATCTCCTTACCAGCCGAGATGAAAGATCGCTCGAGGTCTCTCCATCTGTTGACCGGAAATTGAAGCCCCAGCCTGTCAGAAATAAGGCGGCTGACCAAAACTTTATCCTGGTCTGTAACCATATGCTATTTTTCTTTTTTCATCCGGTGGATGGCCGTGTCCAGCATTTCTTCCTCCCCGAGAATGAAAAAGGTGTTCAGGTCATAGATATAAATGATGCCGTCTTCCCCTCGGATAATCCCTTCGATGGCTGGTTCTTTAACAATATTTTTTGCCGGGACGATCCGATCACCGGGTATTTCCGTTAAGCCGGCCACCTC
This sequence comes from bacterium, assembly GCA_037131065.1. Taxonomy (GTDB): domain Bacteria; phylum Bacteroidota; class Bacteroidia; order Bacteroidales; family FEN-979; genus JBAXRT01. Next base: position 3,635 of record JBAXRT010000040.1, on the reverse strand, counting down.
GTCGGCGATCAGAATGACGGTTCGCCTGCCGGTTTTTGCCAGAATGAACCGGTCGTTTGCAGTAATTTCCCTCGGTGCCAGGTTAAGCCTCTTGCGCATGCTTAAGACTGGGATCAGTGTTCCATGGTAATCAATGACTCCGGAAACGGTTTCAGGCGCTTTAGGGAGGGGCGTGATTTCAACTGCTCTGATAATCCGGTCCACATTGTGGAGGGGAATAGCATAAGATTGGTTGTCAATCAGGAAAACGATTACCTGAGTATTGTTGCCCATGAAAACCCATATTTAATATTATAATGTAAAGATAGGTAAATGTTTTATCTTTTCTTTCCGAAAAGCGCAAGTCCTCCTTCGGCTGTCTCCCGGTAGATCCTCGGGAGGTCGTGGCCGGTCTGTTTCATCGCTTCGATCACTTTATCGAAATGCACGATGTGATGGCCATCGGATAACAGGGAATACATGCTGGCATCCAGCGCGCGGGCAGCGCCGAAGGCATTGCGTTCGATGCAGGGGATCTGAACGAGCCCGTAAACAGGGTCGCAGGTTAGCCCGAGAAAATGTTCCATTGCAATGGAGGCGGCATATTCCACCTGTCCCGGGGTACCGCCAAACATCTGTACCGAGGCTGCGGCAGCCATCGAGCTGGCGCTTCCGACCTCTCCCTGGCAGCCTACCTCAGCGCCGGAGATCGAGGCATTGGTTTTGATCAGGTTGCCGATGAGTCCGGCGGTGGCAAGGCCTCGCAGCACCTTTTTATTGCTGAACTCATATTGTGTATTCAAAAGGTATAGTACTGCAGGTAACACCCCTGCCGAACCACAGGTTGGCGCTGTAACGATCCTGCCGCCGGCAGCATTCTCTTCGGCGACGGCCAGGGCAAAGGCAAAAGTATAGGAGCGCCTGCTCAGGGTGCCTTTAAAACTCCTGGCCTTGGTAAAGTAAGACGAGGCTTTGCGCGGCAGGTTCAGCCCGCCGGGAAGAACTCCCTCTGCTTCGATTCCCCGCTCAACAGACTCTTTCATGACTTTCCAGACCTTTTCCAGGTAATCCCATAATCCGGGAGGTTCATGGATCTCAACATACTCCCACATCGTCCTGCCATTTTCTTCGCACCAGGCAAGGATCTCTTCCATGCGTGTCACTTCGTAAACCTTCTTCCCCTCATCTCTCTTGCCGTTATCGCTGATATCACCGCCGCCGATGCTGTATGTTGTCCATGTGTCGGTAGTACCACCGGAACCATCCAAAACTTCAAATTTCAATCCGTTGGGATGGTTTGGGAGAGAGATGCCCGATTCCCAGATAAATTCCGTTTCGGCCGGTTTGAGCGCTTCTGTGATCGCTTTGTCGGTCATATGCCCTTTGCCGGTGGCGGCCAGGCTGCCATAAAGGGATACCCTGAACCTCTCCGCATCCGGATTTCTCTCTCTGAAAATGATAGCCGCTTTTCGAGGGCCCATGGTGTGGCTGCTCGAAGGCCCGCAGCCGATCTTGTATATTTCCCTGATTGATTCCATCCGGATAGAATAGTGTAAGAATTGAAAATTCAAGTAAAAATAATAAAAAAAGAGGCTCTTAAGTTAGCCCCTTTTACAGACAAGAGATCAATTTGTTCTTTGTGTATCTTCGTGGTTTCTTCGTGCTCTTCGTGAAATATTTTACACGAAGTTCCACAGTGGATCACGAAGTACCACGAAGTTTCCGTTTGTCAGGCCATCTTGGTGACAAGGTCTGCCAGCCTGCAGGAATATCCATATTCGTTGTCGTACCAGGAGATCACTTTTACGATGTTTCCGCCGATGACTTTCGTAAGGAGGGAGTCAAAGATGGATGAGTGTGTATTGCCGATGATATCGCAGCTTACAAGCGGTTCATCCAGGTATTCCAGGACACCTTTCATTGGTCCGTCCGCGGCGGCTTTCATTGCAGCGTTGATCTCATCCTTGGTCACATTCCTGTTGAGTTCGCAGGTGAGGTCAACAATCGATCCGTCGGGGGTCGGCACGCGTATAGCAAACCCGTCCATTTTACCGTCCAGTTCCGGGATGACCAGACCGATGGCTTTTGCTGCCCCTGTCTTCGTCGGGATGATCGAAACGGCGGCTGCACGGGCCCTTCGGAGATCCTTATGCGGTGCATCGAGGATGATCTGGTCGTTGGTATAGCTGTGGATGGTATTCATTAAGCCGTTTTTGATCCCGAAACTGTCATTTAAAACTTTCGCGATCGGTGCAAGGCAATTCGTTGTACAGGAGGCATTCGAAACGAGCTTCATATCCGGGGTCAGGGTATTGTCGTTAACGCCCATGACAATCGTTGCATCCACATCTTCCTTATTATCGGAAGGTACAGAAAGAACAACCTTTTTTGCGCCTGCAGTGAGATGTTTATTCATTTTGTCACGGGTACGGAAGATACCGGTGCATTCGATGACTATCTCAACTCCAAGAGTTCCCCAAGGCAGGTTTGCAGGATCTTTCTCGGCAAGTACCCTGATCTTTTTCCCGTTCACAACCAGAAAATCTCCCTCTACGGTCACTGTCCCGGGGAATTTTCCGTGAATGGAATCATATTTCAGAAGATGAGCAAGTGTTTTTGCGTCGGTGAGGTCGTTAAAAGCAACAACTTCAACTTTGGTGTTTTGCATCAGCGCCCGGTAGGTAAGTCGACCGATCCGGCCAAAACCGTTGATGCCTACTTTAATGGTTCCCATATTTATAAGTTTTTATAATGAATTGAATGAATCTTCTCAGGCGGGTCAAAATTACGGATTAAAATGATCGGGCAAAAAATTGGGCGAAAATTTTGCAGTAATACCGGATTGACTTAGCTTTATAACAAATCTGAAATCAGAAATCCAAAATCAGATTTCACGTTTCAGATTTCAGATTTTAAAATTTGTCCTATGTACAAAATCTTTGTAATTTCCGACGGTACCGGCCGAACTGCCCAGCAGGCGCTGGGCGCTGCCATGACCCAGTTCCCTTCCACTGAAGTGGAGATCATCACTTACAAGGAGGTAAGATCGGAGGAGCAGATCGAGGAGATCATTCCGGAAGTTGTCGGACAGAAGGGCATTATTGTACATACACTGGTTTCGGAACACCTGAGGGAACAGATGGTCCGCATCAGCCGGATCAACAATATCGATGCGATCGACATCATGGGGCCGCTTCTTTCACGTCTCTCACACCATCTGGCAAACTCACCGACGGGAGAACCTGGCCTCTATTTTCACCTGAACAAAGATTATTTTAAACGGATTGACTCGATGCAGTTTGCCTTTACTCACGACGATGGCCAGCGAACATACGACTATGAGCGTGCTGAGATCATTTTGCTCGGTGTCTCCCGAACTTTTAAAACCCCTCTGAGCATTTACCTGGCCTTCAAAGGCTGGCTCGTGGCTAACTACCCGATCGTTCCGGGTGCAGAGTTGCCGGAAATCCTTGAAAATTTGCCTCGCGGCAAGGCTTTCGGACTGATGACACAACCCCATGAACTGGCAACGCTGCGCTCGGTCAGGGTGCAGTACCTCGGAGGCAATGCCTCAGGCTATGCAACGGTAGAGAATGCCCGCCGGGAGATTGACTATTCGCGGAAAATTTTTGCCAGATTACAGCTTAAGGTAATTG
>JBAXRT010000039.1:0-21110 GCA_037131065.1 bacterium | reverse complement strand
ACGCTGGCGATTGCGATCATTATCCTGGTCAACATCATATCCTCTTTTCTGTTCACCCGTGTGGATCTTACTTCCGAAAAAAGATATACCCTTTCAAAAGCTACCAAACAGCTGATCAAAAAGCTGGACGATGTCGTCTTCTTTAAAGTTTACCTCGACGGGGATCTTCCCCCGGGATTCAGGCGACTGAGTAATGAAACACGCGAAATGCTGAGTGAATTCAGGGCATACAGCGATAATATCCAGTACGAATTTGTCGATCCCTCGGCCAATCCGAACACCAAGGAGCGGAACGACTCCTACCGCCTGCTGGTCGAGCGCGGGCTGGAGCCTACTGATCTCAGAACTACCAAAAAGGGACAATCTTCACAACTGATCATCTTCCCGGGTGCAATCGTCAGTTACCGGGGCAAGGAGATTCCTGTCCAATTGCTGATGACCCAGCTAGGGCAGGATCCGAACAAGGTGCTGAACAATTCGATCCAGTCCCTCGAGTACAACCTGGCCTCGGCGATTCAGAAACTGACAACCACCATCAAACCGGGGATTGCCTTTATCGAGGGACAGGGGGAACTTTCACGGCAGGAGACCTTCGACCTGGAGAACTCCCTCTCGGAATATTACAATGTGGACCGTATCCGGATCAACCAGAAGGTGAACAGCCTGGCGCTCCGGCTGAAGACCGATTCGGTGCACGACGAGCTGGTGAACAAGTACCGCGCAATCATCATTGCAAGGCCTACCACCTCTTTCGATGAAAAAGACAAGTTCCTGATCGACCAGTTCATCATGCGCGGAGGAAAGGTACTGTGGGTTGTCGACCCGGTCTTTGCCAGCATGGACAGCCTCGGGAAGTATAGCTCTACCATGGGCATTGTGAACGATGTGAACCTTACCGACCTGCTTTACAATTATGGCGTGAGGCTGAACAACAACCTGGTGCTCGACATCAATGCCATGCAGATCGTTATCAAGACAGGGCAGGTTGGCAGCCAGCCCCAGCTTGAGTATTTCCCCTTTTACTACTTCCCGTTGCTTGTACCCTTCCAGAGCCACCCCGTCGTGAATGGGCTGAATCTTGTAAGGACCGAATTCGTCAGCAGCCTCGATACCGTGGCAGTGGCCGGCGTCAAAAAGACATTTCTCCTTTCCACATCACCATACTCCCGTTTGGTGAATGCCCCTGCTTACATCGACCTTGAGATCCTTAAAAAGGAGCCCGACCCTGCCAATTACAACCGTGGACCACAGCCGGTAGCCCTTCTCCTCGAAGGTGAGTTCGTCTCCTCTTACCTCTGGCGTATTCCTCCGGAACTGGAGCAGAATGCCGACCTCGGGTTCCAAAAGAAAAGCAAGCCGACCAGGATGATCGTGATCGCCGACGGCGATATGGTGAAGAACCAGTTTGACGTCTCTCAGGGCTACCCCCTGCCTCTCGGCTATGACCAGTGGACGAGGCAAACTTTCGGGAACAAGGATTTCTTGATGAACGCGATGAATTACCTCTGTGATGATTCCGGCCTGATAAGCGTACGTTCGAGGGAGCTTAAACTGCGAATGCTCGATGCTTCAAAAGTTGCTTCTGGCAGGCTTTTCTGGCAATTGTTGAATACCCTCCTGCCTGTTATCCTGATCCTCTTGTTCGGGTTCATCAAATTCAGGATTCGGAAATCGTGCTATGGACGGATCCCCGGGAATAAATAAACTTTTTATGAAGAAAAACAGAACCATCTTCATCTCCGTCATTGTCCTTGCCATTGTGGCGCTGGTCCTCTTCCTGACGCAGTCGAAGACAACCTTCCGCAGGTCGATGAGTGATTTTGCGGTCAGGGATACCTCCATCGTGACGAAGATCTTCATGTCGGACAAGAACAACAATACCCTGAAACTTACACGGCTTGAACCCGGGAAATGGACAGTCAACGACAAATTTCCTGCACAGAAAAAGATGGTCGATATCCTGCTCGCCACCATGGTGAACCTGGAGGTGAAGGAGCCGGTGGCCAAAGCTGCCCACAATACCATCATCGGCGACATGGCCGTGAACTCTATCAAGGTGGAGATATACCAGATGGGATTCCGGATTAACATTTTCGGTTGGATCAAGCTCTTTCCTTACGAGAAACTTGACAAGGTCTATTATGTGGGTGGAGCAACCCCGAACAACCGCGGTTCATATATGCTTCTTGAGAACTCGACAGAGCCTTTTGTTACTTATCTGCCGGGGCTTAGAGGCTTCGTTTCACCCCGCTACTCTCCCATGGAGAAATACTGGAGGGATTTCACCGTCTTTAAAAAATCACACCGTGAGATAGCCTCTGTGAGGATGGAATTCCCTTCAAATCCTGATGATTCATACGAGGTAAGGAGTGACAAATCCGGTGGCGTCACGCTGCTTTCAATCGCTGATAATAAAATGGTCCCGGATTTCGACACCCTTAAGGTCCTGACTTTCGTTTCAGGATTTCGTGACCTGAACTTCGAAGCGCTGCTCAATGATATGGATCCCGTGAAAAAGGACTCTGTCCTAAGGTCAACGCCATTTATTGTGATCACGGTTATGGATACCACAGGGGTCGCCACTTCGGTAAAAGTTTTTCACAAACCAAACTCAGCCGGGTTTAACGATATGGAGGGCCAGCGACTTCCGTTCGATCCTGACCGTCTCTACGCCCTTGTGAATGAAGGCAATGATTTCGTCCTCATCCAGTACTTTGCATTTAACAAGGTGCTGCGGCCCAAATTCTTTTTTCTGAAGAATGTCCAGGGCAAGGGAAAAAATATTGAGTACTTTTACCAAGGTTAGCGATCTAAAACCCGCACCTCTATGAAATTGACGCGACATGGCGTTCACGACCAGGTCTTTAATTTTGGTTGTGCGGCGTTGGTATTTTTCATGCCGATCCACCCAAGGGTTCTGCCTCCCGTCATCCTCATCATGGTCCTGAACTGGATCATCGATGGCCGGTTTATCACGAGGATCCCACGCATTTTTACAGAGCGCAGGCGTTTCCTGACCTTCTGCTTCTCCGCCCTTTACCTTTTATATCTCATCGGCCTCCTTTACACTAAGAATATGACTTATGCCTGGTTTGACCTGGAGGTAAAGTTGTCGCTGTTCATCTTCCCTTTTCTTTTCGCCACTTCCGACCTGACTTTTGAACGGGGAAACCTCGCTGCCCGGCGGATTGCTGCCATCATCTATTGCCTGCTTCTCTTTGTGACCACCTGGCTGCAGCGAACTGAGTACGGTATCCTCTTTTTCGGTATCCTCACATGGATCATCCTCTTCGGGATCGCCTTTATCTTCTCCGATATCCTTTTCCCCTGCTTTACGGTAAGGAAACAGGTCATAGCCACCTTTGTAGCCGGATGCTTTGTTGGCACCCTCATTTTGCTGATGCATGCCGCTGCCAACTACTTTTACCTCGACGACAAGGGGGCCTTTTATTATAAACCCCTGGGTTGGTTTTTCCACCCGAGTTATATTTCAATGTATCTGAATTTTGCAGCCGCTGCCGTGACGCTTGAACTGCTGAACCGGAAAGAGGAAACCGGGATGTGGGCAAAAATCGGCATGGCTCTTCTGGTACTCTATTTCGTTGTGCTGATCTTCCTCCTTGGCTCAAAATCGGGACTGATCGTGATGGCGACCCTCGCTCTTCTGCTTGCGGTTTTCATGGTCCTGGTGAGAAAGAGGTTCGTTCGCGGGATGATCATCCTGGTGGCCTCAGCGGTTGTTTTCTACGGTGGGATCAAACTTTTCTCATACACGGCAGAAAGGGTAAACCTCTCACTCGGAGACCTTGAAAACACAAAGGGAAAAGGAGTTCAGACCGACAACAGCATCGGGACAAGGCTTGAGATCTGGGAGGACTCCTGGCAGATTATCCGTGAGAACTGGCTCATCGGGGTGGGAACTGGCGATGTAAAGGATGTTTTGCTGGAGAAATATAAAAATGACCATTTTCTGATAGGTTATGAAGACCGGAGGAATGCTCATGAACAGTATCTTCAGACATTCATAGTGCTTGGTATCGTGGGATTTCTCACACTTTTTGCCATGATCATCATACCGGCAATCTATGCCCTTCGTGAGAAATATTACCTCTACCTGATCTTTCTCCTCATCTTCGCCATCAACATCATGGTGGAATCGATGCTCGAGAACCAGGCGGGAGTGATCTTCTATGCCTTCTTCAATGTCTTCCTCTTTTCAAAAAGAAAGGCCATCCCTGGGGATGACCTTTCCGAATCAAAATGAACAAAAAGGGAAGCTATACGAGTCCCTGAGCGAGCATTGCATCGGCTACTTTCACGAATCCGCCGATATTAGCACCTTTAACGTAGTTGATGAACCCGTCGGGTTCGGTTCCGTATTTCACACAATTTTTGTGGATGTTGATCATGATGGTATGAAGTTTTTCATCAACCTCTTCCCTTGACCAGGACATCCGCATGGAATTCTGTGACATTTCAAGTCCGGAAGTGGCGACACCACCTGCATTGGCAGCTTTGCCAGGTCCGTAGAGGATCTTCTTTGAGATGTAAACTTCAATGGCTTCCGGTGTAGAAGGCATATTGGCGCCTTCGGAAACGCAGAAACAGCCATTGGCTACAAGCATCTTGGCATCGTTGCCGTCGATTTCGTTCTGGGTTGCGCTTGGCAGTGCGATGTCGCATTTTACCTCCCACGGACGCTTTCCGGCGACGTACTTGGCTTCGGAATACTTGTTGCAATACTCCTTGATGCGGCCTCTCTTGACATTCTTGAGGTGCATGACAAAAGCGAGCTTTTCAGCGTCAATACCCTTCGGATCGTAGATGTATCCTTCGGAATCGGATAAAGTAACTACTTTACCGCCGAGCTCGGTAGCTTTCTGGGTAGCATACTGGGCAACGTTTCCTGAACCGGAGACTGTGCAGATCTTGCCCTTGAAATCGAGACCACGGGTCTTGAGCATTTCAGCTGCAAAATAAACCTGGCCGTAACCGGTTGCTTCCGGGCGGATGAGGCTGCCTCCCCACTGGAGTCCCTTGCCGGTAAGAACGCCGGTGAACTCATTGCGGAGACGTTTGTACTGGCCAAACATAAAACCGATTTCACGACCGCCGACGCCGATGTCACCAGCAGGAACGTCGGTATCCGGACCGATGTGACGTTGCAATTCGGTCATGAAGCTCTGACAGAAACGCATGACTTCATTGTCGGATTTTCCTTTAGGATCGAAATCACTTCCGCCCTTGCCACCGCCCATTGGGAGGGTTGTAAGACTGTTTTTAAAGACCTGCTCGAAGGCAAGGAATTTCAGGATTCCGAGGTTCACCGTGGGGTGAAAACGCAGACCGCCTTTGTAAGGTCCGATCGCGCTGTTCATCTCAATACGGTATCCCTTGTTGATCTGGATCTCTCCCTTGTCGTCCATCCAGGGTACACGGAACAGGATTACGCGCTCGGGCTCGGCAATCCGCTCAAGGATCTTTGCATCCTTGTATTTGGGGTTCTCTTCAATAAAGGGGATCAGGGTTTCGGCAACCTCCATCACAGCTTGGTGAAATTCTTTTTCACCGGCATTCTTGGCGATGATCTTTGCCATGAATTCGTCAAGCAGTTTCTTGAAAATGTCGTTTGTCATAGTAGTTTATTTTAATTAGTAATGAATGTTAAAATTTTCACAATAATACAACAAAAATATGCATTCCAAAGAAAATATTGTTTATTTTTATCATTTTAATTTACTTATTTTCAATAACATAAGAAAAATACTTAATAAAAATACGTATTTCACGTAATCACCTTAAGAAGAATACTTATTTTGCTGAAATTGTGAATTTTAATTTTTTCTGGTCAAAAAGTTTATACTATTTTTGAAACCTTCTTCTCATCCTGTCTCATGTCATCCACCGAAGAAAAACCTGGCAAAGGGTTGAACGACCCGCGACCGATTAATGTCGATAAACTTTTATACGATAACCGCGAACGTTTAAAGGAACTTGCCGCGATAAACGACACCACCGCGATCATCAAGAGGGGCCGGTCGTTGCCCGACACATTGGATGATATCTGCCAGGTCCTTCCCAACGCCTACCAGTACCCTGAATACACAGTTGCCAGGATCCGGTTCGAGGAGATGGAATTTATAAGCCGCGGTTTTACGGAGACGGAGTGGAGGCAGGAACAGGGATTTGAAACGATCGATAATCTCTACGGCACGATCGAGATCTTCTATCTGAAGGAATTCCCGGAGAAGGATGAGGGCTCTTTTCTCAAGGAGGAACGCGACCTGATCCTGAACATCGCCAGCCTTATCGAAGGATACCTGAATGGCATCAAGGGGAGGGAGGGCCGATACATCACACGCGAGAGGCTCAAGGAGCTGACCGCCATCAATCAGACGACGAGCATCCTCAGGACCGGAAAACCAATCGAGGAGGCGCTTCACCAGATCTGCCTCATCCTTCCGAGGGCATGGCAGTACCCGGAGTTCACGGTCTGCCGGATCCGTTATGCGAAACTCGAGCTCAAAACCCCGGGATTCAAGGAGACACAATGGTCGCAGAAGCAGACCTTCGAGACGATCGACAACCAGGAGGGTTCGATCGAGATCTTTTATACAAAGGCTTTCCAGCCCTCCTTCGAAGGACCTTTCCTGGAGGAGGAGCGCCACCTCATCATCAACCTTGCCAACCTGATCTCCGGCTACCTGAACAGCGTGAAGGGAAAGGCTATCCTGAGGAAAACCGTTAAAAATGATCTTGCCGATCAGGCCGATACAGCCCAGACACCGGCTAAATACAGCAGGCAGCTGCTCCAGACCTTCCTCAACCGCACCAACTATAACCGCGACCTGTACCACGACCTGATGCCATTCAAGGTGAAGGAGATCCTCCTTGTTGCAAACCTCTACGACGCATACAGCATTGAAAAGGAGGGACGGTTCTCAGAACATGTCCTGGGTGAATTCTATGCCCTCAGTCTGAGTACCATGCCGCGCATCACCGGGGTTTCCACCACGGAGGAGGTGATGGAACAACTCAATTCCAAACATTATGATCTGATCATCATCATGATGGGGACTGATAAAAGCTTCCCGGTGGATTTGAGTAAGAAGATCAAGGACCAGTTCCAGTACATTCCCGTTTTCCTGCTGCTTAACAGCAATACCGACATCGGGTTATTCGAGGTTGAACCGGAGAAGCTTACCTGGATCGACCGGATCTTTGTCTGGAACGGCGATTCCAAGATATTCTTCGCCATGATCAACTACCTGGAGGATAAGATCAATGTGGAGAACGACACCAAGATCGGCATGGTGCGGGTGATCCTGCTCGTGGAAGATTCATCCAAATATTATTCTCTCTACCTGCCGATGCTGTATAACATCGTTCTGGAGCAGACAAAGAATATCATCGAGGATGTGACTACTGATGAGCTTTACCGCATCCTGAGACTCAAGGCAAGGCCCAAGATCCTCCTCGCCTCCACCTATGAAGAGGCCCTGTACCATTTTAATAAATACAAGGATTACATCCTCTGCCTGATCTCTGATGTGAAATTCAAGAAAGACGGTAAACTGAACGATACAGCGGGTTTCAGCCTCGTGAAGTATGTCAGGAAAGAGATCAAGGACCTTCCCACCGTCCTTCAGTCATCGGAGGAGGATAACGCACAGAAAGCCTATGAACTCAAGGCCTCCTTCATCAATAAAAATTCTGAAACCCTGCTGCAGGATTTCAAGAGCTTCATCACCCACTATCTTGGGTTTGGCCATTTCATTTACCGCGACAAGGAGGGAAGTCAGATCGCCGTTGCAAAATCGCTCAAGGAATTCGAAGACCTGCTGAAGACCATTCCGGAAGAGTCGCTGCTCTACCACGCAAGGAAGGATCATTTTTCACTATGGCTCATGGCACGAGGGGAGATCCAGGTCGCCAAGATCCTGAACCCGGCCAAGGTCACCGACTTCAAGGATCCGGCAAGCCTGCGCGAATACCTGATCAATGTAATCCAGCATTTCCGCAACGAACAGAACATCGGGAAGGTCATACCCTTCGAGGAGCTTGCGATCACCGATGAAAGGAATATCCTTGCGCTCACTGAGGGCGCCTTAGGCGGCAAAGGAAGAGGCCTTGCTTTTGTCAACACCCTTATCTACAACTACGATTTTTCTCAGCACGTCCCCAACATCAATATCAGAACCCCGAAGACCTCCATCATCGGAACCGATGAGTTTGAATATTTTCTTGACAGGAACAAACTCCGGGAGAGGGCCGTTTTCGAAACCGATTATACCCAGATCAGAAGCTGGTTCCTCGAAGGAAAGCTAACGGAGGCACTTATCAGGAAACTGAAGCTGATCATAAAATATATCACAAAACCTCTGGCCATCCGTTCTTCAGGGCTCTTTGAAGATTCGCTGAACCAGCCCTTTGCCGGTATTTTTGAAACCTACCTGATCCCCAACAACCATCCCGATCCGAAGGTAAGGCTGGAGCAGCTGATGAATGCCATCAAGCTCGTCTATGCTTCAGTCTATTCGCCTACTGCCAAAGGCTACATCGAAGCAGTGAACTATAGGATCGAGCAGGAAAAAATGGCTGTGGTGGTCCAGGAGGTTGTCGGACACCAGTATGAAGATGTCTACTATCCGCATATCAGCGGCGTTGCACAGTCGTACAACTACTACCCCTTCGCTCACATGAAACCCGAAGAGGGATTCGCCGTCATTGCCCTCGGACTGGGAAGATATGTTGTGGAGGGAGAGAAGGCATTCCGATTCGCCCCGCTCTATCCCAACCTCGAGATCAACAGTCCGAAGGACCAGTTCAAAGGTTCCCAGGTTGATTTTTATGCGGTCGACCTGAAAAAGAAAGATGTGAATCTGCTCGATGGGGAGGACGCCGGCCTGCGAAAACTCGATATTTACGACGCCGAGCAGCACGGCACACTGAAACACTGTGCTTCGGTCTATTCACTCGAGAATAACCGAATCATTCCAGGCCTGCGCGATACAGGTCCCCGAATCGTAAATTTTGCCGACATCCTGAAATATAATTATATCCCCCTGGCAAAGACGATAGAAGTGGTGCTTGATGTTGTCAAGGAGGCGCTGGGATCTCCCGTGGAGATTGAATTTGCGGTCGATCTGAACAAGGATGAAAACTACAAGGCTTCTTTCTACCTGCTTCAGATAAAACCGATGATCGGGACGGCGGCTGATTTTGAAATCGAGATGAGCAATATCCCGAAAGAGGATATTTTGCTCTATTCTGAGAAGGAAATGGGCAATGGATTACTCGACGATATTCACGATGTCGTTTTTGTGGATCCCGATACCTTCGATAAATCAAAAACACTGGAGATGGCTGATGAGATGGACAAGATCAATTCGGAAATGGGAAAGAACAAAACCCGCTATCTCCTGATCGGTCCCGGCCGATGGGGAACCCGCGACAAATGGATCGGTGTTCCCGTCACCTGGCCGCAGATCTCTCATGCCAAAGTGATCGTGGAGACTAGCCTGGAGGGATTCCCGCTCGATGCATCCTCCGGATCGCACTTTTTCCACAACGTGACTTCAATGAATGTCGGCTATTTCTGTGTTCAGCCTGAATTGTCCGACAGTTTTATCCGGTTTGATGTACTGAAACAGCAGAAGAATATAAGGAAAACGGAATACTTCTCCATCGTTCATTTTGAAAAACCTCTGACAGTGAGGATGGACGGGAAAAAGAGGATATCGGTGGTTACGTGGGAGAAAGATTAATTGAGAATTGATAATGGATAATTGATAATTAACAGAATTTATGCGTATTTCAAGAATTCAGGCAGAAAAAACAACGAATTCGGATCCGGAAGTGGATCTCGGTAAGATCGATCAACTCATTTCCAAATACAAGGGGAAGAAGGGGAACCTGATCCCGCTCCTGCAGGGAGCTCAGGAAATATATGGTTTTATTCCCAGGGTTGTTTTCGAAAAACTATCTGCTGAAACAGGGATCCCGCTGAGCGACATGTTCGGGGTGGCTACTTTTTATGCACAGTTCCGGCTCAACCCGGTCGGAAAAAACATCATCAAGGTATGCCACGGAACGGCCTGTCATGTTCAGAATGCCAAGGAGATCTCCGAATCGCTGGAGGAGGCGCTGAAGGTGAAGGACGGCGAGACCACCGAGGACCGTTTCTATACCCTCGAATCGGTAGCCTGTCTTGGCTGCTGCTCTCTGGCGCCGGTGATGATGATCGGGGAGCAGACCTATGGAAAGCTTACCGGGAACGAGGCTGCAAAGATTGTGAAGAACATCAGGCTGTCGGCAAGTAATTGAGTAAGCAGAAGGCAGAAGGCAGTAATTTTTTTATCCGGCTGCCTACTGCCTACTGCCTACCGCTTACTTGTTAGTAAAAAAAATAATCTAACATCAAACATAATGACTACTACAGTAACCGTCGGGCTTGGAAGCTGCGGCATCGCGGCAGGTGCAGGCAAGACCTATGAAAAGATCAAGGCATTCAAGGAGGTTGAGAAGCTCGATTTTGAACTCCGGAAGACCAGCTGTGTCGGTATGTGTTACCGCGAGCCGCTGGTGGAGATCACCGACGATACAGGAACCTATCTTTATGGCGATATAAGCGAAGATCGCGCCGTCGAAGTCATAGAAAAGCATATCAACCAACGGGATCCTTTGAGGGATTATATCGTTTCGACCGATCTCTTTGACGCACCGGAGAACGATTTCCTGGATGCACAGGTGAAGATCGTTCTGCGTAACTGCGGCTACATGGATCCCGAATCGATCGATGAATACGAGGCAAGGGATGGATATAAAGCCATCAAGAAGATCGCATCTGAAACGATTGCCAGGGAAGAGGTCATCCGGACCATACTCCAGTCGGGACTTCGCGGCAGGGGAGGAGGAGGATTCTCCACCGGTATGAAATGGAAATTCGCAAATGCCAATAAATCTCCCGAAAAATATGTGATCTGCAACGCCGACGAAGGCGACCCCGGCGCCTTTATGGACCGCTCGGTGCTTGAGGGAGATCCCCATTCGGTACTGGAGGGGATGATCATTGCCGCTTATGCCATCGAAGCCACCGGAGGGGTGATTTATTGCCGTGCAGAGTATCCCCTCGCCATCAAGCGACTGAACATTGCTCTGAAACAGGCCCGCGAAAGGGGTTACCTGGGAAAAAATATTTTTGGGATTGAGGGATTCAATCTTGATATCTACATCAAGGAGGGAGCCGGGGCTTTTGTTTGCGGAGAGGAGACTGCCCTGATCGCCTCGGTGGAAGGCGAACGCGGGATGCCGCGCAAACGTCCTCCGTTTCCGGCTGCCTCGGGTTTATGGAAAAAACCGACTAACATCAACAATGTTGAAACCTTTGCCAATGTTCCATGGATCATCCTCAAAGGATGGGAGGCTTATGCAAAATACGGTACCGAAAAATCGAAGGGGACCAAGGTTTTCGCATTGGCAGGAAAAGTGCGCCGTTCAGGTCTTGTCGAGGTCCCCATGGGTATGACCATCGGAGATGTGATCTTCAAGCTGGGAGGCGGAATAAAGAACAATAAGCGCTTTAAAGCCGTTCAGATGGGTGGTCCATCTGGTGGTTGCATACCGGAATTTTTATCAGGTACCATCGTGGATTACGATTCGGTGACTGCCACGGGGGCCATCATGGGTTCAGGGGGTATGGTCGTGATGGATGAAACGACCTGCATGGTGGATGTGGCAAAGTTCTTCCTCGATTTCACACGAAAGGAATCCTGCGGGAAGTGTACATTCTGCCGGATGGGTACCATGCGGATGCTCGAGATCCTCGACCGCATCACCAACGGACACGGGAGAGAGGGCGATATCGAAAGGCTTGAATCGCTGGCATACGAGATAAAGGACAATTCACTTTGCGGTCTCGGACAAACAGCGCCAAACCCGGTACTTACCACCATCAGGTATTTCCGGGATGAGTACGAAGCCCATATCGGTCACAAAAAATGTCCTGCCAAAGTATGCAGGCCGCTTCTGACCTATACCGTCGATGCTGAAAAATGCACCGGCTGCATGGTCTGCCTGAAAAACTGCCCGGTCAGGGCGATCAGCGGAGAACGCAAGAAACCTCATCTCATCGACCAGGCGCTGTGTACGAAGTGCGGGGTGTGCTTCAGTAAGTGCAAGTTTGATTCCATAATTTTAACTTAAGTCCCGTTAAGAAACAGGTCTGCAGTCTGCAGTCAAAAATCTAAAATCGCACCTCGTAAATCGTAAATATTAAATCAATGGCTGACAATTTTTTGAATATCATACTCAACGGAAATATTGTAAAGGGAAACCCGGGGGAGACCATCCTGGAACTCGCGCGGCGAAACGGAATTGAGATACCGACCTTATGTAACGACGATCGCCTGGAACCATTTACCTCGTGTTACATCTGCGTTGTAGAGGTGGAAGGGATGCGCGGACACCAGCCTGCCTGCTCGACAAAGATCACGGAAGGGATGAAGATCATCACCGATAATGAAGGGATAAGGAAATCGAGGAAGATGGCGCTGGAGCTTATGCTTTCGAACCACTATGCCGATTGCCTCGGTCCCTGCAAGCAGACCTGTCCTGCCTGTGTGGATGTGCAGGGATACATCTCCCTCATCGAAAAAGGACTTTACCACGATGCCGTTGCTCTGATCAAGGAGACCAACCCGTTGCCGGCCATCTGCGGCCGCGTTTGTGTTCGCCCTTGTGAAAACGAATGCCGCAGGAACCTGCTTGATGAAGGGGCTCCGGTTGGGATCGATTATCTCAAACGGTTTGCCTCGGATTATGACCTGGAGTCGCCGGATAAATATGTTCCGAAGGTGAAGCCATCTACGGGAAAGAAGATTGCCGTGATCGGCGCCGGACCAGGTGGCTTGTCGGTAGGCCATTTCATGCAGATCGAGGGACACCAGGTCGATATTTATGAAGCAGCTCCGAAACCAGGAGGCTGGCTCAGATACGGTATCCCTGAATACCGGTTGCCCAATGATATTCTCGACAAGGAGGTGAAAAACATTACCGATCTCGGGGTGAATATTTTTTACAATAAACGACTTGGAGACAACATGGGTTATAAAGAACTGAGGTCGAAATACGACGCCATGGTCCTGACCATCGGTTCGCAGAAAGGGACAGGGGTTGGTTGTGAAGGGGATGACGCGGGGAACGTATTTTCGGGGATCGATTTCCTGAAGAACATGGAGGTGACGGGCCAGCGTTACGATTTCAGGGGAAAGACTATTGCAGTGGTCGGAGGTGGTAACACCGCAATGGATTGCTGCCGCACATCGATCCGCTGCAAGGCCGATAAGGTTTATGTGATCTATCGGCGTACTGAAAAAGAGATGCCTGCCAATCCCATCGAGATCCATGAATCGAAACTGGAGGGTGTTGAATATATGTTTCTGACCCTGCCCAAAAAGGTCAATAAAAATGAAAAAGGCGAAGTTGAATCGATTACATGTATAAAGATGGAATTGGGAGAACCCGATGCATCGGGCCGACGCAGGCCGGTTCCTGTTGAGGGTTCCGAATTTGAGGTGAAGGTCGATTATATCCTGGCTGCCATCGGCCAGAAGACCGATGTCAATTTCATTGATGATATCAATGGCGCTGCCGAAGGCGGGAAGCTGAATATAAACAAGTGGGGAGACATCGATGCTGATAAGGCCACCCTGCAGACCGGCATCCCTTCGGTGTTTGCAGCCGGCGACGGGGTGAGCGGCCCGGCCACGATCATCGAAGCGATCGCCCAGGCGAGGATCGCGTCAAATTCAGCCCACCAGTACATCATGGGATTGCCTCTGAAACCAATGCAGAAGCCGTTTACCAGTAAGAAAGATAATTTCAGGAAACAGCTGAAGGAAGATTTCTTTGGGAAATTTGAAAAACAGACCAGGGAGGAGATGCCCACATTACCTGCCGGCGACAGGATGAACTTCCAGGAAGTCGAGCTGGGGTATGCCGGTGAAGAGGTGGCAAAACACGAAGTGCAGCGCTGCCTCGAGTGCGGATGCACAGCTTTCTTCAACTGTGATCTTCAGAAATATTCATCCGAATACAATGCCCAGCAAAAGGCATATGAAGGTGAGTTCAAGGAGTACAACGTTGATTTCCGTCATCCATACATTGAGATCGACAACAATAAGTGCATCCTTTGTGCCCGTTGCGTGCGGATCTGCCGCGAGGTGGTGGGGGCCAATGCCCTCGGACTGATCAACCGCGGCTTCGATACCTATGTTTCTCCAAGCATGGGCAATGCCCTGCAGGATACTTACTGCGAATCATGCGGCATGTGCATCTCCACCTGCCCGACAGGTGCCATCTCGGAAAATGTCCTGTTCAAGCCCGGACCGGTTAAAACAGAATCAGTTGATACCATCTGCAACTACTGTTCAGTGGGATGTGCCATAACACTCCACCACAAAAATGGATTTGTATTGGGAGTAACCGGGAAGAAGGGAATTGTCAATACCGAGGGAAACCTCTGTAAGTACCCGAAATTCGGATACCAATATCTGAATGATAAAACCAGGATCACAAGGCCACTCCTTAAAGAGAACGGAAAATTCAGTGAGATCACATTTGAAAAGGCCTTCAGCCTGATCCGGGAAAAAATCGGCTCAGTGAAACCGGAAGAGAATGGCTTTTTTGCCGGCGCACGCCTCAAAAACGAGGAGCTTTACCTTGTTCACAAGCTGGCCCGTGGCGCTGCAAAGACAAATAACCTAGGCAGTTTTCACTACCTCGGCAGGGGAAATGGTTACCGTTCAAACTGGGAGTTGAATGTGCCTTTGATGAATATAGAAGGCGCTAGCCGGCTCTATCTTTTAGGAACGGAGATCAACCAGGATCATGCCGTGGCTGGTTTTATGGTTAGCAATGCCAGGGGTAAAAAGAAAATACCTGTTGTGCTTGTGACTGTAAAGCCAGAAAATGCCATGTCGCACAAGGTTGACCAGGAGATAAAGGTGAAATCCTATTATTATTTCATCCGTGCCGTAAACCATTGGCTTCTTTCGAAAGGGCTGGAGAACGGGCTCTTCCTCCGCGACCGCGTCGATGGATTTGAAGAGTATAAAAAGGAATTGCTTTCCGGAAAGTTCCAGGATCTTGTTAAAAAGTCCGGTGTCACTTCCGATGAAATAGCAGCCTTTGCTGAGAAGTATAATGAAGAGATGAATGCCATCCTTATTTTCTCCGAAAAGGAGATCTCAGGAAATGGCTGCCTGGAGCTTTTCAACCTTGCCATGATCACAGGGAAACTTGGAAAGACGGCCAACGGACTTATCTCGCTGAAAGAGAAGAACAACTCCCAGGGCTTGTTTGATATGGGAATTGAACCATCTGCAGGGATCGGCGGCCAGACCCTTGAGGATCAGGCTTACATTGAAAAACTGAAGAAAGCCTGGAAGGTGAGTGATCTTCCCAAAGCCGGGAATGCAGATCTGCTGAACCTTCTTGAGAAAGGGAAGATCCACAACCTGTTCATCTTCGGTGAGGATCCCCTTGGCTGCGCCATTGATAAGAAAGCAGTCTCGAAGTGGTTTGAAAAGACCGGGTTCTGCGTTGTGCAGGATGCTTTCATGACCGGGACTGCCGCAGCTGCCGACCTGATCCTGCCGTCATCATTCCCTGCCGAAACCGGGGGAACATTTACAAATTCCCAAAAAGTGGTCCAGGAATTTGATGCCCTGATGAAACCTGTAACTGGCCTGTCCAACATCGGGCAGTTAAGCGGTATCCTAAATGAATTCAAGCTGAACGGATACAATACCGCGAAGGATCTCTTCATGGAGTTCATCTCCTTATTCCCGAAAAAGAGAGAGCACGGAAAGCTGATGATGCATATCACCACAGAAGACGACAATAGCCGTATCTTTGAACACGGCTGTGATGCCCTTGTAAAACGGTTTGATGAAGACTTCGAGCTTTCATTCAAACCTGAAACCTGAATTGCGAAGCAATCACGAACGCCATAAGAAATAAACATGATTGTGAGTAAACTTGAAAATATATTGCGGATAATATGAAAGAATTCAAAGATATTAACGATATCCTCGACTTCGCGATCGGCGAAGAGCAGGCTGCCATTGAGTTTTATATGGTACTTGCTGAAAAATCGAAAAATCCTGAGATCAAGAAGATCTTCCACGAATTTGCCGAGGAGGAGATGAAACACAAGGCCAACCTTATCCGGGTGAAGGACCAGGGATCCTTTGGCGTTACGGCAGGAAATGTGACCGACCTGAAGATCGCCGATTACCTGGTCGATGTGAAAGCTGCACCGGATCTTCCTTACCAGGAGGCCCTGATCCTGGCCATGAAAAAAGAGAAATCGGCATTCAAACTTTATTCGGCCCTTGCTTACCGGGCGACCGACCCGGAGATCAAAAACCTTTTCCTTGCGCTTGCCCAGGAGGAGTCGAAGCACAAGCTCCGTTTCGAGATTGAGTATGATGAATATATTTTGAGGGAAAACTAGACCATGCCCCAGTCGACCAATCCGCTGAATCCGAAGAAGTACTACTTCATCGACACCTCCTTCAACCTGATGATGAAGCGGAGGATCTATCATGTCCTCCTTATCTCAAGTACTTACGATTCCTTTATGCTGGAGGAGGATGGCCGGATCGACGAAACGATCTTCATGGAATATGTCTCCCTCAGCCTCCGGTACCCGCCGCAATTCATCAAGGTTACATCAGAGGAGGAGGCTTTTGAGGCGCTGGAGGACAAAAACATCGAGCTGGTGATCTCGATGCTCAACATCGAACATACAGATACTTTCGACCTGGCCATCAGGATCAAGAACAAATATCCGAAGATTCCTATCGTGGTGCTTACACCCTTTTCAAGGGAGGTGAACCTGAAACTTGCTGAAAAGAACCTGAGCGCCATCGACTACGTCTTCTGCTGGCTCGGCAATGCCGACATCCTGCTTGCCATCATCAAGCTGATCGAGGACAGGATGAATATCGACAACGACGTGAAACAGGGCGTCCAGGCCATCCTGCTGGTGGAGGATTCCATCCGCTTCTACTCAAGTTACTTGCCGAACATATACCGCATCCTCCTGAAACAATCTAAGACCTTCATGACAGAAGGACTCAATGAACACCAGAAGATGATGCGTATGAGGGGGAGGACGAAGATCCTGCTGGCGACCAACTATGAAGAGGCGGTGAAGATGTGGGAAAAGTACAAAAACAGCCTCCTTGGGATCATTACCGATGTTAGTTTTAAACTGGAAGGGGAGACGGATAAGCAGGCCGGGATCAGGTTCGTGAAAAAGGTGAGAGCCGAGGATGAATACATGCCGGTCTTGTTCCAGTCGTCGGATGCCGAAAATGAGGCCGTTGCCAGGGAGATGAAGGTGGGGTTCCTGAATAAATTGTCAAAGACCCTCTCGATCGAACTCCGGAACTATATTAACGAATATTTTTCTTTTGGAGATTTTATATTCATCGATCCCAACAACGGCAGGGAGATCACCCGCGCCACCGACCTGAAATCCCTCCAGGACAAGATCTTTGAGATTCCCGATGATTCGCTGATGTACCATATGGTACGCAACCATTTCTCGAAATGGCTGAATGCACGGGCCCTGTTCCCCATTGCGGAGATGTTCCGGGAGGTCTCTGTCAAGGAGTTTGCTGACGACATGGATGAAGCCAAGCGATATCTCTTCGATGCCATTACCGCCTTCAGGATCAATAAAGCGAAAGGGGTTATCGCCGATTTCGACCGGGAACGGTACGACGAATATCTCCAGTTTGCCAGGATTGGCGAGGGCTCGATCGGCGGCAAAGCGAGGGGGCTGGCGTTTCTCGATTCACTGATCAAGCGTAACCGGCTGACGGTCAGGTATGACGGAGTTGTTGTGTCGATCCCGCGAACGGTCGTTCTCGGAACCGATGTATTCGATGAATTCATGGAAGACAACAACCTCTTTGAGATCGCTTTATCTGAGAGGAGCGACAAGGATATCCTGGCCCGTTTTGTAAAGGCAAGGCTTCCTTTCCGGATCCATGAGGATCTCTATGCCTTCATCTCCTGCATCAACAACCCTATCGCAGTCAGGTCCTCCAGCCTTCTTGAGGATTCCCACTACCAGCCCTTTGCGGGGATCTATTCCACATACATGATCCCGAACATCAAGTTCAACGAACGGATCATGATCGAGAAACTGAGCGAGGCCATCAAAAGTGTTTATGCCTCTGCCTATTTTAAGGACAGCAAATCATACATGGCGGCCACGCTGAACATGATCGACGAGGAGAAGATGGGGATCGTGTTGCAGGAGGTCACTGGCCGGCAGTATGGTGATAGATTCTATCCTGCCATTTCAGGGGTGGCGCGTTCCATCAATTTTTATCCCATTGCACCGGAAAAACCGGAAGACGGGATTGCCAATATCGCTTACGGGCTGGGGAAGTACATTGTCGATGGAGGAATGGGCCTCCGGTTCTCACCGAAATACCCGAAAAAGGTCCTGCAGCTCTCAACCCCGGAGCTTGCCCTGAGCGAAACACAGAAAACCTTTTACGCACTTGACCTGAAACCCGAGAGCTTCACACCCAACATCGATGATACCGTCAATCTTCTGAAACTGAAAATAAAGGATGCCGAGGATGATGCTGCCCTGAAGCTCGTGGCCTCAACTTTTGATTATGACAGTCACCAGTTAAAGGAGGGAACCCTTTACCCCGGGAAGAGGATCATCAGTTTTTCGCAGTTGCTTAACCACGAAACATTCCCTTTGGCGGAGATCCTTCAGCAGGTACTCGAGATCGGTCAGCGGGAGATGAGTAAGCCGGTGGAGATCGAGTTTGCCGTCAACCTTGATCTGCCGGGCGGTGAACCGAAAATATTCAGCCTGCTGCAGATCCGACCCATCGCCGGCCGTGACCAGACGATCAATCTTGACCCGGAATCGGTTAGTCATGAAAATTCGCTGCTGATCTCAAACAGCGCCCTTGGAAACGGGGTCATCAAAGGGATCAGGGACTTCGTTTATGTGAAACCGGATGTGTGGAATGCATCCAAAAGCCCTGAGATAGCATTGAGACTGGAAAAGCTGAATGACATTTTTCTCTCGGAGAAGAAAAATTACATCCTGGTCGGACCCGGGCGCTGGGGATCCAGCGACCCATGGCTGGGGATCCCCGTGCGCTGGCCCCAGATTTCTGCTTCCCGTGTCATCGTTGAATCGGGACTGGAAAATTACCGCATCGATCCGAGCCAGGGAACCCATTTCTTCCAGAACCTCACCTCATTCAGGGTAGGGTACTTTACGATCAATCCTTTCAGCAGGGACGGGTTTTATGATGTTGATTATCTCGCAGCGATGCCGGCACATTACGAAGATGAATACATCCGTCATGTCCGTTTTGAAAAACCCATACGCGTCGAGATTGACGGCAAGAAAAATTTCGGCGTAGTATACAAACCCCGCTAATGCACTTTTGACTGGCGACTGCCGACTTACTTTCGAATCACGAATGGCCTGACAACCCAGCTTTTCCGTGTTTCTACTTTGAGAAATACAATCCCTTCCGGAAATCCTGTGAGATCGGTTTGACTGAGCAATTGAGATGTTTCGGCTGCAACGGTTTCCTGGTAAATGATCAGACCTCTCATATCCATGAAGGTGAAGGTCACTTCATTGTCGGCAATTCCGGATATTCCGACTGTAAGTCTCTCCTTTGCCGGATTCGGATAGAGGGCGATTCTAAGCAAATTTGCAGATTCCTCGCCGATCCCGGCACAGGTATCAATGACAAGCCGCATGGTTGAGGTGAGAGGAAGACATGGCGACCGGGGGATTGCTGTGAGAGAAAGAAACAGTTCACTGTGGAGTTTATCGTTTGTGCCGGGATGGTAATGGGTGTTCGTCGCTTCCGGGTTGTCGAAGAGTCCATCTCCGGAGGAGCTCCAGAGGACAGAGATGTTATTATTGGCATAACCGGCTAACGGAAGGACATCGACATACCTGCAGATGGAGGTGTCTTTTCCTGCAAAGACCATGGGAGGCGGAATAAAGGAAACCAGCACCGTATCCTGTTTGACCTGGTCTCCGGAGGTGACTTCAACAATGTATTTTGTTGAACCTGAAGGATAGGCAACCGGGTTTATTATGCCGGAGACAAAACCCGGTGGCTCGGATGTCCACGAGAAGTCATAGGTTCCGTTACCGCCAGAAACTTTGACGTTCAGCTGAATCTCTCCCGAGTCACAGAGGATTGCCGGATCAGCCAATGCCTCAATACCCAGAATATTGGCGAAAGAAAAGGAGGCGACCCGTGTTCGCCAGGCATTCACTGCAGTGGTTTGATAGTACTCCTGGGTATACCAGAAGCAGAATGGCTGAATTGGATCTGACGTCATCGAGCTGTAGTCACCCCACCGGCTCTGCCCGCTCCAGATTCCGGTCTGTGATCCCGTCCCGTTGAAAAGGGTCATCTCACTGATCGTCATCTCCCCGAGGGGATCATTCTTCATCCGGCCTGTGATGCGGACCGACGGGAAGACGGAGGCGTCCGAAACCGAATAGCCCAGCGCAATATTGCCTGCAGGATCCATCGCAATGCTACCCATCCAACGGTTCAGGGTGTCCGGTGCATAGGTTGATTGCTGCCGGATGAACCAGTTCCCGGAGGTCTTCCATAGTTCATACCACCTGACACCCACATGTGATCCTACATCGACCGTATGGTTCACTACCATCGCCTGGTAATTTCCGAAATTCCGGAACTGGAGACGATACATGAGACGGTCATTGAGCGGGGTGAGTAACTTGTCCGAATCTTTCTGGGGAATTCCCATATTCTGGAAGGAAAATGGCGTAACCGGGAGGTGAAACGGAGCAGAAAATGAAGATGCCCCGGGGTTGGTCCAGTCTGCATGGAATTCCCGGATGACAAGGTCACCACCAAGGATGGCAGCGTAATAATTGGGTGTGCCCGGAAGAGGGAAAGCACCGTCGCAGTCGGCCGGGAGCAGCGAAACAGGGTTCCCGAACTGGGGAAGAACAAAATGGACAGCCTGCGTTCCCGGATCCCCTGTCAGCATCT
>JBAXRT010000038.1:0-21276 GCA_037131065.1 bacterium | reverse complement strand
TCGACCAGTCGTCGCCGGATGAAGATCCTTTCGTATGGACCGGTTCGCATAACTGGAGCGATGCCGCCAATACGGTGAATGATGAGAATACCATCGTCATCCACGATGCCACTGTCGCTAATCTTTATTACCAGGAGTTCAAGAAACGGTTCGACATGGCCATCCCGATCAGTGAGCACCCGGTGCTGGACCTCGGTCCCGACCAGACCGTCAATGCCGGCGATACGGTAACCCTCGATGCCGGGCAGTTCCAGACCTACAACTGGTCGACCGGTGAAAATGAACAGATCATAAAGGTTGATTCCTCTACAGTTTCCGCTTCCTATGTCGGACCCGGGATTAAAAAGATTTACTGCCGCGTAATAGATGCCTATGGCGTTCAGTCCGATACGGTCCTCATCACCTTTAAGAACAACCCGGGGATCAGTGAACAGAACCCGGTGGTCTCCTCTCTGAAGTTCTTCCCGAACCCTGCTAAGAATTACTTTAACGTTTCTTTTAATTCGAAAACGAATGAAACGATCAGGATGGAGATGATCGGCTTCGACGGAAAGGTGATCTGGCAGTCGGAAGCCTCCATCCGCCAGGGAGTGAATTCGATCAGGATTGATCAGTTCCAGGCCCCGGCCGGTTTGTATATGCTTCGCCTGCGGACCTCTGCCGGTGATATTGGTAAAAAAATCATGATAAACTAATGATTGCGAGGGGGAGCCGGATACTACCGGTTCCCCTTTTTCGTTTCTCTTAAAATTATTTTTTTATTTGAACGGTTACTGATAATTTTGCACTGCATCAATAGATCTACCTGTGGCTGAGAACCTGGTAATTATCCCGACCTATAATGAAAAGGAGAATATCGAACGGATCATCCGTACGGTCTTTTCCCTTGAAAAGGATTTCCATGTTCTCATTATTGAAGATAATTCGCCCGACGGGACGGCCGTTATCGTGAAACGGCTGATAGAGGAGTTCCCCGGCCGCCTCTTCATCGAGGAGAGGAAGGGGAAGCAGGGACTGGGAACCGCTTATATCCATGGATTCAAGTGGGCGCTCCGTCATGGTTATGAATTCATCTTTGAGATGGATGCCGACTTTTCCCACAACCCGTCCGACCTCCTGCGCCTTTATGACGCTGCAAAGAACCGGGGCGCCGACCTTGTCATCGGCTCCAGGTACATTACCGGGGTGAACGTGGTCAACTGGCCCATCGGGCGCGTTCTGATGTCGTATTATGCCTCCTCCTACGTGAGAATGGTAACAGGCATGAAGGTGCGCGATACCACGGCAGGCTTCATCTGTTATACGCGCAAAGTGCTCGAATCGATCGCACTTGATAAGATCCGGTTCACTGGCTATGCCTTCCAGATCGAGATGAAGTTCACCGCATGGAAACTGGGGTTCAACATCGTGGAGGTTCCTATCATCTTTACGGACCGAACCCTTGGTGAATCCAAGATGAGCAAGGGGATCTTCAAGGAGGCGGTCTTCGGCGTGATCAGCCTGCGCTGGAGAAGTTTCTGGAAAAAGCCCTGCAGGCTGACGAACTGAATTGCCTTTCCATTAATTTTGCACCTTCTTTAACCTTCCGACAGATCCATGCCGACCCAATCGTTTTTTATACACAATGCCCTGATCGTCAACGAGGGAGTTGTCTCTCCCGGATCGGTCCTCGTGAAAGAGGGGCTGATCGCAGGCATCTTTCATGGAGTGGCGGATGAATCCGTGATCCCGGCTGATGCCACCCGGATCGATGCGAAGGGAAAATGGCTGATCCCGGGTGTGATCGACGACCAGGTCCATTTCCGCGACCCGGGATTGACCGACAAGGGAGATCTCCTGACGGAGAGCAGGGCGGCCGTGGCAGGGGGCGTTACCTCTTTCATGGATATGCCCAATACGAATCCCAGGGCGATCACCCTGGATATCCTGGAAGAGAAATACCATCTGGCTTCAACAAAATCGCTTGCGAACTACTCCTTTTTTCTCGGAGCATCCAATGACAATATAGACCAGGTCCTGAAGGCCGACCCGGAAAAGATCTGCGGGTTGAAGGTATTCATGGGCGCCTCCACGGGCAACATGCTGGTGGATGATCCTTCCAGCCTTGCTTCCATCTTTCAGAAGTCACCCCTCCGGATCGTCATTCACTCGGAAGAGGAGAGTATCATTAAAAAAAATACGGAGATCTTTAAAGAACGCTATGGCGACCAGATCCCCGTCAGCGCCCACCCGCTGATCCGGAGTACGGAAGCCTGCTTCGAATCCTCCAGGAGAGCGGTTGAACTGGCAAAGAGATACAACTCCAGGCTGCACATCCTCCATCTTTCGACCGGGAAGGAGCTGGAACTTCTTGATAATAACATCCCGCTGGAGGAGAAAAGAATAACTGCCGAGGTCTGTGTGCATCACCTGTGGTTCGACGACCGTGATTATGAAACGCTTGGCTCAAGGATAAAATGGAACCCTGCCATCAAAACGGAGGCCGACAGGATTGCCCTGTTTGAAGGGCTGCTGAACAACAAAATTGATATCATTGCCACAGACCATGCACCCCATTTAATGGAAGAGAAGCAGAAACCTTACCTCTCCTGTCCTTCAGGTGCGCCACTGATCCAGCACAGCCTCGTTGCGATGCTCGGCTTTCACCATCTCGGGAAGATCTCCCTGGAAAAGATCATCGAAAAGATGTGCCATGCGCCGGCAATCCTGTACGGAATCAGGGGCCGGGGCTTTATCCGGAAGGGTTTTCATGCCGACCTTGCGCTCATTGACCCGGATGCCCCGTGGACAGTCACAAAAGAAAACCTGCTCTATAAGTGCGGCTGGTCGCCGATGGAAGGGGTCACCTTCCGTTCGCGGGTCACCCATACCTGGGTCAATGGCTGCCTTATATACGAGAACGGGAAATTTGATGAATCCACACCAGGGGAGAGGCTGGAATTTACTTTAAAGGATTAACAATCTAAACCAGGTAATACAATGTTAAAAAATACCCTGATTTTAACTCTTTTGTTCTTTTGGCTCTCCTCCTGCAAATCGGAGCATAAGGTGGTGGAGGAATCCTATCCCGACGGATCCCCAAAACGCATATGCATTTACAAGGGAAAAGGAGAGCACCGTGAGCTCATCAGGGAGATGACCTACTATCCTAACAAGCAGATGCAGATGGAAGGGAACTACAAAGAGAGCCTTCGTGACGGGAAATGGACCTATTGGCATGAAAACGGTAACCGCTGGAGCGAGGGCTGGTTCAAAAAAGGGAAGAGCGACGGGAAAAGGACTACCTATTTCGACAATGGGAAGATCCGCTATAACGGCATGTATAAGGATGATGTCCGTACCGGGAAATGGAGTTTCTATGATGAAAACGGCAGGCTGCTCCAGGAGGTGGATTACTCTGCACCCTCTTTTTCCCCGTAATCACTGGCTGATGACCGTGTAAACCGGCAGATGGTCGCTGTAGCCGCCGAAATACTCCTTGCTGCTGGCACTCCTGTTCGGCACCATTTCACCACCCTTGTTCTTGTAAAGCATCCAGTCCATTTTGTGGATATTGCCATACGGAGGTAGGATGAACGGCCCCTTTCCGCGTTTTTTAATGAGAAGGTTTCCTGAGACGATGATCTGGTCAAAAACATCCCAGTCTTTGTAAAACAGCGTTCCTGATCCGTTGACGAAGGGATCCCAGAAAAGGTCATAAAGGTTTGTTAGAGAGGGTTTCTTCACAGGCTTCAGCGCTCCCAGTGTTTTTGCAATACTTGTATTGCCCGGCTCATCATTGAAATCGCCCATGATGATGATGTTGGATTTCGGCTGAATGGCAAAAAGGCTGTCGACAGCATGTTTCAGCACCTCTGCATTTTCAATCCGTTTTGCCTCCGTCTCATTCAGGCCGCCCTCTCTCGATTTCCAGTGGTTGACGAAAATGTGGAAGGTGTCGTTCCTTGCACCCGCAAGCTTGATATAGAGGATGAACCGGGTCCTGAATTCTTTCGCAGCCGGGATGGCTTTGTGTGAAATGTAACGAAGGATATCAGGCCTGTAAAGGAACGCGACATCGATCCCGCGCGGATCGTTGCCCTCCTCGAGGATGGCGTTGTAATGGCCGTTACGGAGTTTGGTCTGCTCAACCAGATCTTCCAGTATCTTTTTATTCTCCACCTCGGCAAGTCCGATGGCTGCCGGCAGGTTCACGCTGTCGATCGAGACAAGCACCCTTCCTATGTTGTGGATCTTATGGTACATCCGCTCCGTTGTCCATGCCACTTTGGCACCGGGTAAAAATTCATTGTCGCTCTTATGGGGATCGTCGATGGTATCGTAGAGGTTCTCAACGTTATAGAAGACGACTTTGAAATTGGTTTTCGGTGGATTCTGGGCGTAAAAGAGATTAATTGAAAATAGAAAAAAGAAAATGGAAAAAAGGAGAGGGAGTTTCATGGTTTTGCTGTTTCAGGCAAAGTTCAAAAAAAAAGGGGCGCCTTTTCCGGCGCCCCGTAAATAAAGAGATGTTATCAATTCACTTCGATGACCAGGTACCTGGTATTGCTCCAGAAGGCCTTGTAGTCGGTGATCTGAAGCGACTGAATCATCTTCTTGTCGCCATTGAACTTGTAAGAGGTGCTCGGGTGGCTTGAGAGGATCTTTGCTTTCTTGCTCAGGATCGAGATCTCGGTGGTTTTGCGGATGTCGATCTTGTTGAACAGCGACTTGTTAAAGTCTGCAAGGACATCCCCGCCCTTCACGATGCCATTCTTCTTGAGCTCTTTGCCGTTGCCGATCACATAGTAAGCGGTATTCAGTGCGGCATCCTGGGCAGCGATGGTCTGGGTCTGATCCTGTATCCTGGATGTCTGAACCTTTACTGTCTTTGAGAGTGTGTCGATCTTGAGGTTGGCAGTTTCGATGACAATGTTCAGTTTTGCCAGTTTTGTGCGGAGATCTTCAATATCCATTGCTTTCTGCGCATTGTCCTTGGTCAGACGGTCAACCAGTATTTTAAGTTCATCCACCTGCATGTTGGCGCTCTTCAGCTTCTTAGTAAGGGCGGCAATCGTCTGCTTGTTCTTCTCCATGAGAGAGTAGATCGACTGGATATCGCTCCTGATCTGTTCCTTGGCCGATAATTTAAGCTCGCCACCGCGGTCGGTACTGAGGTTTATGATATTTTCTTTCATCTTGATGGTATCCAGGGTTCCCTGGATTTCGTTGATGGAGCGGACAAATTCATTGATCGCTTCATCTTTCTGGAGGGTTTGGCTCATCAGGCTGTCAGTCTTTGCCTGCAATTCTTCGGCTTTTTTCTTGGCTTCTCGGCCACAGGCGAAAAATACCGGAATCAATAAAAGCACTAAATACTTCTTCATGTGGATGACTTTTATAATTTTCCGCTAAATTAGTAAGAAAAATAAAAAAGTGTATCATTAACCCAAAATTATCCTAAAAGCGAATCCATCTATTTAGTACTTTTGCCCACTGTTATTAGCCTCCAACCCCTTTTCTGATTCATGGAAAAAGAAAAAAAAAGAGTAGCAGGTATCTCTGTTGTTGCTGCTTTCTTCCTGACTGGATTTAAACTTGTTATAGGAATTCTCACCGGCAGTCTCGGTATCTTATCCGAGGCCCTCCATTCCGGCCTTGACCTGATCGCTGCTGTAATTACCTATTTTTCGGTCAGGATCTCCGACCGGCCTCCCGATAAGAACCATCATTACGGTCATGGGAAGATCGAGAATTTCTCAGCACTTGTGGAAACCTTTTTGCTGATAATCACCTGTGCCTGGATCATTTATGAAGCGGTCAATCGGCTGGTCTCGGGAAACACCCATATTGAAGTCAACTTGTTCAGCTATATCGTTGTGGTCACCTCTATCGTGATCGACATCGGGAGGTCCCGGGCCCTTTACAGGGTTGCAAAAAAATATAACAGCCAGGCCCTGGAAGCCGATGCCCTTCATTTTTCCACCGACATTTACAGTTCAGCCGTCGTTTTACTGGGTCTGATCTGTGCTAACTTTGGTTTCTATTTTGCCGATTCTATCGCGGCGCTTGCTGTGGCACTGATCGTTCTCGGGGTCTCCTATAAACTGGGAAAAAGAGCCACCGATGTACTCCTCGACAGGACCCGGCCAGAGCTTTTTGAAAAGGTGTATGAAGCGCTGAAGATGACGCCTGATATTACCAATTTCCATGATGTCAGGGTGCGTACTGCAGGCGCCGACACCTTCGTTGAGGTTAACATCCATGTTACCCCGGGGATCACCGTTGAGCAGGGCCATGCCATTTCCAACGAAGTGGAACAAAAAATCGGGGAGGCCATCCCGCGATGCAACATCCATGTTCATATTGAGCCGGAACAGGATTCGCACTGATGATTTCCGGGTAGTTATCTTTATCCTTAAACACGCTGATATATGCTATGTCCAATCTGTAAAGTCGATCTCCTGATGACGGAAAAACAGGGAGTCGAAATTGATTATTGCCCCAAATGCCGGGGGATCTGGCTTGACCGGGGGGAACTCGACAAGATCATTGAACGCTCATACCAGGGAATACCACAGGGAAACCAGCCCGAACCGGGATACGTACCACCGGTGTTTGATGGCCAGTATAAGGGTCCTGACGGCCATCACGACGACCACCATGGTCAATCCCAATATGGCTACCGGCGGAAGAAAAACTTCCTGGGAGAACTGTTTGACTTTTAAGAGAGACCACGGGAAATCCAAGCAGCATGGACCCTGAGAATAAGCCGAATATCCTGATTGTCGACGACATTGAAGCCAATGTTTCCTTCATGGAGCGGATCATCCGTCCGCTGAATGTCAACATGATCCTGGCTTATTCAGGAGAGGAGGCCCTTGGAAAGATCAGGAACACCGAACTTGCCCTCGCCCTCATCGACGTGCAGATGCCGGAAATGGACGGACTCGAACTCGCTGCCCATATCCTGGGAGACCGGACGAGGGATATGGTCCCCATTATTTTTGTCACTGCCTACGCCTATGATGAGCTCCACCTCGAAAAATTCTATAAATCGGGCATCATCGATTTCCTT
This sequence comes from bacterium, assembly GCA_037131065.1. Classification (GTDB taxonomy): domain Bacteria; phylum Bacteroidota; class Bacteroidia; order Bacteroidales; family FEN-979; genus JBAXRT01. The sequence goes on along the minus strand of JBAXRT010000038.1, from coordinate 14,219 downwards.
GTAAAACCATTCCAGCGCAGCATTCTTACAGGCAAGATCAGGATCCTGCTTGAACTTTACCGGCAGAAACAGAGGATCCTTGAATCGGAGAAAATGTACCGCATGCTGCTCAACGCCTCTCCCGAGGGGATCGTGATCTTGGATGTCAGGGGGAGGATCACCGAACTCTCCTCCATCACATCCGAAATCTTCGGGATCCTTAACAAGGTTGATTTCATCGGGCAGCATGTCAGGATCCTCTTTCCGAAAGATGAACAATCAAAACTCGACGGGCTGCTCGAAAAGACCCTCCGCGGAGGGATGATCCGCAATGTTGAATTTCTCCTTACCAGAGCCGACCAGTCCCAGTTCATCAGCGAGATAAGTACGACCCTGATCTCCGACAGGAGAGGCAAACCCCAATCCTACATGGCGGTGATCCGCGACATCTCCCCGAGAAAGCTCATGGAACAGAAACTTATTCATGCCGAACGTCTTGCCGGGCTGGGGGAGATGGCAACCGGTATTGCCCATGAAATCAACCAGCCCCTCAATACCATCTCGCTCGGGATTGAGAATCTGCTGGAGGAAATCCGTAAGTACGAGAAGATAGACCAGGATTATTTTCAAAAAAAAGCAAAGAAAATTTTCGACAATATCACACGGATCTCTTATATCATCGATCATGTGAGAACCTTTTCGAGGGGACAGGACGATTTCATCCTTACCAACTTCATGATCAATGAAAGTATCCGTAACGGGCTCTCTCTCATTTCAGAACAGTTCAGGCACAAAGGCATAGGGCTGACGCTTGAACTCGACAATTCGGTGCCGCCCATTCTCGGCAACCCCTATAAATTTGAACAGGTAATCATGAACGTGCTCGTGAATGCCAAGGACGCGCTGGAAGAGAAGAAAAAAAAGACCAGGAAAGATTTTGGGATGATGATTTCCATCACCAGTCGTCATGAGCAAGGGATGATCGTTGTTGAAGTAACTGATAACGGGATCGGGATCAGAGCGGAAGAGATCCAGGGCATCATGCTTCCTTTCCATACCACGAAGGAGCCGGGCAAGGGCACGGGACTCGGGCTCTCGATCTCCTACGGGATTATAAAGGAGATGCACGGAGATATTGAAGTAAAGAGCCAGCTTTCGACCGGGACCACTATCAGGATCACCATCCCTGCTGAAACTGAGAAAGGGAAAACCCAATGAAAAACTTATCCAATCTTCATGTTCTCATCCTCGATGATGAACGAGACTTTACAGAAGAGCTAGCAGAGTTTTTTACCAAATCAGGGTTCCATTCGTACCAGGCCAACACCGCGCCTGAGGGACTCGGGGTGCTGCAAAACCACAGCATCGACCTGCTGATCCTGGATGTGAGGCTTCCCGGGGCCGACGGACTTGAGATCCTGAAAGAGGTGAAGCAGTCCTATCCCGAAATCGAAGTGATCATTGTTTCCGCTCATGGCGATATGGATACGGTAATAAGGGCGATGCGCCTGGGGGCATTCGACTACCTGAGAAAACCATTCCGGCATATCGATATCCAGATCGCCGTAGAACGTACGCATAAGTTTCTCCAGCTCCAGCAGCGGATTAAGGCCATGGAGGAGAAGAATTCCCTGATCTCCCAGAATCTTTCCGACCGGATTGAAAGGCACCTGATCGGGGTCAGCCCCCGGATCCTGAAGGTCCTTGACCTGGCCATGACGGCGGCAAAGTTCCCTGATACCAACGTCCTTATTACGGGCGAGAGCGGAACAGGCAAGGAGAACATTGCCAGGATCATCCATTTTGCCAGCAACCGCAAAGATGACATCCTCTGTACGGTCAACTCCAGTTCAGTGACTGAATCGCTGATGGAGAGTGAATTTTTTGGGCACAAGAAAGGCTCTTTTACCGGCGCTGTGAACGATAAGAAAGGTTTTTTCGAAGTTTGTGACCACGGGACCCTTTTTCTTGACGAGATCGCCGATATGCCGCTCAACCTGCAGGCCAAGGTCCTGCGCGCGATCGAAGAGAAACAGATCACACGGGTGGGCGATACGGAACAGATAACCACCGACTTCAGGATCATCTCCGCCACGAACCACAACATCGACAACCTTGTCGCGGAGAAGAAATTCCGTCTTGACCTTCTTCACCGGCTGAATACACTTCAGATCCATATTCCACCGTTACGGGAACGGCCGGAAGATATCGAACCCCTTGTTAACTTTTTTACCGAGGATTTTTCCAAAAGGATCAACAAACCCGTTCCCGCCATCGACAAGGGTGTTATCCCGATGCTTGCCTTATATGATTATCCCGGAAATGTGAGGGAGCTCAAAAACATGGTTGAGAGGGCGGTTATTCTTGCCGGGGGAGATATCCTGAAGCAGGAGGACTTTCCCTTTAAAACCGGATCTGTTACTGCCCCGGTGAAGGAGCCGCGAAAACTGAACCTGCAGGAGCATGAATCGGAACTGATCCGGAAAGCGCTGCATAAATCCGGATACAACCAGAAAGAGGCAGCCTATTCACTCGGCATCTCCCGGGATGCCCTGATCAGGAAGATGAAGAAGTTCAGGATCACCATCCGTAAGGACGAGAGTGAGTCCTGAAACCGCACACTTGTGCGGTTTTTTTGTGCGGTTTTAAGTCCGGTACCAAATCCATCCGGCAAGCCCCGGAGATAATGAATTTTCTTTTCCATTGCCCTTCAGGCAGATAGCCATGATATTTCACGCTGTGGTCCATATTCTCCACACGCGGTATGGGCTTTGCCTACAGGATACCGGACAGTTTATTTTCATCTTTATCTATTAACCCTTGAAACGCACCCCGAACCGGTACACGATTCCTTTTCCATTTACCGTCATCGGGGTGATGCTCTATTTTATAACGCTTGCCCTCCCTTCCCCTGCTCTCTTTGCTGATAATTTACCACCAACCATTACCTGCCCGCCGGGAAGCCCCTTCTTCAGGAGTACCGAACCCTCAAAATGCTATTATACTGTCCAGGGAGATGAGTTCAACGCAACCGCCACCGATGATGCACCCGGGTATACGCTGTACAATGATTTCAACAACAGCAGTACCCTGGCCAATGCCCAGTTCCCCAAAGGGACAACGCAGGTAACGTGGACGGTTACCGATGCCGGCGGACTCACAGCATCTTGTTCCGTCACTATCAACGTGGTCGACAATCAGCCACCGGTAATCAGCTGTCCTTCCGGAAGTCCATATACAAAGAACACCGCCCCGGGAAAGTGTTATTACCTGAGCCAGGCAGGAGAGTTTACGCCGAACTACTCCGATAACTGCCCGGGAACGACCATTATCAATGATTTCAATAATTCCGGAACACTTACCGGTGCCCAACTGCCCAAAGGAACTACAGTCATCACCTGGACAGCTACCGATGCTTCCGGTCTGACCTCAGTCTGTTCTGTCACCATCACCGTGAACGACAACCAGGCCCCGGTCATCACCTGTCCCGCAAACGTCAATGCATCCAATATCACAGATCTCTGCTACGCGTCAGTCACCACAGCGAACCCGATCGTGTCAGATAACTGCGAAGTTACGGCACTGACCTGGACGATGACGGGGGCTACCACAGGTAATTCCCCGGCCACCGGGATAAATTATATCGGGACATATACCCTTAATGTCGGCGTTACAACAGTGAGTTATACTGTTTACGACCAGGCTAATAACAGCAGGACATGTTCTTTTACCGTCACGGTTAGAGATACACAGTCGCCCAGGCTACATGGCATACCTGCAAATACCAGTATTGTCTGTGAAATTGTTCCCCCGCCACCTCCCATCGGATCTGTTATTTATGCCACGGACAATTGCGATCCAGATGTGGAAATCACTTTCAGTGAGACCAGCACACAGGAGTATAACAATACTTGTGCATCAGTTATTTACGAGGTAACCAGGAAATGGGTTGCCAGTGATATTCATGGTAACAGTGACACGGCATACCAGATAATCAGCGTCGTTTGTGAATGTTGTACGAACGGAATAGATGATGATGGAAATGGTTTAGTCGACGAAGATGACCCGACTTGTCCGTGCAGCGCTCCTGAATACAGACTGGATTGCAACAGTAATCTGATTTATGTCGTCCCCCCGGTCTGGCAGATGAATCCCAACTACAACAACGACCCGAATCTTTATACAAACCCATCAAGTCTGGTGATATCCTCCCCATTTGGAACTTCCCATATCAATGTAAGGACAGGCGACGGAACGACCTTTAACCATGATTATACTGTTGTAAATGGAACCCCGCTTACCATTCCTCTGAATTATAGCCTGGTACAGACACCAAATTATAATGTCGCCGAATTAAGCAGGGGGTTGATAATCGAGACAGATCAGCTTATCCAGGTTCTTTACAGGTTGACAGCCAACAATAACCAGCTGCTGGTAACAATCCAGGGAGAACAGGCCTATGGCATGCGGTTCAGGGCAGGAAGCCAGACCAATGTATGTGGCCTGCCGAATACCCAGAAAAGGGAGAACCATTTTATCTCCGTGATGGCTCTTTCAAACAATACGCTGGTTGATTTCGATTTCACGGTAAAGATGAAGGGGCTGCCTTTCCATCACAGCGTAACATTAAATGCATTCCAGACCTATGTGGTAATTGACAACGACAGCAACAAGAGCATCACTGGTTCCCTGATTACGGCCAATAAAGACATCGCAGTCATCAGTGGTTCTCAGCATTCCCAGCAGTGCACCGGTGGAAGTGGCCGGGATGGCGCAGCCGATCAGCTGGTGCCTTCATGTGTGGCAGGTACTGATTATATTGTTTTCAAAGGGACGGATGATAATAATCCAAGTCCTGCAAATTATGCCGTCATCACTGCTATCGCTTCCAACACACAGGTGTTCATCGACGGAGGAGCTACTCCCGTTGACACCCTGCTTCCGGGTCAGTATTATACTTACAATATGCCCGGTCAGGATTTTTCCAATCATTACATTCATACGAACCAGCCGGCCTACTGTTATCAGTTCGGAAGCGTTCAGGCAAACGGGGAAATCGGAATGGCCTCAGTTCCACCTATTCATGGCTGTAACGGTGATAAATATATTGAATTCTTCAAGTTCCCGAATGCAACCATCAATAACGTCACCATTTCTATTCCTTTCTCCGGATTGAGCAGCCTCACGCTGAATGGTAATCCTTACACCAACTATGCCACAGCCAAGACCATCCCGGGGTTTCCTGACTGGCGCACTGTCACCTTCAACAACAGTAACCTGAACGATTTTAACATTGTTCAGTCGGATATTTCCTTTCATGCAGCACAGTTCATAGGAAAGGTTGATGCCGGCGCATTTGGCTACCTGACAAGTTTCAAGGATAAAATAACCGTAATGCATCCGGTCACAGGGCAGCCGGCAGTTGAATATTTTGTGGATACCGTTTGCGGAGGCCAGCGTTTGAACCATTGTATCCTCTCAACAAGTTGTTCCGGTGGCCATTATATCAGCGATGTGGTTCAAAGTCCCAACACCGGCGGTATTGAGGTTTTCCCAAACAGCACCTGCTTTAATTACATCGGAAAGACAGGCTTTACTGGGATAGACAGCATTACTGTGATGGTTTCCGACCAGTTGGGCTTTACTCAGCCGGTATGTCTTACCTACTATGTGTGCGGTTCTCCTCCTCAGTTTACAAACTTCTCCGATACTGTTCACTGGTGTGTGCAGGATATCGTTGCAGCCATCTGGGATGGGGCAGGTGATTTTACCCCTATCCGTCCCGACTGGCATACGATGTATGCCGGGGACACCTCTCTCGATATCGATATGTCGTCCTTTTCAGATGATTGCACCCCTCCTGAAGAGCTGATCCTGCATTGGAAAATCACCCTGGTGGGAGGGACCATTATAACCGGTACAGGACAGGTTTCAACCTATGGATCCAATATCCAATTTCCTCTCGGGGACAATACGATCACCTACTGGCTCGAAGACCAATGCGGCAACCTGACACCGCTTGCTGACAGGCCGGTTGTCATCGTCAGGGTATTCCCCCGGCCGGAGATAACAAAGTCTTTTTAAAGAAATATAGTAATCACAAAAAATCAGGCTTATGAAACAAAAGAAGAGATGAAAAAACAGTCAAAAAACAATGAATGAACTGAATTTAAAAATCACAAATCCTAAAAATTGAAATCATGAAAAAGCAACTATTACTTCTGGTACTGGCAATCTTTGCCGGTTATTCTTCACTGTTCGGACAGCCATGTCTTCCGGATGGACCCCTTTCACCATCAGCTGGTTTGCCTTACAACTATACAGCAACCGTCAGTGGCGCAGGCTATGACGGGACAGGACCGTTTACCTGGTATGTGACAAAAGATGTCGATCTGATCAACGGAGTCGTTATACCCAATAATGGTGGTGAAATTATTGCCTCCGGAGCCGGTTCCTACAACTCACCTATCAACGGGGCAAATACAATTACCATCGAATGGACGTCCCAAGCCATTGCAAACAATGTTCCCTATTACCTGGTTATTAAATATTCACAGACGAATTCAGGGACCAACCCTCCCTGCTCGGCAATGAACATGAAAGTATGGCAGATCAAGCCACAGAACAAATTCCTGCTTGCTGTCAATAGTTTTGCAGGCGCCATTGGGATGGACGGAGTCTATTGCTCAGCCGACGTGAGTTCCGCAATTGTTACGCCGGGAGCAAGCCCCACCGTTGCCTATGTATACGGGGTGAACACCATTTATGCCGAGATCACCGCTTCCAAGTATGCCGGAGAATGGACGCCATCGTTCAAAGTTACCGGGCTTGATGCCATCCAGACCATTGCCGGAGTAACCTGGGATACCAGTCCCACCGGGACATTTACCAACACAACAACATCTGGAGTCGGGGCAGGAGAATATGTCGCCACTTCAAATGCGACCGCTGCCTATGATGGTTCTTTAAAAATCTATGTCAAGATCGATATCAACAACAATTCATTTGAAAACCTGGCTGGTCTGACGGTAAATATCGCAGTGGACGGTGTCATTCCCTCTACTCCTCCGCTTCCCGACGTAGTTTCCGAGACCGACTGTACTCCGGAAGTTATATTCGGGAAGAACACCAATCTTACGGTCAAGGCCCGTCCTACAATTACACCTGATGCTGCAACCGGAAACTTTATCCCTAAGAACCCCTAATCCTTTCTTAGGTTAAGTTTCAGTGAAGATTATTTTAGTTGCTTTATCTCTGAATACTATTGTTTTCGGGGTGACCAAAAAGGCATTTTTAGTAAGCCTTTTTGGTCAGCCCCTTAAACCCGGGGATAAAGACTGACCATAGAAGCCGCTTCCCTTTTGGGAGTGGCAGACTGCATCTGATAGTTGGTTCCAGGTATACAGCCTATTTCTGTATTCCGGTTACCTGCGATAAGATATACCCGTTTGAGGGATCATTACTTTGTTGGCAATAGCATATTGAAATTGAGCTTAAATGCGACTTTTGATTGCTCATAGACAATTCTGGATAGCATGGATTCTGGCTTTCCTGTCTGTGGTAAATACCACGGCACAGACCGGCATTGTCGTCGACCGGGATGAGATGCACTCGCTTGGTGTTATCGAGGTGCCCGGTGAAACATACATGTGGACTATTTATTCCGATTACACCCTGACCACGGAACCGGGACCGGACGAAGTCATTTTTGTGAATGGCCGGACCGGACCTGTGATCGATGTCCTGTGGAAAAAGGCAGGACTCTACTACTTTACTGTGACCGCCACCGGCCTGAACGGATGCACCAACCTGAAGGTCGGCCTGGTGAACGTGAATGAAGCGATGTCGATATTCCCGGCCATTGTCATTGGTGTTGATAAAAACCCAATCTGTAAAGGGGAGCGGGCGACCTTCACTGCAACAGTGCGGTTCGAAGGGGATAACCCCGTTTATGTCTGGACAAAGAACGGGATCATCGTTGGTCAGAACCGGCCGGTTTATACCGAAAACCACCTTGTTGATGATGATGTGATACTCTGCCGCCTCACTTCCAGCGAAAAAAATGCAAGACCGGCCACCGTCACTTCAGAAATACTTGTGATGACCGTGCTGAGTATCAAGGCAGCATTCGCCATCACCGAAAACCTTGGTTTCGACGAATGGAAAGTTCAGATGATAAACAAGTCGGAGGGGGCCAGCCGTTACTTCTGGGATTTCGGAAACGGATACACCTCTGACGAGGAGAACCCGGTGGTGACCTATACCCAGGATGGCAAATACATGATCCAGCTGATCTCTTCCAACAGGCTCAACTGCTTCGATACGGCCATGTACCAGTATGACCTTCTGTTCAAAGGACTCTTTATTCCGAATGCATTTGCCCCCACGGCTAATGTCTATCCTGCCAATACCTTCAGGCCGGCCGGCCGGAACCTGAAACGGTACAGGATCGAGATCTACGACAACTGGGGCCACCTGCTGTGGGAATCCGCTAAACTTGACGAACAGGGACGACCTGCCGAAGGCTGGGACGGTACCTGCAACGGTGTGTTGATGCCACAGGGAACCTACATGTGGAAAGTCGATGCACAATTTATTGACAACACCATCTGGACGGGCTCAGATATCGGAAAGGGCCCTGCAAAACCGATGGGAACAGTAACATTACTGAGGTAATCTTAAATCATTTAAACATGAAAACAAGTTTACTTTTTCCGGTGATCGTCCTTCTTGGACTCTCCCTTTCGCCTCTTCCGGTGAGTGGTCAGGATCCGAATTATACCCAGTGGCTGAATGCCCCGGTCTATTACAATCCCGCCTTTACCGGGCTGAACCTCGGTTTGAGAGCCAGGTTCTCCTACCGGGAACAATGGCCCGCTCTGCCGGTCGATTTCAAGACCATGTATTTTTCGGCCGACTGGGGCGACAGGAACCTCCCCGGTGCCGGGGGACTCGGGATCATGATCAACTCCGACAACGAAGGGATCGGGTTCATCAAGAACTTCTCCGCCGGTCTGTCACTCTCCGTCAGGATCCCGCTCTCCTCCTTCATGATCAGCCAGATCGGGGTAAAAGCCTCCGTGATGCAGAAAAGCATCAACTGGAACGACTTTGTATTCAGCGACCAGCTCAATGAAACATACGGGAACATCTATAATACGGCGCTTCCCCCTCCCGACAGCCAGCAAAGGATCTTTGCCGATTTTTCGGTCGGGGGACTGGTCCAGTTTGTCAACAGCTCCGGTAACCTGGCAGGGACTGCAGGTTTTGCGGTCGACCACCTGTTCCAGCCGGATGAATCGTTCCTGGCTACCTCAAAGTCGCCTTTGCCAAGGAAGTACATCGGCCATCTCGACTTCGTGATCGCAGTTGGAAGGACCTCATCTCCGACCCTTACAACCAACCGAGGGTTTGGTGATCCGCTGAAGATAAATCCCGGGATCCTTTACCAGAATCAGAACGGCAAAAACTCCCTCCAGGTAGGGATGAATATGCTGAAGTACAACATTTACCTTGGAGGATATCTTTATACCACCAACAACTACAAGGGTGCAACATCCCTGGATATCATCGCCGGATACCGTTATATTTTTGCCGACGACATGAGCCTGAAATTCATGTACAGTTATGATATACAGCTTGCGGGGAATCTTGCAGGAACGGGCGGGGCCCATGAGATCACCGTCATCCTCGAATTTTCCAAAATAAGACTTTTCGGGAAAGACCGTTACGAACAGTGCCCTTCCGAACGGCAGCACTACCTGAGGTTATCCCCGCTTGAATGCAGCCCGTTCTGAAGGCTAAAAAAATTAAGAGGATCGGACCGTAAAGTGTCGTACCTTTGCCGCAATATTAACAAGTGTTTCCCGGACTAGCATACCGAATCCTAATTTCCTGCCCAGTCACTCAGCGTGACGCCCGACCACCGGAGATCCCGAAAGCACACAATTTGAATTTACATGATAACATTTGAAGAATTGGGCATCCGTGAGGATATCGCACTTGCCCTGACCGAACTCGGCTTTGAATCACCCATGCCCGTACAGGAAAAGGTGATCCCGCTGCTTCTTGGCAAGAAGACCGATATTGTCGCCCTGGCCCAGACCGGGACCGGAAAGACCGCCGCCTATGGCGTACCGCTGATCCAGCAGGCCGATACAGGCAGTGCAACACCCGAGGCACTGGTACTTTGCCCGACACGGGAATTATGCCTTCAGATCACGAACGATCTGAATGATTTCGGGAAATACACCGATGACCTTAAAGTACTTCCGGTTTACGGAGGAAGCAGCATGGAGATACAGATCAAGTCACTGAAAAAAGGGGTCCAGATCGTTGTCGCCACACCCGGAAGGTTGCTTGACCTTATGCGCCGCCGTGCGATCCGTCTGGGCAGGGTGAAGACCGTCGTCCTGGATGAAGCGGATGAGATGCTGAATATGGGATTTCTCGACAGTATCAATGATATCCTGGCTGAAGTCCCGGAAGAGCGCAGTACCCTGCTTTTTTCAGCCACCATGCCGAACGAGGTGGCTGTGATCGCAAGGAAGTACATGCACAACCCGGTGGAGATCACGATAGGGAGTAAAAATGCCGGGGCCGAGAATATCCGTCACATCTATTATACCGTGCATGCAAAAGACAAGTACGTTGCGCTGAAGCGGATCGTCGATTACTATCCCTCCATTTACGGGATAGTTTTTTGCCGCACAAGGATTGACACCCAGGAAATAGCCGACAAGCTGATCCATGACGGGTACAATGCCGAAGCGCTTCACGGGGATTTATCGCAGGCGCAGCGCGACAGCGTGATGCAGAAGTTCCGTATACGCCATGTCCGGCTCCTGGTTGCAACCGATGTGGCCGCACGCGGTATTGATGTGGATGATCTTACCCATATTATCAATTATAACCTGCCGGATGACATGCAGGCATATACCCACCGCAGCGGGCGGACAGGCCGCGCAGGCAAGGCAGGCATTTCAATCTCCATCATCAATACGAAAGAAAAACATATAATAAAGCAGATCGAGAAGAGGATCAACAAACCGATCACTGCCGGCAAGATCCCCGGAGGACGTGAGATCTGTGAGAAGCAGCTGTTCAACATGATCAGCAAGATGGAAAATGTGGAGATCGAACACTCAGATATCGATCCCTTCCTCCCTGCCATCTACCGTAAACTGGAGTGGCTTGAGAAGGAGGATATCATCAAGCGTTTTGTTGCCCTTGAATTCAACCGCTTCCTGGAATATTACAGGAGCGCAAAGGATATCAATGTGACGGAAGAAAAAGAGCGGGATAAAGGCAGGTCCGGCGCCGGATTCCGCAGGGATGAACCCGGTTTCGTCCGTTTGACGATCAATGTCGGCAAGGTAGACGGCCTCTACCCGGCGACCCTCATCGAACTGGTCAACGAGAACACCACCGGCCGAAGGATCCGAATCGGCAATATCGACCTGGCAAAGAAAAGCGCCGTTTTTGAAGTGGAGACAGCGGCAGCACCCGGACTTATCGCTTCCCTGAAAAATCTTGATTTCCGGGATATCCCGCTGGTGGTCGATTTTGAGCAGGAGCCGTCAAACAAAGGAAGGAAAGAGGGTAAATCATTCGGAGGGAAAAATAAGTTCAAAGGGGGTACGGATTTTGACAAATCGAAAAAGCGGAACCAGGGAGACCGCAAACGGAAAAATAAAACAAAGTATTGACATATTTTTATATGATCCATTTACGTTAACCCACTAATTTGTAAAGCACTTTATCCATGAAGTGCCGGGAGGTCTGAATGGTTGAGATTAAAAATATTTCCATGCCCGTCACCGGGATGTCCTGTACCAATTGTGCGGCAAACATCGAACGGAATATCCGGAAACTGCCCGGCATCGGGGTGGCGAACATCGACTTTGCATCTGAAAAGCTTCACCTTGCTTTTGACCCCTCTCTTATCAATGAGCAGCAGATCATCACCTCGGTGAAAAAGACAGGCTACGGGATTGCAACCGGAAGGGTTGAGTTTCCTGTTAGCGGGATGCATGATCATGCAGATGCCCTGGCGCTGGAGAAGGTCCTTTTACGCCAGAAAGGAGTACTGGCTGCCACGGCTAATTTCACAACCGAGCGTATTGCCCTTGAATACATCCCGGGTGCCACCTCCATCGGTGAGTTCGTCAGCGTGATCAGCAGATCGGGATTTACACCGCTCCTTTCAGGCGAGTCGGAAGAGGCTGATGATGTGGAGGTCCGTGTCCGAAATTCGGAACTCAAGAAACAGAAAAACCTCCTGATCCTCGGACTTATCTTCACAATCCCACTGATCGTCTTCAGCATGCTCCGTGATTTCACTGGCATCGGCTTCAACGGTGATCAGTACATGATGCTCGCGGCCGCCACCGTCGTTCAGTTCGTTGTCGGCTGGCAGTTCTACCGGGGTGCCTGGAAAAGTCTGCGTGGCGGCAGCGCCAACATGGATGTCCTCATCATGATGGGATCGTCGGTTGCCTATTTTTCCAGTCTTGCCGTTACCCTCAAACTGGTAAGCAGTCACCATGTTTATTATGAAACCGGGGCTGCCATCATCACCCTGATCCGGCTCGGGAAATACCTCGAAACCCGCGCCAAAGGAAAGACTTCGGAAGCGTTGCGTGCCCTGATGAGGTTGAAAGCAAGAACGGCCCGGGTGATCCGGAATGGCGCGGAGTCGGAGATAAAGCTTGACCAGATGATCGTCGGGGATACCCTGGTTGTTCGTCCCGGTGAGAAGATCCCGGTCGACGGTATCATTACCGAAGGAAGATCTTCGCTGGACGAGTCGATGATCACCGGCGAATCGATGCCGGTAAGCAAGGGGCCGGGCGATGAGGTGATCGGATCCACCCTCAACCTCGAGGGGATGATCCGCTTAGAGGCCATCAGGGTGGGGAAGAACACGGCGCTTGCCCGGATCATACAGCTGGTGCAGGAGGCGCAGGGGACCAAGGCCCCGGTGCAGAAGATGGCCGACAGGATCGGAAAATATTTTGTACCGGTCATCATCCTGCTGGCCATACTGACGCTTGCCGGCTGGATCCTCTTTTCTCAGGCCGGTTGGACGATCGCAATGATGAACGCTATCGCCGTGCTTGTCATCGCCTGTCCCTGTGCGATAGGGTTGGCAACACCCACCGCCATCATGGTGGGAACCGCGAGGGGAGCCGGACACGGGATCCTCTTCAGGAACAGCGAAACACTCGAGCGGGCAGGAAAGATCAGCATGATCGTTTTCGACAAGACCGGGACCATTACCATGGGGCAGCCTGGAGTAACCGACCTTGTGGTCTTCCCCGGATGGGAGAAGGACCAATTACTGAAACTGTCTGCATCAGCTGAAAAGGGATCGGAACACCCGCTGGGCAGGGCGATTGTTGATTCGGCTAAAGAGAAGGGACTGGAGGTCACGGAGCCGTCAAAATTCAAAGCCGTCAGCGGCTTCGGGATTCGTTCCGTGGTCGGCGACCGGTCTGTGATGATAGGGAACCCCCGGATGATGCAGAATGAGGGGATCTGCCTGGAGGCTTTTGACCTGGAGATCATCCGATTACAGCGGGAGGGAAAGACGGTGATGGTTGTTGCGGCCGGAGCCGAGGGGCAGGAGGGACCTCACATCCCTGCCGGGCTCATAGCGCTTGCCGATACGGTAAAGCCTTCGTCAAAAGAGGCTGTTGGAGAGATCCAACGGATGGGGCTCAGGGTTATGATGATCACCGGCGATAATGAAGCAGCAGCCCGGGCAATTGCCGGCCAGGTGGGTATTGAGAGCCTGCTTGCCGAGGTTTTGCCCGGAGATAAGGCTGGGGAGATCAGGAAGCTGCAGGAGGGAGCATTGCAGGGTGAAGGAAAGCGGCTGGTCGTTGCGATGGTTGGCGACGGGATCAATGATGCCCCGGCGCTGGCGCAGGCTGATGTGGGAATTGCCATCGGCACGGGAACCGATGTGGCCATGGCGGCTGCAGGCATCACCCTCATGAGTGGTGATCTGGCGGGGGTAGGGCGTGCCATTGAACTGTCGCGACGCACCTACCAAACTATTATACAGAACCTGGTTTGGGCGCTCATCTATAATGTTGCGCTGATCCCTGTTGCTGCGGCAGGATTGCTGAACCCGATGCTGGCGGCGGGAGCCATGGCTTTCAGTTCGGTGTTCGTAGTTACGAACAGCCTGCGTTTACGAAATTTCAGGGTAAAAGGGTAGGGGCAAAGTCACC